>MGZO01000101.1:0-8036 GCA_001802655.1 Hydrogenophilales bacterium RIFOXYD1_FULL_62_11
GTATGGCAACAACTGTGCGAACGGATGCAGGTTCGCGCCCTGTTCCGGCGCGACCCACCGGGTGTGCTCACCAATGCGATCAGTTCGCTCGCGCACCGTATCGCTGCAGGCGGGCTCGACCCCGAGCTGCTGCGGATCGATCCCGTTCTGGAAGAGTACGACTCGCCGTTTCTCGCCCTGCATCATGAAGTGGATAGCTGGCTGCGCGACCAGGTCGACGACACCCGGCAGATCGATGTTCTGTTGGAGCAATGCGAAGCGGCACTCGAGCGCGTGAACCGCCGCAAAAACGAAGTGGGCACCAGCATCGAACTCACCTTGCAGTCGAACCGCCTGATGCAGCAGATGCGGCGCATGCGCACGCTGATTCGCTTGATCGACGATTCGACCAACCCGCACCCGGACGCTGAACCGGTGGCTGAATCCCCCTACGCGCCACTGGTCAGACTGTTCATCGAACTGATCGAAGCCAGCGCTGAGCGCTATCGCATCAGCAGCCTGATCCGCGACACCGGCGGCCGCCTCGCCCGCCAGATCAGCCTGTTTGCCAGCCAGACCGGCGAGCATTACGTGGCCGACAGCCGTGCGGCCCTCAACAAACTGTTCTGGTCGGCCAGCGGCGCGGGCGTCATCGTCGCCGCCATGGCCTTGTTGAAATCGCGCCTGGTCGACCTGCACCTGGCGCCGCTGCAGGAGGCCTTGCTGGTCAGCCTCAATTACGCGCTGGGGTTCGTGCTGATTTACCTGCTGCACCTGACCATTGCCACCAAGCAACCCGCCATGACTGCAAGCCTGTTCGCCCATACCCTGGCCGAAGTGCGCAGCCATCAGGCGCAGCAAAAACTGATCGCCGAATTTGCCGACAAAGTGTGGCGCTCACAGGCTGCGGCCATTTTCGGCAACATGCTGTTTGCCTTCGCCACCGCAGCCCTGATCGCGCTGGCACTGGCGACGGCAGGCCACGCCACGTTCAGCACGGACAAGGCCGCCGAACTGCTGGCCGAGATCAATCCCGTCGGCAGCGCCGCGCTGTTTTACGCAGCCGTTGCCGGCATCGGTCTGTTCCTTGCCGGCATCGTCAGCGGTTACTACGACAACAAAACGATTTACCAGCGCATCCCCGAGCGGCTGGCAAATTTGACACTGCCGCCGCGCCTGCTCGGCGCGCGTGCCTGGCAGCGCATCGTCGATTACCTGCGGGAACATCTCGGCGGCATCATGGGCAACCTTTTCTTTGGCTTTTATCTCGGCCTGACCAGCGCATTTGGCCACCTCTCGGGCTTGCCGCTCGACATCCGCCATATCGCCTTTTCCGCCGCCAACCTCGGCTACGCCTTACAGGCGTACGACTGGCATCTGCCGTTGTCCGTCGTCCTGGTTTCCATTGCGGGGGTGTTCCTGATCGGCATGGTCAACCTCCTGGTCAGTTTTTCGCTGGCATTTTATCTGGCGCTGCGCGCCACCCGCACCTCGGCGCAGGGCTCCGGAAAACTGCTGTGGCGTGGCCTCTCTGCCATCCTCAAGGCGCCCTTTCACTGGACTCGCGCGCAAGCAAAAAGCAAGGATTCCCCATGAATAAACCCGATTGCCCGCTCTGCCTGGCCGACGGCGGCGCCGTCTTGTGGCGCGACGCCGCCTGCCGCGTCGTCCTCGCTGACGAGCCGGACTACCCCGGTTTTCTGCGCGTGATTCTGAATACCCACGTCAAGGAAATGACCGACCTGCCGCCGATCGAACAAGCAGCGGTGATGCGGGTGGTGTTTGCAGCCGAAGCGGCGCTGCGCGAGGTGATGCAGCCCGACAAGATCAATCTCGCCTCGCTCGGCAATGTGGTGCCGCATCTGCACTGGCACGTGATTCCGCGTTTTGCCGACGATCCGCATTTTCCCAACCCGGTGTGGGGGCAGAAATCCGCTCACGGCAAACGCCACGCCGTGCCTCAGGCCGAAGCGTTGCGCGCGCAGCTGGCGCAGTCGCTTACCCGGCGGCTTGCTCCAGCGCCGGAAACGGAATCACCGTCGCAGAAGGCTGCGCAATAATCAGACGCGACTCGGGAAAGACCGCCGCAAAGGTGCTGCCTTTGCCCGGCGTGGAGCGGATTTCAAGATGCGCACCGTGACGCGTGAGCACATGCTTGACGATGGCGAGGCCCAATCCGGTGCCGCCGGTTTCCCGCGAACGGCTGCGGTCCACGCGATAAAACCGCTCGGTGAGGCGCGGAATATGCTCGGCAGCGATGCCTTCGCCGGTATCGACCACGGCAAACACGCCTTCGCCATTGCGCAGCTTCCAGGCAAGGGTGATGTCGCCGCCCTCGGGGGTGTAGCGCACGGCATTGGAAACGAGATTACCCAGCGCACTGCGGATTTCCTGCAGACTGCCGCGTACATTGGCATCGCAGGCGATGTCGAGGCCGATACGGTGGCGGCCGCCACTCAGCGATTCGGCTTCGGCCGCCAGCACCCGTGCCAGCTCGGGCACGCTAACCACTTCATCCTTCAGGTTGTGGTCGGCACTTTCCAGCCGTGACAGCGTGAGCAGATCGTCCAGCAGATGTTGCATGCGCCGGGTATTGTCGAGCATCAGATCAAAATAGCGGCGCGATTCGCTGGCGGGCAGCGTCGGCGCATCGGCCAGGGTTTCAACGAAGCCGCCTACGACAGTGAGCGGTGTGCGCAATTCGTGCGAGACATTGGCGATGAAGTCGCGACGGATGGCGTCGACACGTTCCAGTTCAGTGATGTCGCGCGCAACCAGCAGTTTTTTGCCTTCGCCAAACGGCACCAGCTGCAGCGACAGGGTGACTTCCCGATTCAGCGGCGATTTGCACACCAGCCGGCGCGAATAGTCAGCCGCATCGAGAAACTCGAGAAAATGCGCCTGCCGCAGCAAATAACGGATGAACTGGCCACGGTCGCGTTCGCAATCCAGGCCCATGTATTTACGCGAGGCCGGATTGCACCAGTCGATCTGATCCTTGTCATTGAGGATGACCATGCCATCGGGCACGGCCGTGGCGGCATGTTCGAACTGTTCCAGCGCATTGGTGAGCTCACTGCGGCTGTTGCGCTGGCGACGCTGGAGTTTTTCGAGGCGGTAAAAAATATCGCCCCAGGTGCCCATGGCATTGGGCGGGGTCACTTCATCGGGATTTTCCAGCCAGCGCGACAGGCGGTATTCCTGCCACAGCCGCCGCAGCATCACCACGGCCTGAATGCCCGCCAGAAACATCAGCGCGGCAACCGGGCCGGAACCTGCCCACAGCATCAGCGCCACCAGCAACACGCCAGCCAGCACGCTGAGCGGACGCCACCAGAAACCCATGTCGATCACCACTTGAAACCCCTGTGGCCGAATTATCCCACGTCGGCCGAGAAGCGATAGCCCGAGCCGCGCACGGTCTGGATCAGCTCGGAATGACCAGAAGGCTCGAGCGCCAGACGCAGGCGGCGGATATGAACATCAACCGTGCGCTCTTCGACAAACACGTCGTCGCCCCACACCTGGTCGAGCAACTGGGCGCGCGAATAAACCCGCTCGGTGTGCGTCATGAAGAAATGCAGCAGGCGGAATTCGGTCGGCCCCAGATCCAGCGGCTGGCCTTTGCCAACCACCCGATGACTGGTCGGGTCGAGCCGCAGGCCATTGACTTCCACCGGCTCATCGGTCATTTGCGGCGCGCGACGGCGCAGCACGGCCTTGATGCGCGACACCAGCTCACGTGGCGAAAAGGGTTTGGTAATGTAGTCGTCGGCACCGGTATCGAGCCCAAGCACTTTGTCGCGCTCTTCGCCGCGCGCGGTCAGCATGATGATCGGGATGGGTTGGTAGCGTTCGTCCGCACGCAGGCGCTTGCACAAGTCGATGCCCGACATGCCGGGCAGCATCCAGTCGAGCAGGATCACGTCCGGCAGGCTGCTTTTGAGAAACTTCAGCGCATTCTCGGCATCCCCGGTCACCGTCACCGAATGGCCGGCTTGCGCAAGATTGAATTTCAGTAATTCCTGAATACCCGGTTCGTCTTCAACCAGCAAAATATTGGCAGCCATGCTGACTCCAGCCCTGTTTCAAAGACAGCCATACTATGACAGCAATATGACTGATTAATGACAACCCAATCCTTCGCGCCAAACCCGCGTCAGCCCGCGCGCTGTTAGAATTCCGGGCTGATTCGTTGAGCCCGTCTGCCATGGATAAAACCACCCATTTCGGCTACCAGCAGGTGGCCGAGTCCGACAAAGCCGCTAAGGTCGCTGAAGTCTTCCACTCCGTCGCCGCGCAATACGACCTCATGAACGACCTGATGTCGGCGGGATTGCACCGCTTGTGGAAGCGCTTTGCCGTGGCGCAGGCCGGGCTGCGGCCGGGGATGAAAGTGCTCGACGTGGCCGGCGGCACCGCCGACCTCACCCGGCTGTTTCTGAAGGAAGTCGGCACCACCGGCACCGTGCTGCTCACCGACATCAACTTTTCCATGCTGCGCGAAGGCCGCGACCGCATGCTCAACGAAGGCAAGACCCCGCCTGCCGTGCAGTGCGACGGTGAGCGCTTGCCCTTCCCTTCCAACTATTTCGACTGCGTGTCGGTGGCGTTCGGCCTCAGGAACATGACGCACAAGGATCAGGCGCTGGCCGAGATGAACCGTGTGCTGAAACCGGGCGGGCGGCTGCTGGTGCTGGAGTTTTCCAAAGTATGGAAACCGCTGGAACCGGCGTATGACCTTTATTCATTCAAGCTGCTGCCGCTGATGGGCAAGCTGGTGGCGCAGGACGCGGGCAGCTACCAGTATCTGGCCGAGTCGATCCGCATGCATCCGGGGCAGGACGAACTCAAGGCCATGATGGAAACCGCGGGTTTCGCCAAGGTCAGCTATCACAACCTGACGGCGGGTGTCGTCGCGCTACATAAAGGCTTCAAGGTTTAGCGTGGCGCGTCAAGGCTTGATCGCGCTGGGTTCACTCACCACAAACCTGAT
Organism: Hydrogenophilales bacterium RIFOXYD1_FULL_62_11; assembly: GCA_001802655.1. Lineage (GTDB taxonomy): Bacteria > Pseudomonadota > Gammaproteobacteria > Burkholderiales > Thiobacillaceae > Thiobacillus. The sequence continues at coordinate 4,976 of MGZO01000101.1, forward strand.
CAAGCGCAGCCTCAATCACCTGCTGCGTCAGACCCCCGGCGCGGCGGAGGCTTTGTTGCGCCACGCCGGGGCAAGCGTACGTTTCGATCTGACGCTGGCACAGGCCGATTTCAGGATTGCCGACGACGGCTATTTTTCCGAAGCGCCCTTCGACTGCCCCGACGCCGTCATCCGCCCCACCCCTGCGCTTTTCGCCCGGCTACCGTTTTTTGGCCGCGAGGCCTTGCGCCACGCGGAATACAGCGGCGACCCCGCGCTGCTCGCCACGCTTGACCGCGTGTTCAAGCAATTGAGCTGGGATATCCAAGCCGACCTCGCGCCGCTGGTCGGCGACATTGCCGCGCATCGCCTGCATGCGGTCGGCCGTGATGCGCTCGCCGCAATCGCCCACAGCGCGTCCGCGCTCGGGCGCAATGCCAGCGAGTATGTGGTCGAGGAGGTGGAAATGATGGCGCGCCGTGTGGATGTCGCGCGCTTTAACCACGCAGTGGACACGCTGGCCGACGACGCCGCGCGGCTGGAAGCGCGCTTGAACTTGATTGCCGCACGCCTGCAGGAAACCCGCCAGCCATGAAACTGCTGCGCCTGCTTCGCATCCTCAGCGTTGGCCTGCGCTTTGGCCTGGAAGAATTCTTTCTGGGTCACGAACGCGTGCGCCCCCTGCGCTGGCTGCTCCGTGCGCTGCTGTTCTGGCGGCCGTTGACCCAGCCGCGCGGAATGCGTCTGCGCCTCGCCCTGGAAGCCCTCGGCCCGATCTTCGTCAAGTTCGGGCAGATGCTTTCCACCCGCCGCGATCTGATTCCGCTCGACATTGCCGACGAACTGGCGCTGCTGCAGGACCGGGTACCGCCGTTCCCGTCGATTGAAGCGATCGCCACGCTGGAAGCAACATACAAAAAACCCCTGGCCGACGTTTTCGCCGAGTTCGACGCCACGCCGGTCGCCTCGGCCTCGGTGGCGCAGGTGCATTTCGCGCGCCTGCACGATGGCACCGCCGTCGCCGTCAAAGTCCTGCGTCCCGGCATCGCGCCGGTGATCGCGCACGACGTGTCGCTGCTCTACGCCGCCGCCGGCCTGGTCGAAAAGCTGTTTGCCGACGGCAAGCGGTTGCGCCCACGCGAAGTGGTCGATGAATTTGAAAAGCATCTGGGAGACGAGCTCGACCTGATGCGCGAAGCCGCCAACTGCTCGCAGCTGCGGCGCAACTTCAAGGACTCGCCGCTGCTGCGCGTGCCTGAGGTGTATTGGGATTACTGCGCCCGCGACGTGATGGTGATGGATCGCATGGATGGCATCCCGGTGAGCCAGATCGAGCGCCTGCGCGAATCCGGCACCGACATTCCCGCGCTCGCCGCACGCGGGGTGGAGATATTCTTCACCCAGGTGTTCCGCGACGGCTTTTTTCACGCCGACATGCACCCCGGAAACATCCTGGTACGCGCCGGTTCCGAGCAGTACATCGCACTCGATTTCGGCATCATGGGCACGCTGACCGAGGTCGACAAGCAATACCTCGCGCGCAACTTCCTCGCCTTTTTCCAGCGCGACTACAAAGCCGTGGCGCTGGCACACCTGGAATCCGGCTGGGTGCCGGCCGATACGCGCATCGACGAGCTCGAAGCCGCGGTGCGCGCCGTGTGCGAGCCGGTGTTCGACCGCCCACTGAAGGATATTTCCTTTGGCCGCGTGCTGCTGCAGCTGTTCCAGGCCTCGCGCCGCTTCAACGTGGAAATTCAGCCGCAGCTGGTTTTATTGCAGAAAACCCTGCTCAATATCGAGGGGCTCGGTCGCCAGCTCGACCCCGAGCTCGACCTGTGGAAAACCGCCAAGCCCTTTCTCGAACGCTGGATGGATGAGCAGATGGGCTGGCGCGCCCTGGTCAACAACCTCAAGACCGAAGCACCCAAGTGGGCCGCCTTGCTGCCGCAACTGCCGCGCCTGGCGCATCAGGCCTTGAACGAAAATCGCCTGACGCAGCTGGAAACCGGCCTCCTCCTCATGTTGCAGCAACAACACGCCCGCAACCGCTGGCTCGGTGTCATCGCCGGCCTGCTCGCCACCTTAACGGCTGCCGCCCTTTACTTCATTCTGCGATAAGGACTCGCCATGCTGATCGGCTTCGTCATTGCCTATCTCATCGTCTCGCTCGGCATCGGTTTCTACGCCGCGACCAAGGTTCACTCCGCCAGCGACTACATCACCGCCGGACGTTCTTTGCCAATGATCGTGGTCGTGGCGATGGTGTTCGCCACCTGGTTCGGCGCCGAAACCGTGCTCGGCATCCCCGCCACGTTTCTCGAGGAGAACCTCGGTGGCACGATTGCCGATCCTTTTGGCGCCTCGCTCGCGCTGATCCTGTTCGGCCTGTTTTTCGCCCGCCGGCTCTATCGCATGAAGCTGCTGACGCTGGGCGACTATTTCCGCGATCGCTACAACCGGCCAGTCGAGATGGTGATTTCGCTGGCGATTGCACTGTCCTATCTGGGCTGGGTGTCGGCGCAGGTGGTGGCGCTGGGACTGGTGTTCAACGTGCTATCCGACGGCATCATCACCCAGGCACAGGGCATCTACATCGGCGCGGCTGTCGTGCTGCTGTACACCCTGTTCGGCGGCATGTGGTCGGTAGCGCTGACCACGCTGGTGCAGATGACGGTGATCGTCGCCGGCCTGCTGTGGATCGCGAAACTGGTGGGCGACATGCCCGCCGTCAACGGCGTTGCGCCGGTGATCGCGCACGCCACGGCAGCAGGAAAACTCAGCTTCTGGCCGCCGCTGGAATGGGCGGCGATTGTCACCTTCATCGCCGGCCTGCTGACCATGGGGCTCGGTTCGATTCCGCAGCAGGACGTATTCCAGCGCGCCAACGCTTCGAGAAACGAGCGTATCGCCGTGTGGGGCACGGTCATCGGCGGCGTGTTGTATTTCGCTTTCGCCGCCGTGCCGATTTACCTGACCTATGCCGCCACCCTGGTTGACCCGGTGCTGACCACCAGCCTGCTGGCAGAAGACGCGCAGCAAGTGCTGCCCGCCTTCGTCAAAGCCCATCTGCCGCTGTACGCGC
>MGZO01000101.1:8061-26930 GCA_001802655.1 Hydrogenophilales bacterium RIFOXYD1_FULL_62_11
CTCGGTCATCATGTCCACCGCCTCCGGCACCCTGCTCGCGCCTTCGGTCACCATTTCTGAAAACATCATCAAGGAACTCATGCCGCACCACCGCATGAGCCAGACAAAACTGCTGTGGATCACCCGCAGCGTCGTCGTCGTCTTCACCCTGCTGGTCGTCGTCTACTCGCTGTGGTCGCTGCAAAGCGAAACCAGCATCCACACCATGGTCGCCAACGCCTACAAGATCACGCTGGCCTGCGCCTTCGTACCGCTGGTGGCTGGGCTCTACTGGAAGCGCGCCAACAATGCCGGCGCCGGGCTGTCTATCGTGCTGGGCCTGACGGCCTGGATCGCGATGGAGTTCATTGCGCCCGAAGCCGCTTTGCCGCCGCAGTTTGTCGGCTTGCTGGCCAGCGCAGCAGGCATGATCGCCGGTTCGCTAATGCCACGCCTTTTCGGTGGCCGTCGACCTCTGCCTCACCACACTTGATGTCCTCCGGTCAGGCTTTCAGGGCTGCCTGTCCTCAGGGCCACCTTGGCGAGGATGTCGTGACCAGACCTGATTCCACCCCCGCAAGGTCACGCCAAATCGAATTCCGGAGTCCGCGTAAATGCATCTCCAGTCCTCTCAACATATACCCACCTGCTGTCGGTTTTTTTTACAGCATGGGTGATGCTGCCGGTTAATCGACGCTGTACCACCCCCACAAAAAACACGCAACACATTGTTATTAAATACATTTAATAACAGAACGCTATTTCTGGCATGGTCAATGCTTTATTCATGTCAGGTACGGCGCGGCTCCTGTCTGCTCTTTGTGTGATCAGGGCGCCCTGGAGAACGCTTCGAAGTTAAAACATCTCCGTTAGCCATTCCAAACCCTGCTGATTTTTATTCATACACACCTGGGAGCAACCTCATGAAAAAAACCACAATAGCCCTGACCCTCTCCCTGATGGTCTCCGGCCCGGCTTTCTCCGCGGCATTTGTCAATGGCGGCTTTGAAGACGGCAACACCAATAGCTGGTCCGTCGGCACAGCCACGCGCAACGGCAATTTGAGCACGCTGGATCCCAGCACCTACCTGAACGGCGCGACAGGCCGCTCTGCGATTGTTACTTCCGGCCTCGATCCGATCATTGGCGCATCAATGGCGAACACCGTTTATTCCGGCAATTACGCTTACCGCGTGGAAAACACCATTGATGGCGGCCATTTGTCCGTTGTCAGCCAGACGGTTACCAATTACACCGAGTCCAACATTTTCTTTGCCTGGATGTCCGTGCTCGAAGGCGCCCACAGTGCCGAGCAGGCCGCCGGCATGAAAATCCAGCTGACCGATCTGACGACGGGCATTGACATCATTTCCCGCATTTACAGCGCTGAATTCAGTGCGGTCGATGGCCGATTCAGCCAGGCTGGCTCCTATTACTACACACCGGTATGGCAGATTGAACAGCTGGCAATCGACAGCTCGCTGCAAGGGCATGATTTCCGCCTCACGGTGCTGGCTACCGACTGTGACCCGACGGCTCACCTCGGCTACGTCTACCTGGATGGTTTCGGCGCACAGATTCCGGATGTCGACAATGGCGTGCCCGAACCCGCCACGCTTGCGCTGCTGGGTCTGGGCGTGTTGGGTATGGGTGTTGCACGCCGCCGCAAAGCTGCCTGATCGCTTTTCCGGCCCCCACAAAAAAGCCGACGCGATGCGTCGGCTTTTTTTACACCGGCTTCCCTAGTCAGCGCAGATAGCCTTCGTGCTCCAGCTTAAGCAAGATCTGCTGCACGGCTTCGTCGATTCCGAGTCCGGTGGTATCGATCGCCAGTTCCGGTTTCTCCGGAATCTCATAGGGGTCCGACACGCCGGTGAACTCGGGAATCAGACCCGCCCGCGCCTTGGCATACAACCCCTTGCGGTCGCGGCCTTCGCAGGTTTCGATCGGCGTGGCAACGTAGACTTCGACGAAGCCACCGACGGCTTCAATCATGCTGCGGACGTCGCGGCGGGTCTGACGGTAGGGCGCAATCGGCGCGCAAATCGCAATACCGCGATTCTTGGTGATTTCACTTGCGACGAAGCCGATGCGGCGCACGTTGATGTCGCGGTGCGCCTTGGTAAAGCCCAGTTCGGATGAAAGATGGCGACGCACGATATCGCCGTCGAGCAGGGTGACGCAGCGACCGCCCATTTCCATCAGCCGCGCTGCCAGTGAACGCGCCAGGGTGGATTTCCCGGCACCGGACAAGCCGGTGAAAAACACGGTAAAGCCCTGCCGATCGCGCGGCGGGGTTTGCCGATGCAGTTCGGCCAGCACTTCGGGGAAGCTGTACCAGTCAGGTATTTTCAACCCGGCCTGCATGCGGCGCTGAAACTCGTCGCCGGACAAGGTGAGCGTGCGTGCGCCTGCCGGGGCATCGGCTTCAGGCAGGTGCTCGGCGCGATCTTCCACATACACCATGCGCGGATAAGCAATCAGGCGCACGCCGATTTTTTCCGCCAGCTCGGCTATCGGCCAATCGGCGGTGGGCCGACTGAGGTCGGCACCGCGACGGCAATCGCCATCTGGCTGATGTTCCCCCCCTGCGATCAACAGACCACAGCCGTAATTGCGGGCAACGATGGCGCGCAGCAGCAGCGCGCGCACACTCGCTTCGCGCGGCGGCGCCGGCAGCAGAGACAACTGGGTGGACGCCGCAGGAAAGCGCTCACGGATGGTGATAAAGCTGCGCACCAGACCAAAGTACGCCGGGGCATCGGTAATGTCGCCACCCGCCTGCGGATGCAGCAGCAGATTGGCTTCGCTTTCGATCGCGGTTTTCAGGCAAAACTCATACTGCGCGCGATGCATCGGTTGACGCGCCTGCCACGCCACCACGCGACGCCAACCACGGCGGCTGAATAGCGCGCGCAGTTCAGCGGGGGTGGCGCGCAGGTTCGAAAAATCGGGATGCGGCGGCAGCGCAACACCCTCCAGTGCGCCGCCCAAGTGCCAGACGCCCGCGTCTTCCCACACCTCGCTCAGCGTGAGGATAGCCAGCATGAAACCTTCGCCATCGCGCAGGGCAACGCGATCCCCCGCTTTCAATGTGGCGGCATTTTTAGGATTGCAGGTCAGCGTGACCGGCAACGGCCAGAAAGTGCCATCGTCGAGTTGCTGCCGGGATTCAACGCTTGCGCATTGCGCGCGCGTCATGAATCCGCTGAGCGGTGAGTAGGCGCCGCTCATCAGCATCTCAAGCTCGCATTGCTGGCGCCAGTCGAGATCTAGCGAGGGCAGACTGAGTGCTTCCTGCTTGAGCGATTCACTTTTAGCCGGGTCGATCAGGTTGATGAGGGTGCCGCCGTAAGGTGCAATGAGCTGGTTCATGTCGATTCCGGAGTTCAGCGATAAATGTCGAAAAAAGCCGCATTGAAGCGACCGAGCTCGGCTTCGGGCAGATGGTTGATGCCGGCCGCGCCTTTGCGCCCACCGCCGGTTTCAAACTGACTGCACAAGGTGTCGGCCCCCGATTTGGCCACCATCGGTGCGCGCACGCTCACCACATAGCCGCCGTCTGCTTTGGCCGTGAGCACAGCATGCGCCTGCGTGGGCGACTCGACCGCGAGCTGGTTGCCAAATACGCCGGAAATCCGCCGCGCCCATTTCTCTGCGGGCAGCATGAAAATACGGCCGCTGGCGCGCGTCTCCGCCGCATTGACAGCAACGGCGCGCGCCATATCGCTCTGGTAACCCGTATTGAGCGTTTGATACGCCGCTGACTCGGCGATGAAGGCAAAAGGGTCGGCATAGGGACGCAGCTGACGATACAACTCGGCGGGGTCGAAAAACAGATCGTCGAGCGTCTCGCCATAGCCGTTGTAGTTGAGGCATTCGCCCAGCGACTGTAAATGCGCCAGTTGATCGGTGGACCATCCCAGCGGCAAGGCAGCCTGACGCGCGGCGTCGGCCAGGTTGTCGCCAAACGCAGCGACCACCGCCCACGCCAATTGTTTGCCACCCAGATACTGATTCACCAGCAGGCTGGTGCAGACGTTGGCATCGGTGTCGATGTGCGGCTCGAAATGTGGATGAACGGGTATGTCGCCTGGCTGGTGGTGGTCGAAATACCGCACTTGCGCGCCTGCTTCCAGCAAGCCGTCTAGCGCCTCGCGGTTTTTCGACAGCGCAATGTCAAGTACGGTGACCTGATCGCCTGCCTGCGCCTTGACCCGTTTCAGCAGGCTGATGTCGCGTTTGGGGCCGGTCACCAGTTCGGACTCGGCGGGGTGAACCAGGCGCAGTTGGTGCAACGCGCAGATGCCATCGGCATCGCCATTAAAAACGTCAATCAGGGCCATGAGAAGGGGGACGCTGGGAGGGTGCGGAACGGAAGAACGGCCATTGTATGAAGGCAAGCGTTGCAATGACAAGCGTGTGCAACACACTGTAACGCAGCCAGATGACAGGCTGGGAGGCGTAATGCTGGCGATCGCTGCTCAACAGAAACTGCAGGGCTGAAAACTGCTGGCCGTATTTATCGATTTCATCTGCCAGCCCAAGGTGCAACAACCCGATAGCCAAAGGAAGCGAGATCAGCAATCCGATCAAGCGTGCGCTGCGCTGCGCTTTGCTCACGGGAGAGGCAAACAAAGCCGCAACGAAAAACAGGCTGTAGAGCCAGACACATAATGCGGCAAATGCCAGCGGCTGCGGGGTGGCAATAAGCTCGGTCAGGTTGTCGGTCGCGGCCTCGATCATTACACCCCAGTAAGCCAACAGCAGCACCGGAAGCGCCGCCCAAAAATGCAACGCACCCAGATGCTTTCCACGCCAGCGGCGCACCGTTTGCGCGGCCAGATACAACAAGGAACCGGGCACCGCCGCCAGTGCTACCCAGCGCAGCCCGGTTTCCCACTGTCCCGGCCAGTTCAGCACTGGGCTACCGACCAGATCGTGCAGGCTTTCAACCGGCACCGCCGTCCATAGCAGCCCAAACACGACGACACCATAAAATATCAAACCAAGCAGCACTTGCCCGGCACGCATGCCGCCAGACACCGTGCGCCGTGCCAGCCACAACGGCCACACGGCCAGCCAGACGCATGCCAGCGCAAGCAGCGGCGCAGCCCACCAGTAGGCATCCTGCCCAAACAGCTCACGCACGTTGTAGGGGACGAAGGGGGCATGTGCTGCGCCCCAAAACAACAGGCTCAAACCGCCCAGCACCAGGAAAAAGTAGCCGCGCACTGCGGGTTCAGGCGCGACGGGCGCGGCTTCCCGGGTCTCGGTTTTTTGCTGGGCCACAGGCTGGCGCGGCGCCCGCGCCATGCGACGCGCCACGCCATAACCCGCCAGCCCACCCAGCCAGGCCAGCAAAAAATCGGTGGTGTCAGCAATTTTGTGCGGCAGCATCACCTGCCCCAGCTCGATCAGGACAGGCATCCCCGCCAGCACCAGCATCGACACGGCAAACAGCGGACTGCGCCAACGCCATGGCTGGCGCGCCACGCCCCATGCCAGCAGGCCGCCAAGCGGCGCAAAGAACAGGGTCTTGCGCAAGACCTCGGTAATGGCGCGATATTCGGTACCAAAGTAATACACCTCGAACGGCACGCGCTGTACGAAGTCGAGACGGCTTTTAACAAACGCGCCATCGGTGCGAAAGTCAAAGGGAAACCAGAACACAAAACACAACGCGGCCATCCATCCCGCCGCCAGCGCAAACGGCAGCCAGTTCGCCCAGAGCGGTGGCTGGTCGTGCAACGCGGCGCGCGTGGCCAACCGGCTCCCCACCAGACTGCCCAGCGCGGCGCCAAGCGCTGCAGTGAACAGGTCCGTCACATCGCTCACCCGCGAATAAACAAACAGCTGCAGGCATTCCAGCAACGCTGCAGTGGCAAGGGTCATTCCCCACACACGCCAGGTGCTGCGTGTGCCATCGAGTCGCCACAACAAGGCCAAAGGAACCCAGATCAAGGCATCGGTGGCGATTTCATACAGTGCATAGGCCGCGTCATCCGGCAGCCGGCCAAACGGAATCAGATTGACCTTGCCATCCTGCCATTTGTGAAAAATCTCGACCAGGCTGATGGTCAGATCGAGCGGCAGGACGTTGTAAACCAGCACGCCCGCCAGATACACCCAGGCCAGGCGTTCAGCCAGCGCAGCGCGGGCATGCTGACGTTGCCAGGATTGCAGCCATTCAAGAAAACGGCTGCCCGCCCCCCACCAGACCAATACACCAATGAGGCCACCCAGGGTTTCAGCCAGGATGTCGTTCTGCGACACCGTGCGCTGCGGAAAGAACAGCTGGGTAAACTCGATACCCACACTCAGGGCGGCTGCAGCGGGAATCAGCACCAGCATGACGAGACGGGTTCGCAAGGTGCTGGAACCGGCTGTCAACACGCCCATCCACAAGAAGGTCAGCGGAATAAACAGCAGCAGATTGGCCATCCAGTCGGCCCGCGAGCCGATACCCAGATCAAGAAACGGTATTGCGGAAAATCGCGACACCGCTTCACCCCATGACAACGCGCGGAAATCCAGCGGCACCAAACTGCCGTAGACCACAAACACGGTGTAGGCCAGCGCACCCAGCCACAACAGACCACGAAGCGGGAATGACGGCGCAGTATTGTGTTTCATGGGGCGGCCCCCACGGTACGCACCAAGGCCGCGGGAAGGCGTGCACCCGGGGTGGGGTTGCCATCCGGAAGGCCGGCTGATTGCCAGTCCGGGTAGACCGCCAGTTCACGCACGAGCGCATCCGGTAAGCGGCGCGGTGACGGATGGCCCGCAAGCAAACAGGGATTCAGCCCAGACAGGGAGTTGCTCAGGCAATCGGCGCGATAGGCCAGCGCCAGATTGTGGGCCGCCTCGCCCCCCTGAAAAGGGATGGCGGCTGCCACCACATTGCCGATCACGTGCTGGCGATACGCCGCATTCCCGGCACGGCGCACCCGAATCCCTTCCCCCGACGCCAGCACGGTATTGGAAAAAATCGCCATATCGCGTGGCACGTCGTTGTGCGGCTGAATATGAATCGCATCGCCGCTGCGATTGACGAACAGATTGTCGTAGACCGCAACCCGGCCTTCCGCCTGCAACAGGGCTTCGCCGAGGTTGTGCCAGAAGAGGTTGCCGTAGACCAGATAACGATCCGCACTGCCCACCCCGGTCAACGGCAGATGCCCCAGCAGGACATTGGGACGCGGCTGCGCTCCGGCTGGCGCGCCCTGCTTGGAAAACACGTTGTACCTGATCACCGTGTCATGGCGATCCGCGTATTCTGCCGCACGGATTTTTTGATGTTTGATCTGAAGGCTGTAACCCAGCGTATGGCTGATCCGGTTACTTTCAATGACACCGCTGACAAACGCATCCGAGCCATCAGCATCGCCGAAGTACATACCGGTGCCCACCCGTTCGATACGGTTGTCTTTTACCACCCAGCCGAATGCCGGGCACTTGGTCGAGATGCCCACGTTCTGCTGCGACGCGGCATAGTCGTGGATATACAGCCGTTCCAGCGTGATGAAATCGGCAAAGCGGCTGTGGCCTTCGGCCTTGACTGCATCCACCGGCTGGTTTTGGCCATCGAGTTCCAGATCGCGCACGCTCACATATCGCACATCGACCAGACTGACCGTATTGACACGCGGCCGGGCAATAAAACGCGGCCGCGCAGTCGGGTTGCCAGATTCAATGACGATGGGTTGTCCCGCACGTCCTGAAAGGTGGTGAAGCGGCAAACCCTGCAGGTAATCGCCGGGTGCCAGCAACAAACGGTCCCCCGGCTGCAAGCGGCGCAAGAGGTGACGATAATCGTCCGGGTTCGCGTGGTAATCGATCGCCATGGCTGGGGCCGCCAGGCAAAAAACCAACAATGCGCAGACGATCCGCCGCATTCAATCCACCCTGTCAGGCGAGGGCAAGCCGCTCCGCAACAAATCCAGTTTCCCGCAAAGTACACGCAACATGCCCGACACGCTCTGTCGCCCGGTATCCACCACGATATCGGCTATTTCGCGGTACAGCGGGTCACGCCGTGCATACAGTTCGCGCAATCGGGCCAGGGGATTTTCTGTTTGCAGCAGCGGCCGGCTGCGATCGTGCCGTGTCCGTTCATGCAAGTGTTCAGGCGTTCCATGCAAGTAAATCACTACGCCATTTCTGCGCAACGTGTCGCGGTTGCCGGGCGACAAAATGGCCCCACCGCCCGTAGCCAGCACGATGCCTGACAAGGCCGTCAGCTCGGCAACCGCTGCTTCCTCGCGCTTGCGGAAGCCTGCTTCGCCCTCGATCTCGAATATGACCGGAATCTTGACGCCCGTGTGTGCCTCGATGACATGATCCGAATCGAAAAACTCGCAACCGTAATGCTTGGCAAGCAACCGCCCTACCGTGGTTTTACCTGCACCCATCAGGCCAACGAGATATAGATTGTCTTGCTTGCTCATGGCGGCATTGTAATGGACGACCGCCCTGGCGGCAGGGATGACAGGCCGGGAACAAGTCACAAAAAAAGAACGAAAAAAAGCGCGGGACGAACCCGCGCTTGGCGTGCTTACCTGATCAACGCAGCGACAAACGTTCGTCGAGGATGCGGGGCGTCAGGAAAATGATCAGCTCGGTTTTGCTGTTCGACTTGGTTGTGGTCTTGAACAGATTTCCCAGCCCGGGGATATCGCCGAAGAACGGCACCTTGCTGGTGGTTGCATTTTCATCACCATCAAAAATGCCGCCCAAGACCAGCGTTTCACCATTACCCACGCGCACCTGGGTCTTGATCCGTTTGGTGTCGATCGCGGGGTTGTCGCCAATATTCGCGATCTCACGTACCGCATCTTTTTGAACTTCGACCGTCAAAATAATCGAGTCGTTGTTCAAGATTTGCGGATCGACCAACAAGCACAGGAAAGCGTCCTTGAATGTCACGGTAGCCACACCACCATAGACTGCTGGCGGGGTAATGTAGGGAATCTGCGTACCGTTCAGGATCACCGCCGGTTTCTGGTTGGTGGTCATCACGCGCGGATTGGAAATCACCTTGCCCCGGTTGTCTTCCTCCAGTGCACGCAACTCCAGATCCAGGAAGTTTCCGTTGGCAGAATCGATCAGGGTAGTGATCAAGTTGGGGGCGACATTAGGGAGCAGTTGTCCTCCGCCACTGATTGTTCTGCTGCCGCTGCTATTGCTGGCAGCAAAACTCAGGCGTGCACCCAGATCACGACTCCAGCCATCGGTCGCCACCACCACGCGTGCTTCGATCATGACCTGACGTGCAGGCACGTCCAGACGGGTGATCAGCTCGCGTACCTCCTGGATCTTGCGCGGGGTATCCGTAATGATCAGGGTGTTGGTTTTGAGTTCGTAGGTCGCACGGCCGCGCTTGGTCAGGATTTTCTGATCGCTATCGCCTTTGCCTTGCTGCGAAGCCTGCGCCACCGCACCGCCACCCAAGCCCTGCGCCTGCGCCGAGCAGTTGACGCCACCACCCGCCGAGTTGAGGAACGCGCCCATCGAGAAACCGTACAACATGGTTTGCGCTTCATCCGCCCGCATGTAGTTGAGCTGGATGTACTCGGTGGACATGGGCTCCAGATCAGCCACGGCTGACCGGGCTTCGTACTCGAGCTTTTCCTTGGTCAGCAGTTCATCCTTGGGCGCAATCCAGATCACGTTGCCGTTCTGGCGCTTGTCCAGACCCTTGGTCTGCATGATGAGTTCAAGCGCCTGATCCCATGGCACATCTTTCAAGCGCAGGGTGAGATTGCCGGTCACGGTGTCGCTGGCGATGATGTTCAGGCCAGTAAAGTCTGCAATGACTTGCAGCACCGAGCGCACTTCAACATTCTGGAAGTTCAGCGAGAGCTTTTCGCCGGTGTATTTCACCTTGCCATCGGCAGTTTTCTTCTGGGCATCGTCGCTCTTCTTGACCTCGACAATGAAGTTGTTGTCAGTCTGATAGGCCGAATACTCCCAACCGCCCTTGGGCTGAATCACCATGCGGGTGTTGTCACCCAGCTTGTAGGTTTCGATGATCTGCACCGGCGTACCGTAATCAGCGACATCCATCCGGCGCTGCAGGGACTTGGGCAAATCGGTGCCGATGAAATCAACCACCACGCCGCCGGACTGCTGGCGGATGTTGATGCCGGCTTGCGAGTCTGACAGCGTGGTGACAATACGCGCCTCACCCGTTGCGCCACGCCTGAAATCAACATCACGAATGCTGTGAGCCGCTGCGCCAGGCGCCGCCTCGGCAAAGCGCGGGCTGGCATTCACCGGCGCAACGCCAACGCTGGTATCACCCAGTGAAATCAACAGCAGATTGCCATCGATCCGGGTATCGTATTCAACCGATTTGTTCAGGTTCAGCACCAGACGCGAACGCGTACCCGCCTGCACCACATTCACGCTCGTCAGCGGGCCAACATTGGCTTCCACGGTATTACGCCCCAAGGCATTTCCCGTATCAGGCAAGTCCAGCGCGATGCGGGGTGGATTCCCCACGGTAAAGCCCGCTGGCGTCGCTGTCAGCGCTTTTTTGAGCTTGACCCTCACCATTACCTTCCCGCCAGGCAGGGTGGTGGACTCGACGCTTTGCACCGCGTTGCTGGTGGGCGGCGCGTCGGCGGCGCGCACGGCAAGCGGCAGCGCCAAGCTGGTGAGCAGGGCAAACCCGAACAGATGACGGGTCAGTTTCTGGGCAATCTTCGGCAATGCGTTCATGTCAGCCTCTTTATATACAGTGCTACAAATCATTCTTGCAAAATCAGGGTGCTGGAGCGCTCGGTCCAATCCCCGGCGCTATCCTGAACAGTCTCACGCAAACTGACTTCGCTCTCGCCAATCTGCGTGATCAAGCCAAAATTCTGGCCCATGTAATTGCCCTTTTTAACGTGATAAATCGCGTTATCAGGCGTCTTCACCACTGCATTGATACTGCCGTTCTTCGACAGCACGCCCACCATCTTCAGTGTTTCGAGCGAAAAAGCCTCCAGGGGCTCTTTCGGGCGATTGAGATCAGGCTGCATCCCGCCCCCACCGCCGGTCGACAGCTTCCTTGGCTTGAAAGGGTCAGGCAGATCAAACGCGTTATAGGTAAACGGCTCGTAGACCTTCACCTCAGGCAGCGGCTCGATTTTTCCCTGCATGTCCTTGCCGGTTTCGGCAACGAAAGCATGCAGGTCGTCCATGCTGCCGCCGCCGCACCCGCTCAAGCCCAACACCATAAATACAATCGGCAAGCGCTTCATTTGGGCTGCTCCTTGGACTGCTTCTTGCTCGCGATTACTTCTTCGTCATCCAGGTAGCGATAGGTTTTGACAATTGCATCCATATTCAGCACCCCTTCCTTGCCGGGTTCCATGACGATATCCTGCAAGGTCACGATGCGTGACAGCTTGGACACGTCGCTGACGAAAGCCGCTGCATCGTGATAACCCCCGGTAATTTTGACGCGAATCGGCGTTTCAGCGTAAAACTCGGACACCGTCTCGGCTTCCGGCCGGAACAACTCGAACTGCAAGCCACGACCCAACCCCGCCTGGTTGACATCGGTAATCAATGCATCCATTTCCTGCTTGTTCGGCAGCTGTTTCAACAGCGCACCAAACGCCTGCTCAATGTCAGCCAGTTGTTTCTTGTACGCGTCCAGATTGATTGCCTGGTTTTTCTTGGTGGTGAATACGCCACGCAGCTCGGTTTCCTTTTGCTTGGTCACTTCCAGCGTTTCCATGCCGCCCCGCCAGTCAAACCACCAGCCTGCTGCCACGATTGCCACACACAAGATCGCCAGCGCGGCCAATTTACTTGGCAGCGGCCAGTCGGCCAGCGTTTTCAGATCAAGTTGATTGATATCGTCAAGGGTCATGCTTTGCCCCCCTTATCGGTTGCGTCGTCAAGTTGCTGGCGGGTTTGCTTAACCGTCAAAACAAATTCATTGGCGCGCAGATTGTTCACGGTGGCAGCCTTGATTTCGACCAGACCCGCTGATTCAAACCAGGGCGAATCGTCCAGCGAACGCATCAACGTCGAGACGCGCGCGCTTGACTGGGTATACCCGGTAATGGTGACTACATCGCCCGCTTGCTTGAAGGACTTGAGATACAGGCCCTGGGGCAACAGGCGGATCATCTGGTCGAACAGATGAACGACCTCGGTACGATTGGATTGCAGCGTTTCAACAACTTGCTTGCGCGCCAGCAAGGCCTGGGTCTGTTCGCGGATTTTCTTGATTTCGCCAATCTGGCTGTCAAGTTTAGTGATCTCCTGCGTCAAGAAAGCATTGCGGGCATCCTGATTCGACTGCTGCGCAGCGATCACGGCATGCCCCAGGACGACGGTCACAAGACCCGCAGCCACGGCAACACCAAGCAGAACAGTGAACTGGCGGCGACGTGAAGCACGTGCCAGTTCGCGGTGGGGGAGTAGGTTAATGCGGATCATTGGGGGTCAAACCTCCGCATGGCGAGGCCACAAGCAACGAAAAGGGAAGGCGCATCGGCGGTCAACGCCTGTGGCCGGATTTTGCTGCCGACTGCCATATTGGCAAACGGATTGACAACCATGGTCGCGGTTCCGGTGCGCTGGGCAACAACCTCGTCGATGCCGGGGATCATGGCACCGCCGCCCGCCAACAGAATCTGGTCAACCTTGCGATACTGGGTGGAGGTCGTGAACAACTGCAATGCGCGGCCAATTTCCATCGCCAGCGTTTCGCTGTAAGGCTGCAAGACTTCCATGTCGTAGCTTTCGGGCAGCGTGCCCTTGCGCTTGGCATTCTCAGCTTCTTCGCTGCTCATGCTATAGCGACGTGCGATCTCATTGTTGAGCTGGCTGCCGCCAAACCCATGCTCGCGCAGGTAGACC
Source organism: Hydrogenophilales bacterium RIFOXYD1_FULL_62_11 (assembly GCA_001802655.1). GTDB lineage: Bacteria > Pseudomonadota > Gammaproteobacteria > Burkholderiales > Thiobacillaceae > Thiobacillus. The sequence continues at coordinate 20,908 of MGZO01000101.1, forward strand.
GAATCATTGTCGTGCAGGATATTGATGTGCATGTTTTGCGCGCCCACATCGATGATGGCCACGGTGATTCCGGCACCTCCGCCGGGCATCAGATGCGCTATCTGCTCATAGGCGGTTTGCGTTGCGTACGACTCAACGTCCATGATCAACGCCTTGAGGCCGGCCGCTTCCACGGCTGCCACCCGATCCTCGACCTTTTCCTTGCGCGCGGCAGCGAGCAAGACTTGCACGTCATCGGGGCTGCCGGGAGAGGGGCCCAGCACCTGAAAATCCAGGTTCACCTCGTCCAGTGAAAACGGGATGACCTGATTGGCCTCGGCTTCAACCTGATTTTCCAGGTCGATGCCACTGAGGCTGGCCGGCGCAAGGATTTTCTTCGTGATCACGGCTGACGAGGGCAGCGCCAACGCCACATTCCTGACCCGCGAACCCAGGCTTTTCCAGGCTGTACGCAAGGTGTCGGCCACCTGGTCAAGATTGGCAATGTTGCCATCCATCACTGCATCCTTGGGCAAGGGTTCGATCACATAGCGCTCGATCCGCAACATCCCTTTGCCGGCATCAGACAACTCGACCAGCTTGATCGCAGTTGTACTGATATCCAAACCCAGGATGGGCAGCCCCTTGGCGGACAACCAGTCTAGATTGATATTCAGGTGCAAGAGTTTTTCCTTTACGCTTCTGTGGGTTGGCGCTTTTTCTTGTTAATTTTTTTAAATGCTAGCAACAACACACGGTTTTTAACAGTCTTTTCCCGTCAGCAAGACGGGCACTCAACAACTGTATCCAATTTCCAACACCACTAACGCCTATAATCTGCGGAAACTTTAGGCTTGCACAAAAGGGATCGGATGTTTTCCAAATGGTGGCATTACGCACTGGCACTCTTTATTAGTCTTGGCGTCGTCGGCACAGCGCTTGCCGGGCTGGCCGCCGCGCTGATTTACCCCAATCTACCCCCACTCGAGGCACTCACCGACTACAAGCCCAAGCTGCCATTGCGGATCTATACGGCTGACGGCGCCCTGATCGGTGAGTTTGGCGAGGAACGTCGCGCATTCATTGCCATCGACAAGGTTCCGGCCTACATGAAGCAGGCCATCATCGCCGCGGAGGACGAACGATTTTATAGTCACGGCGGGGTGGACACCCTTGGCATCCTGCGCGCAGCGGGATCCAACCTGTTGTCTGGCGGCGCCAAGGAAGGTGCATCGACCATCACCATGCAGGTGGCGCGCAATTTCTTTTTGTCGAATGAAAAAACCCTGACCCGCAAGCTGTCCGAAGCCATGCTGGCAATGAAGATCGAGCACAGCCTGTCCAAAGACAAAATCCTTGAGCTGTATATCAATCAGATCTATCTCGGCCAGCGCGCCTACGGCTTTGCAGCAGCAGCGCGCACTTACTTCGGCAAACCCATACAGGAATTGTCGCTGGCCGAGTTCGCCATGCTGGCAGGCCTCCCTAAAGCGCCATCGCGCTATAACCCGGTGGTTAACTTTCCGCGCGCCAAGACCCGCCAGGAATATGTACTCAAGCGGATGTACACCCTCAAGTTCATAGACGAGTCAACCCGGCAGGCGGCTGTCAAGCAAAAACTGGTGATTCGCCAGGAACGCCAACGCACCACGGTTGACGCTGATTTTGTTGCCGAGATGGTGCGCCAGGCCTTGTTTGAAAAATACGGCGAGTCGATTTACAGCTCGGGCTACAAGGCTGTCACCACGCTGCGCAGCGCCCAGCAAAAGGCTGCCAATGAGGCAGTCTGGCAAGGTGTTGCCGATTACGACCAGCGCCACGGCTATCGTGGGCCAGAAAAAAACATCCCGCTCCCATCCGACAAGGACGCCCGTTCAGCGGCGATCACCCATGCACTGGAAGAGCTTGCGCCGGTAAGCGACATGCTGCCCGCCGTGGTGATGAGCGCCAGTCCCCAACTGATCCGCGCCCAGCTGCGTGACGGCGAGGTCATCGAAATCAGCGGAAACTCGCTGAAGTGGATTGCCAATTGGGTCGCGGGCAAAAAAGGGCGAAAGCTGGCTGCAGGTGCGGTGGTTCGGGTGCAGGCCACAGGCAAAAAGAGACAATGGCGATTGGTGCAGCTTCCCGATGTCGAGGCCGCCCTGGTTGCCCTCAACCCGAAAGACGGCGCGATTACCGCGCTGGTGGGTGGATTTGATTTCAACCGCAACAAGTTCAACCACGTCACGCAAGCCTGGCGGCAGCCCGGATCGAGCTTCAAACCTTTCATCTATTCAGCCGCGCTGGAAAAAGGCTATACCCCGGCCACGCTGATCGAAAACACGCCGTTGACGCTGGCTGCCGAAGAAGCGGGCGGTACTGCCTGGGAGCCAAAGAACTACGACGGCAGCAGCAGCGGCCCGGTACGGATGCGCAGCGCGCTGACCAAATCGCTCAATCTGGTATCGGTCCGGATTCTGCAAGGCATTGGTCCGTATTACGCCCGTGACTACATTCGCCGCTTTGGATTCGATCCGGCACGCCATCCGCCCTACCTCACCATGGCACTGGGCGCGGGCAGCGTCACCCCCCTGCAGCTGGCTGCGGCGTATGGCGTGTTTGCCAATGGCGGTTTCGGCGTCAAACCCTATCTGATCGACAAAGTGACCGACAAGGATGGCCGCCTGCTGATGCAGGCCAGCCCGCAAGTGGTCGGCGGCAAGGCGCCGCGGGTGCTCGACCCACGCAATGCCTGGTTAATGACGTCGATGATGCAGGACGTGGTGCGATATGGCACCGCCGCGCGTGCCGGGCAGCTGGGGCGCAGCGACCTGGCCGGTAAAACCGGCACCACCAACGACGCACGCGACACCTGGTTTGCCGGCTACAACCCCGATCTGGTGGCCATATCGTGGATGGGTTACGACCAGCCGAAATCACTCGGACGCGGCGAAACAGGCGCACAAACCTCCCTGCCGATCTGGATAAAGTTCATGGGTTCCGCGCTCAAGGGCGTACCCCAAAAAACCTGGGCCATGCCATCGGGGATCGTGACCGTACAAATCAACCCGAACACGGGCAAGCGTCTGGTGCCCGGATTGGCTGATGAGTTGATGGGAATGCTGACCGATGCGCCGGCACCCGGCATGACCGAACATTTTTACCAGGAATTCCAGCCAGGCGATGAAGCCGTTGTTGAACCCGAAGGGATCCCCGAGACACCGGGCGACTCTACCGGCCAGGACGACACCGAACCAGGGCTGTTTCAATGAAAAACCAGGACATGCGCCGCCGTATTGCGCATGCGGCGGCGCGTATCCTGGCTGAAAACGGCGCGCCGGATTATGGCAGTGCCAAGCGCAAGGCGGCGCGCCAGCTAGGCGCGCCCGATAGTGGCAGCCTGCCCGACAACCAGCAGGTCGAGGATGCGTTGCGCAGCTATCAATCCCTGTTCCAGGCAGACGAAACCCGCTCGCTGCTGCGCCTGCTGCGGCAAACCGCAATTGAATACATGGAACAACTGGCGGCTTTTGACCCGCACCTCACCGGTTCGGTGCTCAACGGAACCGCAGGTCCCCATGCCGACATCAACCTGCAACTGTTTACCGACGACCAGAAAGAGGTGGAGTTTCTGCTGATGCAACTCACCACGCCTTATCAGTCCGGCGAACACCGGCCAGCCGACAACGGGGGGATGGTCTATCCCCGCTATCTGATCAACGACCCCCGCGCGCCGGTTGATCTCATCGTTTACCCTGCTGCAGAATTACGCAACATGAAGCGTTTACAGGCGGATGGCAGCCCGCGCCGCCTGCGTTTACCCCAAGTGCGGGAACTCCCCTGAATCGCCAAACTTGCCCCGTTACGCCCGCATTGGCATGAAAGCTGCTCACAAATTCCACATACAACGCAATTGAGCCCTTCACCGTGATCCGCTTTTTCCGGCACTACGTCCCTCTGAATGTACTGATGCTGCTCATGACCGAAGCCTTGATCCTGGGCGGCGCCATCTATCTGGGCGTCAGCGCACGTTTTCTCGATTTCGGCGTCACCCCCGATAAACTCGCCCCCCTGTTTCCCAAGGCGCTGTTATTCACCCTCGTCATGCTGGGCCTGATGACCGCCAGCGGCTTGTATGCGACGGAATGGCGTGGCGGCATTCGAGCCCTGCTGCAGCGACTGGGCCTGAGTTTCGGTCTGGGGCTGATCACCATGAGCGTGCTGTTTTACCTATTCCCTTCGCTGCTGCTCGGTCGCGGGGCGTTCCTGCTGTCGTTTGGCCTGGCGCTAGGCGGCATCCTGCTCAGCCGCGCGCTATTCATTCGCTGGACGCAGGTGGGCGCGCTCAAAACCCGCACCCTGGTCATCGGCACCAGCAGCCGTGCCGCGCATATCGAAGCCCTCCTGTCCAAGCTCGGCCACGCCAGCAACACCCAGATCGTCGGCTATTTACCCATGGGCGGAAGTCATCATTTCGTCAATCATGATCGTATTCTCGACACCACTGAATCGCTGCCCGCACTGGCTGAACGGCTGCAAATCAGCGAAATCGTCATTGCCGTACGCGACCGGCGAGGCGGCGGCATGCCGGTTCAGGAGCTGCTGCAGTGCAAGTTGCGCGGGATCCGCGTCCTCGAGCTGTCGAATTTTTTCGAGCGTGAAAACGGCCATTTGCAGCTCGACTCGATGAATGCCAGCTGGATGATCCTGTCCGAGGGGTTTGACCAGGGTATGCTGCGCGATACCGTGAAGCGCCTGTTCGATCTGATCATCAGCGCAGCCATGCTGACGATCACGCTGCCCATCATGGCTTTAACTGCCCTGCTGATCAAACTGGAAAGCCCAGGGCCGGTGTTGTACCGCCAGGAACGCGTCGGCCAGGGCTGCCGCAACTTCACCATCCTCAAGTTCCGCAGCATGTGCGTCGACGCTGAAAAAGACGGCAAGCCGCGCTGGGCCGGCCAGAACGACAGCCGCGTCACGCTCACCGGTCGCTTCATCCGGCGTACCCGCATCGACGAACTGCCGCAGATTTTCAACGTGTTTTTTGGCGACATGAGCTTCGTCGGCCCACGCCCGGAACGCCCTTATTTTGTGCAGGACCTGACCCAAAAAATCCCCTATTACGGCGTGCGCCATACGGTCAAACCCGGCATCACCGGCTGGGCACAAGTGCGCTATCCCTATGGCGCAACCGATGACGATGCCATGCACAAGCTGCAATACGACCTGTATTACGTCAAGAACCACAGTCTCTTCCTCGACTTCATGATCCTGTTCCAGACCGCACAAGTCGTGTTGTGGGGCAAAGGCGTACGCTGAGCGTGCGTCCCTGATCACGCTTATGTCCACCGCTCCGCTGATTCTGGCCGCTGTCGGATATGGGCTGGCCGCGCTGGCCTATCTGAGCCTGTCCGGGCTGATCATCGCCAGCTGGCGGCAACGTGCCCAAGGCCGCCTGCTGGTGCTCGCCACCGGACTGAGTGCGGCATGGGGCATGCTTTCCACGTTCACCGCGACCGGCTGGCTGCCGCCGCAACTCGGGCTGATGGCCGAAATCGCGCGCAACGGCGCCTGGATCGCCTTGCTGCTCTATATCCTGCATCTTCGACTGCCGCCGGGTGCCTCCCTGCCCGCCCCGCTGCGCCTCATTCGGGTGATGAGCGCTGGAATCGTTTCGGCTCTGCTTCTCGTCAGTCTCGTACCCGCCCTTGCCGCCATGCTGGGCCTGCCGCTACGGGGGTTGGGCAATATGGGGATGGTGCTGCTCTCGGTGATGGGGCTGGTGCTGGTCGAACAGGTCTATCGCAGCTCCCGCCCGGAGGACCGCTGGGCCATCAAATTTCTCTGCCTCGGCCTCGGCGGGTTGTTTGTCTACGACTTCTACCTCTACGCCAACGCCACCCTGTTCGGCACAATCGACCTTCGGGTATGGGCTGCGCGCGGCTACGCCGCGGCGCTGATCACCCCGCTGATTGCTGTCTCCGCCGCCCGCAATCCGCAGTGGGCCGCGCCCGTCGGGCTGTCACGCAGCATGGCCTTCCACACCGCCAGTCTGCTGG
>MGZO01000101.1:26982-35654 GCA_001802655.1 Hydrogenophilales bacterium RIFOXYD1_FULL_62_11
GGGCGACGTGGTGCAGACCGTGTTCATCTTCGCTGCCGCCTTGCTGCTGGTGCTGCTGATGTTTTCCGGCACCCTGCGCGCGCGCCTGCGGGTGTTTTTATCCAAGCATTTCTTCAGCTACCGTTACGACTACCGCGAAGAGTGGCTCAAATTCACCCGCACCCTCACCGAAGGCCGACCCGGCGAGCAGCTGTGCGAGCGCGCAGTCGAAGCGCTGGCCAAGCTGCTTGAAAGTCCCGGCGGCGCACTGTGGATGCGTGAAAGCCCGGGCAGCTACCAGCGCGCCAGCCACTGGAACTGGGCCGACATTCAGGGCGCCGAGCCGGTCGATTCCGAATTCGTGCAATGGCTCACCCGCACCCAGTGGGTGATGGATCTGGACGAAATGCAAACCCGCCGCGACCTCTACGGGGAACTCAATGCCCCCGTCTGGCTGCAGCAGACCGCTGACGCGTGGCTGGTGGTGCCGCTGCTGCTGCACGACGAATTGCTCGGCTTTGTCGTGCTGAAACATTCGCTGGGAAAAATCAGCTTCAACTGGGAAGTGAGCGACCTGCTCAAGGTGGCGGCGCGTCAGGCAGCCGCGCATCTGGCGCAAATGCGCGCATCCAATGAGCTCATCGTGGCGCGCCAGTTCGAATCGTTCAACCGCACCACCACGTTCGTCATTCACGATCTGAAAAATCTGGTTGCCCAGCTCTCGCTGCTGCTGGCCAACGCCGAAAAGCACAAGGACAACCCCGAGTTTCAGGCCGACATGCTGGACACGGTGGACAACGCCGTCACCCGCATGAACAAGGTGCTCAGGCAATTGCGCCGCGACGGCAATGAAACCCGCAACCAGTCCACCAGCCTGACCGACATTCTGAACGAGGCAGTGAGCAGCAAGCAGGCGTTCAAGCTGCGCCCCACCCTGGAGCTGCCGCCCACCCCGCTGCGGGTACGCGCCGAGCCCGAGCGCCTGACCCGCGCCATCGGCCACCTGCTGCAAAATGCACTGGAGGCGACCCCGCCAAACGGCAGCGTCACGCTGCGCGCATTTGAAGAAGCCGGGCAAGCCATCATCGAAATCACCGACACCGGCAGCGGCATGGACGACGACTTCATTCGCACCCGCCTGTTCCAGCCCTTTGATTCGACCAAGGGCGCAGGCATGGGCATCGGCGCCTACGAATGCCGAGAAACCCTGCGCGCGCTCAACGGCAACATCGAAGTCAGCAGCACGCCCGGCAAAGGCACCCGCTTTCGACTCAACTTACCGCTGGACAACGACTCTAAAGGAAACGCCGCATGAGCGACGCCAAAGCCAAAATACTGCTGGTGGAAGACGACCCCGGCCTGCAAAAGCAACTCAAGTGGAGCCTGGCCGATTACGAACTGGTGGTCGCCGACGACCGCGACAGCGCCATCACCCAGCTGCGTCGCCACGAACCCGCAGTGGTGCTGCTCGATCTCGGCCTTCCCCCCGATGCCGATGGCGCGACCGAGGGGCTGGCCACGCTGCAGCAAATCCTGGCGCTCGCCCCTGCCACCAAGATCATCGTCGTCACCGGCAATCTCGACCGCAGCAATGCCGTTCAGGCGATCCGCCTGGGTGCGTATGACTTTTTCCAGAAGCCGTTTGATCCAGACATCCTGGCGCTGATGATTGCCCGTGCGCTACACCTGCATGCACTGGAATATGAAAACCGCATGCTGCTCGCCAAACAGAGTGGATCGGCGCTGCGCGGCCTGATCACCAGCAGCGACTCGATGTTGAAGATCTGCCGCACCGTGGAAAAGGTCGCCCCGGCCAATGTCACCGTGCTGCTGCTGGGCGAGTCTGGCACCGGTAAGGAAGTGTTGGCGCATGGCGTGCACGATCTTTCGCCGCGCGCCGGCAAGCGTTTCGTCGCGATCAACTGCGCGGCAATTCCCGACACCCTGCTGGAGTCCGAACTGTTCGGCTATGAAAAGGGCGCATTCACCGGTGCCGCCAAACAGACCGCCGGCCGCATCGAATACGCCAATGAGGGCACGTTGTTCCTGGATGAAATTGGCGACCTGCCGCTGCCGCTGCAAGCCAAGTTCCTGCGCTTTTTGCAGGAACGGGTGATCGAGCGGCTAGGTGGGCGCGGCGAAATCCCGGTCGACGTGCGCGTCGTCTGCGCGACCCACCGCGACCTTGCCGGCATGATCAAGGAAGGCAGCTTCCGTGAAGACCTGTATTACCGGCTGTCCGAAATCACCGTCCAAATCCCGCCGCTGCGCGAGCGCCCTGGCGATGCCGTCCTGCTGGCGCAGGCCTTTCTGGAGCGCAATGCACAGGAGCTCAACCGCAACATTCGCGGCTTCAGTTCCGATGCGCTGAACGCACTCGAAGCCCACACCTGGCCGGGCAACGTGCGTGAACTGGAAAACCTGGTTAAGCGCGCCACCATCATGGCCGACGGCACCCAGATCACCGCCGCCGATCTCGGCCTGGAAGCCGGCCATGCCGATCCGCAGCCGCTCAACCTGCGACAGGCGCGCGAAAATGCCGAGCGCCAGGCCATCAGCCGCGCCCTCGCGCAAACCGACAACAGTATCGCGCAGGCTGCCGAGCTGCTGGGCATCACCCGCCCCACCCTGTACGACCTGATGGCAAAAGTCGGCCTGAAATAAGCCTGTTGTCTCACCCCTATCTGCCCTGGAGCACCCATGTCCCCGTTACGCCCCGCCTCACGACTGCTGCTGACCCTGATTTTGAGTGCGGGATTATTGACCGCGTGTGGCGGCGAGGACAGCGCCACGCTGGTGAAAGAAGCCAAAACCAAGCTTGCGGCCGGAGAGTTCAAGGCCGCGATGATCCAGCTCAAGAACGCCATCGAGCAGGACGAAAAAAATGCCGAGGCCCGCTTTGAACTGGGCCAGCTGTATCTCACCCAGCTCGATCTGGCGAGCGCGGAAAAAGAGTTTCGCCGCGCCCGCGATGGTGGCATCCCTGCCAGCACCGTCAACCCGTTGATTGCGCGCACGCTGCTGATGCAGCAGGACTACCAGCGCGTGCTCGACGAACTGCCGCTACCCAATGACGACAGTCCGAATGCCGCCACCCTGTTGGCCCTGCGCGCGTCGGCCGAACTCGGACTGCGCCGCCCGGACGACGCGCGCAAAACGCTCCAGCATGCACAGCAGATTGCTCCCGACAGCGCCCAGGTTCATCTGACGCTGGCCCAGCTGGCCCTGGCGGACAAGAACCTCGTGCAGGCAACGCTGGAAATCAATCAGGCGCTGCGCCTCGACCCCGGCTTTCAGGACGCCTTGATCCTGAAGGGCAACCTGCTGCGTGCCAGTGGCAAACCGGCCGAAGCGATCGCAGCCTACCGCGAAGTCATCCGCCTGAACCCGCAAAACAGCGACACCCGGCTCGCGCTTGCGAGCATGGCCATCAACCAGAACCAGCTGGCCGACGCACGCAAGGAAGTCGATGCGGCGCTGAAAATCACGCCCAACAGCTTGCAGGCGCGCTACACCGAGGCGCTGATCGACTTTCAGGAAAAGAAAACCGAACGCGCACGCGACCGCCTCGCGGCCGTCCTCAAAACCGCACCCAATTTTGTTTCCGCCCTGTTGCTCGGCGGCGCAATCGAGTTTGCGCTCGGCAACATGCAGACGGCGGAATCGCATCTCAATAAAGTAGTCAAGGCCATGCCGGACAACCGCTATGCGGTCCGCCTGCTGGCCGCATCGCAACTTCGCCTCGGCCGTCCGGACGACGCGCAACGCACGTTGGCTGCATCGCTCAAGTCGGCGCAACCGGACGCCGGCGTGCTGGTGGTGGCCGGCGAAATCGCGCTGGCCAAAAAAGACTTCGCCCAGGCTTCGCACTACTTCGAGCAGGCTTCCAAACTCAACCCAGGCAACGCCGACATCCGCACCGAACTCGGCATTGCCCGCCTGGCGCAAGGCGACATCCGCGCGCTGGCCGACCTGCAAGGTGCAGCGGGAATGGCTGGTGCCAGCAATCGCGCAGACACTGTCATCATTCTCGACCAGCTCAAGCGCAAACAGTTTGATGCCGCGCTGGCCAGCATCGACACACTGGAAAAGAAACAAACCGTTACTGCCGTGACCTGGAACTACCGGGGCGCGGCCTACCTCGGCAAACAGAATCCAGCGCGTGCGCGCGACAGCTTCAGCCAGGCGCTCAAACTCGACCCTGCGTTTTTCCCCGCTGCCGCCAACCTGGCGCAACTCGACCTGCAGGACAAACAGCCTGCCACCGCCCGCCAGCGTTTTGAAAGCGTGCTGAAAGCCGATCCCAGGCACCTCGACGCCATGCTCGCGCTGGCCGACCTCGCCCAGCGCAGCCAAGATGAAAAGAACTATGTCGCCTGGCTGGAAAAGGCTGCCGCCGTCCATCCGCAAGCGCTGCAACCGCGCATTGCGCTGGCGCGCCACCTGCTAGCAAAAGGCGACAGGAACAAGGCGCTGGCCGTCGCACGCGAAGCCGTCAATGCGCAGCCGGACAGCGCTGCCGCACTGGACCTGCTGGGCAGCACCCAACTGGCGCTGGGCGACACCACCAACGCATTGAACAGCTTCGGCAAACTGGCGGAGCGCCAGCCCGGTCAGGCCGTGCCGCTGGCCAAACTGGCAACCGCACAAGTCGTCGCCAAGGACTACGCAGCGGCGCGCAAAAGCCTGCAGGCCGCCCTTCGACTCCAGCCTGACTTACTGGATGCACAAGCCATGCTGGTCAGCCTCGACATTCAGGGCGGGCGTCTGGACGACGCGCTCAAACTGGCCCGCCAGGTGCAACAGCAAAAGCCTGCCAACCCGTCCGGCTATCTGCTGGAAAGCGATGTTGCGTATGCGCGCAAGGATTTTCCCGCAGCCCTGGCCACGCTGGAACGGGCGTATGCGCTGGCGCCTTCAGGCACCTTGCTCATCCGTCAGTTGAAAGTACTCGGCGCCATGCAGCGCCCGGAAGAGGGCGAAAAACGCCTGACAGCCTGGCTGGCCAAGCAGCCCAACGATGCCAACAGCCGTGCGGCGCTGGCCGAAAGCCTGCTCAAGCGCAAACAGTTCGCTGCAGCGAGCGAACAGTACTGGCTACTCAACAGCAGCACCCCCAACAATCTGCTGATCCTCAACAACCTTGCCTGGGCACTCGCAGAAAGCGGAGACACGCGCGCAACAAGCATCGCCGAACAAGCGTTCAAACTGGCGCCGGACAATCCGGCTGTAATGGATACGCTGGGCTGGATTCTGGTACAGCAAAAACAGCCCGCGCGCGGGATCAAGCTGTTGCAACAGGCGCTGGCGAAAGCACCCGATGCCGCCGAAATCCAGTACCACCTGGCGTCGGCCTATGTGCAGTCGGGCGATCGGGTGCGTGCACGCAGCGAACTCGAACGCCTGCTGGCGAACGGTCTGGCGTTTTCGCAGGAAGCGGACGCGCGCGCCCTGCTCAAGCAATTGCAGGCTGGCGCGCGCTGATCCTGGGCGTTACTTGCGCAGGCTGTCGCGGATCTCGCGCAGCAGCACCACATCTTCCGGCGTGGCAGGCGGTGCAGCAGGCACTTCGGCTTTCTTCAGCCGGTTGATCTGGCGTACCAGCATGAACACGATGAAGGCCAGGATGATGAAGTTGAGCAGGATGGTGAGGAAGTTGCCATAGGCAAACACCGGCACCCCGGCTTTTTTCACTTCCGCCAGCGTCATGACGACACCCTGCGGCACGCTGCCCAGTGCAATGAACATATTGGTGAAATCGAGGCCGCCGAACAGTGTGCTGGCGAGCGGCATGATGAGGTCGTTGACGATCGAGTCGACGATCTTGCCAAAGGCCGCGCCGATGATGACGCCAACCGCCAGATCCAGCGCATTGCCCTTCACCGCAAACTCTTTAAATTCAGACACGAAGCTCATTTTTTCTCCCTTGGTTTGAACGAAAGTACCGCTGTCATGGTAGGGGCACAGGCGGTTTTTCTCCAGCCTTCATGTAATTTCTCATCTGCTTGGTGGGTGTTCCCGACACGGGTAAAATCCGTCTCCTTATGCGTATCGGCTCCCACCTCCTCAAAAACCGCCTGATCGTCGCCCCCATGGCCGGGGTGACCGACCGGCCGTTCCGCCAGCTTTGCAAAAGGCTGGGCGCGGGCATGGCGGTGTCCGAGATGGTGACGTCCAACTCGCTGCTGTACGGCTCGGCCAAAACCGCGCGGCGCGCCAATCACGAAGGCGAGGTCGATCCGATCAGCGTGCAGATCGCCGGTGCCGATCCGGGGATGATGGCGGAAGCTGCACGCCACAACGTCGACCGTGGCGCACAGATCATCGATATCAACATGGGCTGCCCGGCGAAGAAGGTGTGCAACGTGATGGCCGGCTCAGCCCTGCTGCAGGATGAAGCGCTGGTCAGCCGCATTCTCGACGCCGTGGTCAAGGCGGTGCCCGAGGTGCCGGTGACGCTGAAGATCCGCACCGGCTGGGACCGCGAACACCGCAACGCGCTGAATATCCTGCAGATTGCCGAAAATGCCGGCGTGCAGGCGCTGGCGATGCACGGCCGCACTCGCGCCTGTGGCTACACCGGCGAGGCCGAATACGACACCATCCGCGCAGTCAAAGCGGCCGCACGCATTCCGGTGATTGCCAATGGCGACATCACCTCGCCGGAAAAAGCCAAATTCGTCCTCGAGTACACCGGCGCCGACGCTGTCATGATCGGCCGCGCCGCACAGGGCCGACCGTGGATTTTTCGCGAAATCGAACACTTCCTGAATACCGGCGAGCATCTGCCGCAACCCGAAGTGACGGAGATCCATGCCGTTCTGCTGGAACATATCCACGACCTGTACGCCTTTTACGGCGACCTCACTGGCGTGCGCATCGCGCGCAAGCATATTTCCTGGTACACCCGCGGCCTGATCGGCAGCAGCGCGTTTCGCCACACCATGAACCAGCTTGACTCGGCGACCGAACAACTCGCCATGGTCAACGACTATTTTTCCCAGGCGGCGCGCGCGGACAGTCGCCTGCGTTACGAAACATCCAGCGACACCCCCTCCGAATACTGCAGCGCAAGCAGTCATAAAAACCATACCACGCAAGATTTGCCGCCCGTCTCACAGCTCGCGGCATAAAGGGAGAACAATGATCGAAGAAACCGAAATCGCTGCCTGCATGCGGCGGTCGCTCAATCGCTATTTCAAGGATCTCGACGGCGAAACGCCGAGCGAGATCTACAACATGGTGCTGGGTGCCGTGGAAAAACCCCTGCTCGCTTATATTCTTGACCGTTCCGCGGGCAACCAGACCCGCGCCGCCGAAATGCTCGGCATCAACCGCAACACGCTGCGCAAAAAAATGCGCGAACACGGCCTCTCCGAATAAGCCTTTTATAAAAGCCGCCCCATGAAAATACAACGCGCCCTGCTCTCGGTTTCCGACAAAACCGGCCTCATCGAATTTGCCCGCGCGCTTGCCGCCCAGGGCGTCGAGCTGCTGTCCACCGGCGGCACCGCCAAAGCCATCCGCGATGCCGGCCTCGCCGTGATCGACGTGGCCGACTACACCGGCTTTCCCGAAATGCTCGACGGCCGGGTGAAAACCCTGCACCCCAAGGTGCATGGCGGCATTCTGGCGCGGCGCGACCTGCCCGAGCACGTCGCCACCATGAGCGAACACGGCCTGCCATACATCGACCTGGTGTGCGTCAACCTGTACCCGTTCGTCGCCACCGTGTCGAAGCCGCACACGCTCGACGATGCGATTGAAAACATCGACATCGGCGGCCCGGCGATGGTGCGTTCTTCCGCCAAGAACTACCGCTTCGTCGCCATCGTCACCGACCCCGCCGACTACCCGGCGCTGGTCAGCGAAATGCAGGCCAATGGCGGCGCACTGACCGACGCTACCCGCTTCGATCTGGCGAAAAAGGCCTTCACCCACACTGCCGAATACGACGGCGCCATCAGCAACTACCTGACTGCGCTGAACGCCAGCAACGAGCGCGAGACCTTCGGTGCCAAGCTCAACCTGCAGTTCACCCGCGCGCAAATCTGCCGCTACGGTGAAAACCCGCATCAAGCCGGCGCGTTCTACGTCGAGGCCAACGCCCCAACCGGCACCATTGCAACGGCGCGCCAGTTGCAAGGCAAAGAGCTCTCGTACAACAACATCGCCGACACCGATGCTGCGCTCGAATGCGTGAAACTGTTCGACGCCGCGCCCGCCTGTGTCATCGTCAAACACGCCAACCCGTGCGGCGTCGCCTACGGCAGCAGCCTGCTCGATGCCTACAACCGCGCCTACCAAACCGATCCCGAATCGGCCTTCGGCGGCATCATCGCCTTCAACGGCCGGCTCGACGGCGAAACCGCTGCCGCCATCGTCGAGCGCCAGTTCGTCGAAGTCATCATCGCGCCCGAAGTCAGCCCCGAAGCCTCCGCTGCCGTCGCTGCCAAGAAGAACGTGCGCCTGCTTGAATGCGGCGCGTGGAGCGGCAGCGTCGCCCAGCTCGACATGAAGCGCGTCGCCGGCGGCCTGCTGGTGCAGGACGCCGACATCCTGCTGCACGGCGAACTGAAAACCGTCACCACCCGCACCCCGACCGCGCAGGAAATGGACGACCTGCTATTCGCCTGGCGCGTCGCCAAGTACGTCAAGTCCAACGCCATCGTCTACGCGCGTGACCGCATGAC
>MGZO01000101.1:35669-37633 GCA_001802655.1 Hydrogenophilales bacterium RIFOXYD1_FULL_62_11
CGGGCAGATGAGCCGCATTAACTCGGCCCGCATCGCCGCGATCAAGGCCGAACACGCCGGCCTGCCGGTGCCCGGCTCGGTCATGGCATCCGACGCCTTTTTCCCCTTCCGCGACGGCATTGACCAGGCGGCGGCGGCCGGCATCAAGGCGGTGATCCAGCCCGGCGGCTCAATGCGCGACGACGAAGTGATCGCCGCCGCCAACGAGCACGGTATCGCGATGGTGTTTACCGGCACGCGGCATTTCCGACATTGATTTTTGGGTGAGCGGCAAGCGGTGAACTGTGAGCGGAAAACTCCACTCACGCCACCACAACCGCTCACCGCTCACTCCTCACCGCTCACCTCCTTATGAAAATCCTAGTCATCGGCTCCGGCGGACGCGAACACGCACTGGCGTGGAAGCTCGCGCAATCCGACCGCGTCTCCCTGGTATTTGTCGCGCCCGGCAATGGCGGCACCGCAACGGAAGACAATCTCGTCAATGTGCCGTTCACCTCGATTCCCGAGCTGCTTGAGTTTGTTCGCAGCAACAGCGACATCGCGTTCACCGTGGTCGGACCGGAAGCGCCCTTGGCGGCAGGGGTGGTCGACGCCTTTCGCGCCGCCGGACTGCGAATTTTTGGCCCAACCCAGGCTGCCGCCCAGCTCGAAAGCTCGAAAGACTTCGCCAAGCAGTTCATGGCGCGCCACGGCATTCCCACTGCGGCCTTCGGCACCTTCACCGATGCCGCCAGCGCGCACGCCTACATCGACCAGCACGGCGCACCCATCGTGGTCAAGGCCGATGGCCTGGCGGCGGGCAAGGGCGTGGTGGTTGCGACGACGGTGGCGGAAGCGCACGCCGCCGTCGATGCCATGCTCGCCGGCAACAGCATGGGCGAAGCCGGCCATCGTGTGGTGATTGAGGAATGCCTGCTCGGCGAGGAAGCCAGCTTCATCGTGATGGTCGATGGCCAACATGTGCTGGCGCTGGCATCGAGCCAGGATCACAAGCGGCTGGGTGACGGCGACAGCGGTCCCAACACCGGCGGCATGGGCGCGTATTCGCCGGCACCGGTGGTCACGCCCGAGTTGCACGCGCGCATCATGCGCGAGGTGATCCATCCCACCGTCGAAGGCATGGCGGCGGATGGCATCCGCTACACCGGTTTCCTCTACGCCGGCATCATGGTCGGCGCGGACGGCGCACCGAAAGTGCTCGAATTCAATTGCCGCATGGGCGACCCGGAAACCCAGCCGATCATGCTGCGGCTGAAATCCGATCTGGTAACGCTGATGGACGCCGCCATCGATGGCACGCTCGACCAGGTCGAGGCCGAGTGGGATCGCCGCACGGCGCTGGCCGTGGTGCTGGCGGCAAAAGGCTACCCCGACGCGCCGCAAAAGGGCGCGGTAATCAGCGCGCTGCCGGCCGCTGCCGACGACTGGCATATCTTTCACGCGGGCACCACTACGCAGGATGGCCAGACGGTGGTGAACGGCGGCCGCGTGCTGGCGGTGGCCGCGCTGGGCGACAGCGTGCGCATGGCGCAAAGCCGCGCCTACGAAGCGGTGGCCACCATCCATTTCGACGGCATGCAATACCGCCGCGACATCGGCTGGCGCGCGCTGGACCGCAAGAAGTAAACGGGAAGCTGTGAACGGGAAGCGGGAAGCAGGGGGCGACGAAGTAGCCGCGCTGCGTGCCTGGCTGCGACGCGGCGGGCTGATTGCCTACCCCACCGAGTCCTGCTATGGCCTGGGCTGCGACCCGCGCAATCCTCACGCGCTGAAGCAACTCATCCGGCTTAAGGGGCGCAGCGCCGCCAAAGGCATGATTCTGATCGCCGACCACCTCAAACGCCTGATTCCCTTCATCCGCCGGCTGAGTCCGGCCAATCGGGCGCGCGTCCAGCGCACCTGGCCGGGCGCCGTCACCTGGGCGGTTCCCGCTGCCGCCGCCTGTTCGCCGCTGCTCACCG
>MGZO01000102.1:0-1175 GCA_001802655.1 Hydrogenophilales bacterium RIFOXYD1_FULL_62_11
CCGGCGGCTTCATCGTGAGCAAGCTGGGGTCCAGCCTCACCCTGACCTATGAAACGGCCTTTGGCTCGGCTGAAGACGAGGCGAGGGGTACGACCGGCGGGCTAGGGCGCAACCTCATGGTCATGGCGCAACTGCGCACCATGATGTCCAACCCCAACTTCAGCGACCCCGCTGCGACGCCCAATGGCACCGGCTATTTGGGCGCGCTGCGCGAGAACATGACCGAGTACCTGCGTTCATGCACCTACCCGATGGTCAACAATGGGGTGTTGAGCCGCCAGTCCGTGATGAACTCCCCAGGGCTCAGTGGTGCGATCAACGACTTCACCGCCAACGCGTTACGTCCGATGCGCTGGCGCACGCCCACCGGTTACGAGAACAGCAACTGTGCCCAGGCCAAGGACCGGATCTACGCCAATGTCGAAAGCGATCGCATCCTGACTGCATTCGATGCGGCCATGAAGGCCAATGGCAGTGGCACCACCTCGCGTGAGCTGCAGGCCGCTTTCGGCACATTTGCAAACCTCAACGGCGTGCAGATGCAGACCATGGTCGCCACCTCGATGCTCAACGCCGTGGCGGCCGAGGCCGCTGTACGCGGCAGCCTGACGCCGGCGGAGACGCAGAGCGTGATCATGGTGGAGGAGGCAGCGAGTCGCCGTAACGCGCAGTGGGGTGCCGAGGAGAGCCTCTTCATCCGCATCCTGCGGCCCATCGTTGGCTTCTTCGAGGCGCTCTTCTACGCCCTGGGCCCGATCATGGCCTTCGTGGCCACAATGGGCCCGTTCGGCTGGGCCATGGTCGGCAAGTACCTGATGCTCACCGTCTGGGTGGGGCTGTGGTTCCCCATGTTGGCCATCACCCAGCTCTACAGCAACGTCCAGATGAAGTACTTCTTCGAACGGCTGGGCAACAGCGGGGAGCACTACACGCCCAACGAGGTCATGCAGATTGCGGCTCAGGCCATGGATGCGCTCGGGGCTGCGTCGGCGCTCACCGCGGCGACGCCAGCGCTGGCCATGTCGTTGCTCTACGGCGGCGCCGTATCGATGTCCTACCTGGCCGGCCGGTTGCAGGGTGGCGACATGGTCGACGAGGGGAAGGTTTCGCCGAACGCATCTTCAGTTGGGCCGGTCGCGATGTTGAGCGCTGGCGCCTCGGGCTCCACGGCGGGC
>MGZO01000102.1:1247-5545 GCA_001802655.1 Hydrogenophilales bacterium RIFOXYD1_FULL_62_11
CGGCATTGACCGGAGCGTCGATGAAATCGATCACAGCGGGTGAGTCCTTGCAGCGTCAGCAGGCCGCGGCCGAGCAGTGGGTGGAAAGCTCCGGCGCAAAACTCAGCCACATGTTGACCGAAGGCGTCGCTAGAAAAGACGGCACCACGATGTCAGGCGGTGAAATGGTTGCTGCAGGCTGGTCTGAAAGTCAGACAGCCGCGTTCCAGAACATGATCAATCGCATGGAATCGGAAGGGACGATCAGCGAGGAAGACGCGGCGTTTGCTCGCAAGATGGATCAGGCGCAAATGGCACGTGCTTCAGTGGCGGCATCTGCGACTGTCGGAACCCCGCTCGGTGGAATCGTGGGTTCAAATGCGAGCGTTACAGGCAAGGTGGAGGGTGCGGGTACCAGTACGGCTTCCGAGTCGGATACGAAAACGCTTAGCGTGGCGCACAGCTTGCAGAAGGCCGTTCAAGCGAGCGATTCTGAGTCCCGAGCAGTACAGGACGTGCTTACCAAGTCCACACAGAACTTTCTCAACACCTCGCACTCGAGCAGTGTGGAGGCAACCGACGCCGAGTCCTTGAGTAAAGCTGCGGAGCAGTCACGTGTGGCTTCTCAGTCCTATGGCGACTCGGTCACGCGTAGTTCGGGCATCAGCTCCACGCAGAGCGCGACATTTGACCAAGTGGAGCAGAACTTCCACGACCGCTATGGGGCCGGGGCTCAAAACGAGATCGACAACTTGAGGTCTCTGGCCTATGGCGCCGGCCTGGGCGATGACTATGAAACAGCCCTGCGCTCTCACATGTCTCACGGTGGCCTCAATAGCAGTCAAGCTGAAGTCGCAGCTCTCTTTGACACGTTTAATTCCGCAACCGTGACAAACGATAACGCTGACGAAATCGCTAAGGGAATGGGCACCCTGACGGACACTGCCTTCAACAACTACTCTTCGGGGAATGTGCAGGCACGCGCCGATCTGGACGGCTCGACCGTCAGAGAGGACGTCACTGCTGCAACGCGCCACGTAGCTGGCGCCACCAGTGCGGCGCAGACGATTGACGGGCCTGGTTTGAGTGCTGGAGATATCCGCGGCGATGTTGCCGGCGGCATGAGCGCTGCGCAGACTGGAATCGACAACGTAAGCATTGAGGACCCTGGCGCGGACGGGAAGATCCTTCCTTCCGAGTCTCAGGGCGCCTCAGCAGCCGCTGCCAGGCAGGACGTCAATGACACCTACAGTCGAAACGAAGGCGTCATTGACGACAAGGCAAACGACTTCATCAGCAAAAGTGCACGCGTGACGGTTGCGGGGCACCATCAGGAGTAGCAAATTGGCCTTAGTACTCCCGGTCCGGTCGCCCGTCCATCCCCTCTGGATAGGTGCCCCATTCACGCCAGTCATCATCCTCAGGCAGCCCGCTCTGCGCTTGGCTTAGGTTGGTGGCGACAGTAGAGCGGGCTTGCTCGTACTCTGCCAGCCACCCATCGCGTTCTGCGCGCGACCGGACGTTCTCTTGGACACGCTTGAATCGACGGTTGACAAGCAATCCGGAGATGATGAATAGGGCAAGAAAGCCAAGAATGATGTATGCGGTCACGATCTGTCTCCAAGAAGCTTGGTCCATGATGCGTGATACAGGCGCGCCGAAAAGTTAGCGCAACCCTTCATGCATTAAGGCCGGTTAGCGTGTAGCGCGAAAGCGGGGGCACGCTTAGGCTTTAGTTTACAGCCTGCTATGCAGGCCGGACCGAGACGACCTCGGACACTTATGGCTTCATTGACCAAAGCTGGCACTGCCCGGCAAGGAGAACACATGTCTATTTTTGATCGAGGTGCTGAACCTGTTCGGGCAGCCAGGGCCGCGTTTGAGTCCCCGCCGGAGGTTTCGATGGTGACTTGGGTACTTGTGGTGGTCCTCAGCATGCTTGCAGGCATGGTGCTGCTGACCATTTTCCAGAACGTCAAGCGTGCTCGGGAAGAGCTCGAAAAGGACGCGAAGAAGAAGGCTGAAGAAAACGCCCAGCCAGTCCCTACGCAGCATTCATCGCGTAGTGAGTTGGGCGCATCCGTTCAACCCGCACCGATGCCGCGCAAGCCTCTGCCAACGCTTCCCGTTCGTGAAGCCCCGGTAGCAGCCGCAGCACCCGTTGCAGCCGCTACACCCGCCGCCATTGGCCCCACCCAGTTGGACGCGGCTGACGTAGTTGATGAAGAAGGCACTGCGCAGGAGCAGGAGGAGTTCGTGTCGGAGTACGTTGATCAGACCCTGCCGCCGGACGATCTTCCGCCTCCTGATGTTCAGCATGAGTACGTGCCGCCCACCCCAGAGGAGGGTGACTACGTTGCCAGGATGATGCATGAGGAGCAGAGCCAAAGGGAGCGTGAGCTGGATGACCTGCCCATGTACCCCGACCCGAAGAACGGCTAGCCGCCTTCAGGTGTTCCATCAGAAAGCCCCGCATTGCGGGGCTTTTTTTTTACTGCTCCGGATCAGATGGTCCTGTCCGACCTGTCGCCAGCTTCACCTTCAGGCAGCGAGCCCCAGTCGCGCCATCCCTGTGGGGCAGGGTGTTGAACGCACACGACGAATTCAGGCGTGATCATTGCGCGCAGAATCCGCATTCAACGACCACTGAAGCACCCTCTTATTGGTGTCGAACTCGAATCGCAAGTAGCCTTGGCCGTCGACCAGAGCATCCGTCAGATCTCTTCCCAAAGCGACAAGCCTGACGCTGTGCTCATCGTCGACCAGGCGGCACGTGTGCCCACCGTAGGCGGGCATCTCGTACTCGCCATCGATATCAGCTGGCATCTCGTGGCGCTTGAAGGCGATGTTCCTGTTCCGTTGAACGGAAGGTGTGATCTCGAGGGTCACAACAGCAACTCCATCGGGACCGAGAGTAGGTCTAGGGCCAAATCCGACACCTTGTTCGCTGTAGTGCTTCAAGACCCTGTTACGTGCTGCTTGCATTGCAGCATCGGTGATTTCTCTGCCCCGGATGGCATATAGCGAGTCGCCTATTCGCTCAATGAATCCAGCCATGTACAAGGCCATACCCAACGAGTCCTTGCTCCATGCTTCACCATCGTCTCTGGGCAAACCCATAAAGTCACTTCGCGCAGCGACCCCACCATGCCCCTCAAGGGTTTCAACCATCAGGTTGTAGTACCCAGATAGATGCCCTTGAGCATCTAAGGGTGCGCACAGCTCAAATGAGCTTGCCTTCCGCCGTCGGAACATCGGGTGATCGTCCAGCATTGCCTGGACAATACGCATGGGCGGAATCGGATCACAGTAGCTGGCCGCCTCTGAGTCGCGTGGACGTCGCGTCTCACGCGCCAAGCCTGCGTACAAACTCTCGATGTCCACCGGGCATTGGGCCAAGCTAACGATCAATGCTGCCCGGTTGAGTAGGCCGCTGGTGTCATCGCCCCCGTACCAAAACCACCGCTTACCATCACCCAGCCATGCTGCATCCGGCAGGGAGTCAACTATCCGCAGAATCTCGGCCTGCCCCACAGCCCCACCTAGCTGATCCTCGATGAAGGCCCGAAGGTCATTGACCATGCATGCCCCCGCGAATGAAACGAGCTTGCGTGCGCACGTAGACGTCACCTGGACTAAGCGCGTGTCCTCAGGTTCGACGCACAGGACGGGAAGATTGACATGTCCATAGATAAGCGACTGCTCTATCCGAACCTCAGGGTGGCCTGGGCGTATGGCCTCGTGAAAGCGGATCGCCTCCTTCAATGGCGTATTGCCGAGTAGCGGCTTGCGCTCGCCCTCGACACACGTCAGTGGCATACCGCGGCTCAGTGCCGCACGGCGATGGACTTCATCCAGTTTTGGCGTTGCGAGCTTTCCCGCGATCTGGGCAAGCCTGTAGAGCATTTTTTGCTCTACTTGCCGAACCCTTTCACGAGTCACACCAAACGCATCACCAACCTCAGCAAGTGTCGCTCCGGATGATCCGTCCAGGCCGAAGCGTTGCCTCATGAAGGCGTTCAGGCGATCCGTCGTGCCACCCCTAACGTGCTGGTGGGCGAGCTCGATGAGGCCCTTCAGCTCATCCTCTACGCTTTCGCTTTCCGGGGGCAGAGAGTCCTGATCCCAAATCTGCGAGGTCCTAGCCTGTGCATGATCTCGCCTTTCATCTAAGGCCTTGCGTGCCTCGATTACTTCACGTGGAAGCTCATAGCGGGCGATGCTTGCCAACTTCTGCAGCATGTCCAGGCTCAGCACCGCACTATTGGCTGTCGAGATGCGCATGCCGAGCCAGGTGGACGGCATTCCTAACAGCTCCG
>MGZO01000102.1:5583-5846 GCA_001802655.1 Hydrogenophilales bacterium RIFOXYD1_FULL_62_11
TCTCTCGACCACTTCTTGATGACCTCACGTGGGGAAAGGGCCTCCGGCTGTTCCCGTTGACCCATCTTCTCTTCCTCATGTTCTGGCTGGTTCATGCATGATCTGGCTGTCTATGGAGTGCAACCACAACGATAGCCCGGTGTGCTGCGGCAGGAAGTTGGACGGGACACGGCTCCCAGACTCATCGCGCGGCGTCGTTGACCGCTTCCACGAGTGACCTCCACGCGGTCGACCATTGCAGTCGCTCCTGTTCAAGCCTGACC
>MGZO01000102.1:5865-6996 GCA_001802655.1 Hydrogenophilales bacterium RIFOXYD1_FULL_62_11
TGGCCAGCTGTTGATACAAGCTAGCCTCCCCGGGAGTGAGGTGCGCGAGACTCGCGATCGTCGGTGTGCGCTCATGCGACCACAGCTCGCGATGGGCGAGCAGGGTCATGGTGTCCATCAGGCACGACTTGGTATGCGGATGCCAGGCACGTAGTGCATTGAGGATGGCAAGGCCTGCAGTATCGATGTCCCCCCAGTACACCAGCGGCATTTGCGACAACCAGGGAATCCGGCCCAGCTCAGTGACTGCGAATCCTCCGCCCATCAGCAATACCGCGCCATCCAGGTCAGTGCAAGCCAGCGCGGTCTGTTGGTTCTCGACCACGATGGCCACCTTGGCTCGGATGTTCAGGTCGCCGAGCTCATCGGTTCGCACTTGCAGGTCCGACAGCCCGCCAAACTGCTCGCGCAGGTTGGGATCCAATAACCTGATCCGGCGGCGCGTTGGCTCGCATGAGAGCCCGGCCACCTTGGCCAAGGATCCCGGCTCCCTCGCCAGTCGCGCGGCTAGCAATCGGGACAGCGGGGCGGAATGGTCCTCGATCCACTTGCTGTCCAATCCCGCGATGGGCAGCTGACGCACGTACAGGCCCGAATCCGGGTTCGCGGCGAGCCAGTCGAATGCGGTCACGAAACGCCGATAGTCAGCCTCATCGAGGCCGCCCATCCATCCGGCGATCGCACGCAGCTCTCCTATCAGCTCTGGCCATGCTGTGACACGTTCGGACCAGCGCGCTGCACTCGCGTCCCAGCGCCGCCGCGTTTCGCTGCCCAAGGCATCAGCCACCGCTTCCGGTGTATTGAATCTCACCTGGGTGGGCACCTGCTGGGCGCCGAGATGCGACCAGGCTCGCGACTCGAATGAAACCTGACCTGCCCATTCGGGTGCGGCCCACGTCCTGACCCACATCTGGAAACGGGGCCATTGGCTACGTGCGATCGCTTCGCTAGGGGGGGCTAGAGGAAGCGAAAGGGGCCAACGGCCACCACCACCTAGCCAGTCAGTCCAGTTGCGCCGCCAGGCTACGGACAGACGTTCACGGACGGCATCAGGCAGTTTCATCGGCCATCGCCGCTTCTACCAAACGGCGCTTGGCCAATGGCAGCGCCAGTCTATGCGCGGTGGCATCG
>MGZO01000103.1:0-421 GCA_001802655.1 Hydrogenophilales bacterium RIFOXYD1_FULL_62_11
CTCGAGCGCGTCGAGCACGGCGTCGAGATCGTGGCCGTCGATCTGCAGCGCCCGCCAGCCAAAGGCCTCGAAGCGGCGCGCCAGCACCGCAGTGTCGTGGCCATACGGCGTGGGTCCGGACTGCCCCAAGCCATTGACGTCGACGATAGCCACGAGACTCGCCAGTTGGTTGAACGAGGCGAACTGCGCCGCCTCCCACACCGAGCCCTCGGCACATTCGCCGTCGCCGAGCAGGCAATAGATCCGTGCGTCGATGCCGTCGAGCCGGTTGGCCAGCGCCATGCCGTTGGCCGCGGCTAGGCCCTGCCCCAGCGATCCGGTCGCCACCTTGACCCACGGATTGCTAGGTGTGGGATGCCCTTCCAGCGTGCTGTCGATGCGACGCAGGCTCATGGGATCCTCGGCGATGGCGTCGGCGGCG
>MGZO01000103.1:443-1691 GCA_001802655.1 Hydrogenophilales bacterium RIFOXYD1_FULL_62_11
CGACATTGCGCGCTTCGGGGTCGGCGGGATCCCAGCGCATTTCGTGGAAGAACAGGGCCGCGACGATCTCGGCGCACGACAGGCAAGAGGTGGGGTGACCGGAGCCCGCCTCGGTGGTCATGCGCAGCACCTGCCGCCGCAGCAGGCGCGCCACCTCGGGGAGCTGGCCGCTGTCTTCGCGCCGCCGCAGCAGGTGGCTCTTTTCCGCCAGCAGCGCAGTAAGGGCATCGAAGGGATCGATGAATTTCTGCACGCCTTCGTTTTCCAGCTGCGTGGCGACCTGGGCGAAGTCGATGCCGAGCGCCTCGAGCGACGCCATTGTCCGACGCGCTTCGTCGACACCGTCTTCCAGCGTCGCGGCAACCTGGCCGTGATCGGCGAAAGCCGCGATCGTCTCGTCCGGCAGCGTGTTGACGGTGTGCGGGCCGATCAGCGGCTCGACGTACATCACGTCGCGGTAGGCGGGGTTCTTGGTGCTGGTGCTGGCCCACAGCAGGCGCTGCACGCGCGCGCCGTGCGCCGCCAGTTTCGTCCAGCGCTCGCCTGCCGTCATTTGCAGAAAGCGCTGGTAGGCAAGCTTGGCATTGGCGATGGCTACCTTGCCCAGCAGGTTTCTGGCCTGCGCCTCGTGCGCGGTGCCGAAACGATGGGCCAGCAAGGCGTCCGCCAGGATGTCGATGCGGCTGAGAAAAAAACTCGCCACCGACGCCACGCCGGCCACCGGCAGGCCGGCTTCTAGACGGCGCTCCAGCGCACGCAGCCAGGCTTCGGCCACCGCCTCGTAGCGCGGCACCGAGAACAGCAGCGTGATGTTGACGTTGATTCCCTCGAACAGGCACTGCTCCACCGCCGCGAGGCCGGCCAGCGTGCCGGGAATCTTGATCAGCAGGTTCGAGCGCGCCACCGCAGCATGCAGCCGCCGCGCTTCCGCAATGCTGGACTGCGCGTCGTGCGCCAGATGCGGCGACACCTCCAGGCTGACGAAACCATCGCCGCCGGCTGTCTGCTCGTAGACCGGACGCAACGCATCGCAGGCCGCGCGCACGTCGGCCACCATGATCGCTTCGCGAATTTCATCGGCCGGGCGATCAGCCGCCACAGCTTCGCGAATCTGCGCATCGTAGTCACGGCTGCCGCTGATCGCCTTGTGGAAAATCGCCGGGTTCGAGGTAATGCCGCGCAGGCCTTCGTCGCGGACGCGCCGCTCGATCTCACCATCGGCAAGCTTGCCGCGGGTCAGGTTGTCGA
>MGZO01000103.1:1716-12813 GCA_001802655.1 Hydrogenophilales bacterium RIFOXYD1_FULL_62_11
CAGGATGCGCGATTTGGCGCTGGCGCTTTCGCAGCGGATGTTCTCCAGGTCATGCCATCCGTTATAGACGGCAAACCGACGCCCGCAGAAATCATCACGGGCAGCTTTTCTTTGCGCAGGCTTCGTCTTTACTGGAGCTGTACAGCATGGAAGAAAGGGCCCCGCCATGAAGGAAATCCTGCCCGGCGTTTTTCACTGGAAAACCTTCCACGAAGGCATTCAGGCCTATGTCCACTCCTACTACACCAACGCCACCGACCCGCCGCTGCTGATCGACCCGCGCGTGCCGGCGCAGGGCATCGAGTGGTTCGCAGCGCACGGCGCGCCGCAGCACATCTATCTGACCAACCGCCACCACTACCGTCATAGCGACCGCTTTGCCGCCCGCTATGGCGCGCAGATCTGGTGCCACAAGGACGGACTGCACGAATTCACCCATGGCGAAAAAGTCAGGGGATTCAGCCACGGCAAGGTTTTACCCGGTGACATCGTGGCCCTGAAAGTCGCGGCGCTGTGTCCCGAGGAAACCGCGCTGTATGTGCCGCTGCACGGCGGCATCCTGAGCCTCGGCGACGCCATCGTGCGCGAGCGGGGAAAGCTCGGTTTCGTGCCGGATGCCTACATGGGTGACGACCCGGAAGGGGTCAAGCACGGCCTGCGCAAGGCTTTTCTCAAGCACCTGCGCGAACGCGAATTCGACCATCTGCTGTTCGCCCACGGCGCGCCGTGGATCGGCGGCGCCAGGGCGGGCCTCGAAAAGTTTCTGGCGGACCGGGAACGAATGGGGTGCTAGCCGGGCTAGCCCGGATCAGTGGCCAGCCAGCCCCCGCAGTGCAATCCCCAGCAACGCCAATACCAGACACGGCCACCACACCCAGCGCATCTCCGAACGCAGCACCGCGAAACCCTGTCGCGAGAAAAGCGCGGACGGACGCAGCGGCGACACCTCGATCACCCGCCACGGCAGAAAGCTTCGCCGGTGCGAAAAAGGACTGAAGAAAGCGATGCCGAGGCCACCGTTGGTCATCCCGTCGATCAGCCCGTGCGACGCGGCGCTGACGAGCAGCACCCCGAACACCGTCAACGGATCGGAGCCCAGCGCCGGCGCAAGCAACGTCCCCGCGCCGGCCAGCGCCGCGGCAAACGGCAACGAATGGGTGAAGCCGCGGTGGCCGAACGGGTGCGCATAGGGAATGCCCAGCCACAGACCCAGCGCATCGATGTCGGGCAACACTGCGCAAACCAGTGCCAGCGCCATCAGCCACGGCGGCACGATATCCGGCCCCAGCGCAACGCTCAGCGCCAGCGGCACGGCGAGATGGGAAAGCGGCGTCGCCAAGCCTCTCACCCATACCTAACATCAACCGCCGGACGAATGCAGATTACGGCTTGCGGCCGGGCTCGGCGCAGCGAATGATCGCTTCATTGGTTTTCAGATTCAGACAGCGGCGCATGTCGCGTCCCTGCCGCTGTTTTCCCATATATCGATCATGGCTATCCCGAACCTCGCCCCTCGGTTGAACCTGACTCTTGTCCAGGATCTGGGCTCCGTCGGGTGTGGACGCCGCTTCAGGCTCAACGCCCTGCCCCATTGCAACATTCGCCGCAACCAGCAGCGGCAGCATCATCAACAGAATTTTCATATGATCTCCTCCCCTGTTCCCTGCACCGGCATGCGTGTTTGCGCATACCTGACGGGATACATTCCAAGAATAGTTCGCTTACGACACCCCTATTTAGCATTGTCAGCCGGGTAACCCACCGATTGCGCGAGGATGATGCGCTGATGGTTCGCCAGCCCCAGAGCAGCGCTCAATGCATCGCGATCGAGCAAGCCGCGCACCACCACCGCCAAACCAGCCGACGCGCAATACAGATACACGTTCTGGGCAACGAAGCCGGCATCAGTTGCACTGTAGAACGTCTTTTCTTCGGCGCTGGCCTCGCTCATGCGGTTGAGGTCGGTCACGTACACCAGGTTCAGCGGTGCAGTCGCCACAAAGTCCTGCACGCCTGCCAGCCGTCGAATGTCGCCCGCCGCCACTTTGATTAACGTATGCGTGGGCGGGTCGTAACGATACGCGCCGTCTGGGGTGGTCACGTACACATCGATCTCACGCCAGTCATGGGCAGAAGGCGCGGTACGCTGGCCTGTTTCTGGCCGGTTCACCCCGCTTGCCGCCCACAGCAGATTCGACAGCATGTGAGGCGGCAGCGCTTTGCTGGCGAATTCCCGCGCCGTATGCCGCGCCTGCAGCGCCTGCATCAAAGGCATGCCACCGGACATTTCGGGCGGCGGCAGCTTGATAGCCCCGGTTTCTTGCGCCAGCCCTGTTCCCATCACGCTCATCATCACCACCCCCACGACTCGCCATATCTTCATGGCCGTTTCTCCCTTGTAGAAAACGTGCAACCGCTTTCAATCTAGCTCCACGTCGACACCGGGCAAGGAAAATGCTGCTGAACAAGTCGTCGCCCCCGGCGAATACGCACAGGGGCCGGGGTCTAGCTGGTTGCTCAAGCGGGAATCCTGCGCCCCCCTGTCAGGGCGCAATCAACAGTTGCCCGGCATCGAGCAGCACAAAGTGCGCATCGCGACCATCTTTTCTGCTGCCGTCATCGCTGACGATGATGATGCGCTGGCGGTCGTCGATCACGGCGGGGCTCACGCCCTCGGCGTGCTCGAAACCTGGCAGGCCAGCCACGCTGACGCGGCGTGCCGGCGCATCTGGCAGACCGCTCCAGAACCAGAGCTGGAAATGAACCTGCTGACTGGCAACCGGACCGCTGATCACGAGGTAGCCGTCGAGGGTGGGCAGATAAGCCAGGCCGCGAATCCCGTCGCCGCCCAAATCCAGCGTAATCAGAGTACGCAAAACGCGGGGCGGCTCGCACCGCTCGAAAATGGCTGCGGGGTTCTCAACGCAGGCGATGATGGCGCGCTGCTCGAGCAAGGGGCTGCGAAAGCCCACCAGCAATTGCTGCCCGTCGGCGCTGATTTCCATGGCCTCGATATTGAAGCCCCCGCTGCTTTTGACGTCAGCGATGTCGGCAGCAGCGGCCAGCACCGGATGCGTCCGCACCAAAGCGGGCTTCAGGCCGCGAACCAGCATCGGCTCGACCATGCGCCCGCCTTCAACGCGAAAACGGACCAGCTTGTCGCGGGACTTTTTCTCGTCGCCCTCCGTATCGCGCGAATGCGAGGTGAGGGCGTAGACGTAGCCTGCCCGGTCGAGCGCGAGTGCTTCAAGATCATCCAGCTTCCAGCCCGCATCGTCGCCCGCCGGCGGCAACAGCGGCGTGCTGCTCACGTCGCCCGCGGTGCTGATCGTCACCAGGCTGAAGGGATGGCTCTTTTCATCTTCCACCACCAGAAAGCGCCCGTCCGCGAGCTGCTGAATGGAGGAAGGCTCATACAGGCCGGTCAGGGGCTGAAACATGGGATGCTTTCGTCGGGTGATGTTGAGAGGCTGGAGTCGGCAAAGTCAGGATTCGTGGCGCCACCCGCCCGCCTGCGCCGCCATCACAATCCGCGCGCACGCCTCGGCATCCGAATCCGCCTGGTGATGCCGCAGATCGATGCCCAGATAGTTGCACACATCCGGCAGCCTGGTCGGGCGAACATCCCACTGCGCCCGCGCCAGCCGGACCGTGCATACAAAAGGCAGCGTCGGCGCCGCCAGCCCATAGGTCTCGCAGCAGGCGCCCAGCACGCCCTTGTCGAAAGGCGCGTTATGCGCCGCGAGAAAGTTCACCCCCGCCAGCACGCGCGCCCACCCCGCCCACACCGCATCGAAGGTCCATGGATAGGCGTAAACAAAAACTGGCGCGACGGCGGGCGAATCAGCGCATGCAAACGATCGACAATGCGCCCGCCCTCGACAATCACCACGCCCACCGCGCACGCGCTATCACGGGCGTTGTTCGCGGTTTCGAAGTCAATGGCGGCGAAGCGGGTCATGGGTGGCGTCGTTCAGTCATTTATAAATAATTGTCAGGAATGGCCATGATGCGTGCCCAATGCATGCCCTGGTAAGAGAGCAAACAGCCAGATCAGGCCGGACGCTTGCCCTTGCAGTCCGGGTATCGTGAGCACCGCCAAAACTTCATGCCCGCATTCGCGCCGTCCCTGGCTCTACGCTTCACCATCCGGCTTTGGCATTCCGGGCAATAGGGCGCGCCTATCGTCAAAACACTAAGCGGATCCCGAAAAAACTTGACGGGCACACTCACACCGCGGGTCAGTGCATCCAGTGCCTTGTCATCCATCAACTCGATGTTCTTGCCTTTGGCAAACGCACGGGCCTCATCCGTAAATACGCCGGTCGTCAGCACAAACCCACCGGTAGCGCTTCTGGCTGCCATCAGCCCAGCGTGCTTTTGCACGATGTTCACGCCCACCCGGGTGGCTCGCCAATGTTTGCATTGCACCAGGAAGAGCTCGCCTCCCTTCTTCAACGCCAGATCCACCCTGCCATCGGCGCCGCCACGGGTCTCCGTCACCGAGTAGCCCTTGCGCCGAAACGCTTCGCCCACCAGCGCTTCGAACTCCTGCCCGCTCAACTGATTGAGTGCACCTCCGTGAGGACCGCCAGTCACCCGCTCATGCAAGGCACGGCGCTGGTATCGCCCATAGACGGACAAAGCCGCCCCCACCAGAAAAACAAACGGCAACAGAACCTGGCCAACCGTGGCCAGCGTATTGACAAGACTCTGGCCGACAAAGCCGCCCATCATTCCAGGCTGCGCAACAGCCGTTGCCTCACTGACGGCCACGCTGTGCAGCCCAAAATACGCCGACATCGCGAGCACGATCCCCACCCACCAGGGCAGCTTGCTGGCTATTGCGATCAAGCCATCAAAAAGAATTGGGTTGCGGCGAGCCATGTTGTTCCTGGTGTGGGTTGCGGGTCACGACTCTATTCAAATCCAAGCTGAATGTTGAGCACTATCGCAAAGAACAACGCGTAGGTGCGAATCGGTTGACGCTTTCCCACCCTGTTGGAACGTTCCGCCACGCACAGCCCATCCGGGTCGTCATCAGCGACAAAAATGCGGAGGGAAAGAGGTTTCAGAGTGCTCATTTGTCTGTGGCCAAGCGTGATGTCATGCGGGATTACTCATGGTGACCCCGCCAGCGTCACCCATACACCTCGTCATGGCTGCCGATATCGAGAAGAAGGATTTCGTTTTCGGTGACTTGAACGGTCAGGATGAGGCGGTAACTGTAGGTGAGACTGATGGCCTGCATACCCTGGAGTTTGCCCGTCAGGGGGTGCAGACGCAGGCTGGGTTCAAATGGATCGGCTCGCAGTTGCGTCATGGTTTCGATGAAGCGGGGCCGTAGATCAGGATGCTTGGTCAGGAACTTGCGAACACGGCGGTCGAAAAAAGCCGTGGTGGTCAGCGTCCAACTCATGCCGCCGGTTCGTTGTCCAGATGCTGCATCAGCGCTTCGACGCTGTCATGGCGGCTGACCCGGCCGGCTTTGGCGTCTTCTAGCGATGCCTTGATGCGGGCCAGAGCAGCTTCTTCCTGGGACTCGATCAACTCTCTGTAGCGCTCTTCCGTCAGCACCACATATTGCGGGCGGTTGTTCTTGATGATGTGCACCGGACCTTGGGTCAGGGCTTCATCCACGGCGGCGATGCCGCGACGCTTGATTTCCTGAGCGGGGACGACGTTCATGGCTGTCTCCTGTACTTAAACTGGTACCGATTAAAGCACCACATAAAGAAGCTGTAAAGCCATGGTTTTCTACATGCCTATGTCGACAGCCTGTGTATCGAGTCCGACTTTTTTCAGTGCTGCGCTACAGGCTCTTTCCACTGCGAATCACCCCCACAGCAATGCCTTCGATCACCAGTTCCTGGCGCTTGAGGTCGACCACGATGGGCTCGAAGTCGGGGTTTTCAGGCATCAGCTGCACCGTATGGCCGCGCTTCTGGAAGCGCTTGACCGTGACCTCGTCGCCAATGCGCGCCACCACCACCTGCCCCGCCTTGGCCTCGGCGCTGCGGTGCACCGCAAGCAGATCGCCATCCAGAATGCCGGCATCCTTCATGCTCATGCCATGCACCTTGAGCAGGTAGTCCGCGCGCGGCGAAAACAGCGCAGCATCGATCTGGACGTGCCGCTCGATGTGTTCCTGCGCCAGGATCGGGCTACCCGCCGCCACCCGGCCCACCACCGGCAGACCCCCGCCGCCCTTTAACCGGATGCCGCGTGACGTCCCCGGCACCAGATCCAGCACACCTTTCTTCGCCAGTACCTTGAGATGCTGCTCGGCCGCGTTCGGCGAGCTAAAGCCAAAGTGCTGCGCAATCTCCACCCGCGTCGGCGGCAGGCCGGTGGTTTCGATGCACTCACGAATCAGGTTCAGGATTTCTTCCTGGCGGCGGGTCAGTTCCAGCATGGGGCTTCCTCTAAATACTGTATGCATGTACAGTTGTATGCACATACAGTATAAATACCGAATCCGTAAAACGCCAGGCGCGATGCCCACCCGCCCGCGCAGGCAAACAGGAGAACCCTCATGATGAAACTCGGAAAGATCAGTCCCCTCGCCTTCAGCCGCATGAAGCAGCGCGGAATATCCATCGACGCCCTCACCCATCTGCTCACCCACGGCCAGGTCGAAAAGCAGTTTGACGGCGCGCAAGTGGTGTACCTCGACAGCCCCACTCCCAGCCCGACCTGGGGCGGCAACCCGAAGCCAAGGCTGTATGCAGTGGTAGATGCGGCAGGCGATGTGCTGACAGTGGAGAACCGGGTACGGTTGAGGGGGTAAGCAATACACGCCCACAGCCTGCCATCCGATACCCTTAGACCGCCAAGTCATAGTTGCCAAGAATGAGTATTGCGGCAAGGCTAAAACTCATGACTACCAACTCTACCTGGTATTGAACGACATCGAGCACTCCAAGACCAAGGTCAGGCATCCGCAGACCAACGGTATCTGTGAGCACTTCCATAAGACGATCCTGCTGGAGTTCTATCAGGTCGCGTTCAGACGCAAGCTTTACCTCACGCTGGAAGAGCTGCAGGCCGATCTGGATATCTGGCTGGCGCACTACAACGGCGAGCGCACGCACCAAAATAAGATGTGCTGCGAGCACGCCTCTACAAACTTTGATCGCGGAAAAGGAGGTGAGGCAGGAAAAGGTCGGCAATTTGAACCGACCTGACAATCAGGCACATCAAAACGGGACAATTGTCAGATCAGTCTGTACACATCAATGTTTGTCCAGCAGCACGGTGACCTGCTCGAACGGCAGCGGCTTGCTGAACAGATAGCCCTGCATCTCGTCGCACTTCAGCAGTTTCAGAAATTGCGACTGTTCTTCGGTTTCCACGCCTTCTGCAATGACCTTCAGCCTGAGCGAATGCGCAAGCGAAATGATGGTGGATACAAACGCCATGCTTTCGGCATCCCTAGTCATCGCGATAATGAAAGAGCGGTCGATTTTCAGCAACTGGACCGGCAAGCGCGCAAGATAGCTGAGAGAGGAGTAACCGGTGCCGAAATCATCGATGGCGATATTGACGTTCATATCGCGCAGCGTCTCGAGTTTCCTGATGCTTTCCTCGACATCTTCCATGATCAAGCTTTCCGTAATTTCCAGGTCCAGCCCGTGCGGCGTTGAGTTCGTTTCCATGATCGCTTCGCGCACCACTTCCACGAAATTCGTTTGCCGCAGCTGGATCGCCGACACATTGACTGCGATGCGCGGTGCCAGCACTCCCCGCATGCGCCATTGCCGCTGGTCGGCGAGCGCCCGGCGTATGGCCCATGCGCCGACTTCGAGGATCATCCCGGTCTCCTCTAGCAGCGGAATAAACTCCCCAGGCAAAACAATGCCGTTGTCCGGATCCTGCCAACGAATCAACGCCTCGAGCCCGCTGATCTTGCCCGTGCCCAGATTCAGCTTGGGCTGGTAGTAGAGGGTAAACTCGTTGTTGTCGATCGCCCGACGCATCTTGTTTTCGAGCAACAGGGTCTCGGCGACCCGCTCGTTCATCGAGGGTTGATAGAACGTATAACGTTCCCCGGACAGCTTCCCTTTTTTCAGCGCCGCCTCGGCATTTTTGAACAGGGTTTCTGCGGTGTTTCCGTCTACAGGGAATACTGCGATTCCAGCCGACATCGAAATAGCCAGCTCCTTTTCACCGATGGTGTAGGGAGCGCCTGTCACGACTTGGAATGCCCGCTCCAGTGCGTGCACTGCCACGGCCTCGTCCCTGATTTCGACCAGCGTGCCGGCAAAACAGTCTGCGTTGATGTGCGCCAGACTATCCGAATTGGGCCAGCTTAACCTGGCACGCTCGGCAATTTCGCGCAGAAGCATATCGCCATTCTGACGCCCGAACGACTCATTGATCAGGCGGAACCGCTTCACGTCCCCAATCACGAGCGCAACCTTCGTTCCATTCTGCTCGGCATTAACCAGCTGCTGGCTCAGGCGATCGGCAAGCAGTGCGCGATTAGGCAGTCCGGTCAGGGCATCGTAAAAGGCGAGGTAATTGAGTTTCTCGCCTTTAGCGAGATAGTCGAGCGCGAATGCAATGTCGCCGGCCAGTTCGGTGAGCAGCCGTATCTCCTCATCGTCGAAAACCCCTGCATCTGCCGCATACAGCGCAAGCACACCGGCTGCCTCGCCATCGAGCAGGAGGGGGACGAAGGCCAGCGAGCCGATTCTGCGTTCGTCCAAGCTACGGAGCTGTGCCTGCAAGCGAAGATCCTTCTTGACGTCGTTCGAAATGACTGGCTTGCCGCTGAGCACTGCCTGTTCGACCAGTTCCCCACTCCGCCCTATCTGCAGTGCTGTCTGTGGCATGGCATCGAAGAAGTCGCGCACCTCCCCGGCCGATGCGACGGGCTTCACCACTCCTTCGTCGCGATCGACAAGGCCGACCCAGGCAATGCGAAAACGTCCCGGATCGATTGCGATCCGACATGCCTCATTCAGCAATCCGTCGCGACTCTTGGCGCGCACGATCAGCGTGTTGATGCCACTCAACACGGCGTAGATACGGTTGAGGCGCTCGATTCTCTCTTCATCCCTCTTGCGCAGGGTGATATCGGAAGCGACACCAGCGATGCGTTGCAGTCGTCCAGATTCGTCCCATATCGGAAACACGCGGTCGCTAATCCATCGAAAGGTCCCATCCTGCCGCACGATTCGATATTCATAATCCAGACCAGACAGGACTCTTTCCTCGTAGGATCGGCCGGTTTTTTCCTTGTCTTCAGGATGAATGGCGTCGCGCCAGGCATTGATGTTTTCGTAAAAGCTGGCGCAGCTTTCGTTCCAGATTTCCTCGTAGGCAGGGCTGACGTAAAGCACGCGTTGCTCGCTCACATCAATCAGAAAGAAGACGTCGCGAATGTTTTCCGCCAGCTGGCGAAAGCGTTCCTCGCTCTCGCGCAATGCCGCCCGGGCATGTTGCAGCACCACCCGCTTCATAGCCTCCTGCAACGCCCGCTTGACTACGGGCACCAGCCGGTTCATGTGTTCCTTGAGAACATAGTCGGTCGCGCCTCTTTTCAAGGCATCGACCGCACGATCCTCACCGATGGTTCCCGACACGAAGATGAAGGGAATATCCATCGACTTCTCTTTCAGGATGGAAAGTGCCGTGAGCCCATCAAAAGCGCCGGGCAAACTGAAGTCGCAGAGAATCAGGTCGGGCGCAAAGTCATGCAGGGCCTGCTCATATGCCTCGCGCGACCATACCCGTTCCTTGATAAATTTCAGTCCTGCACGATCGAGTTCGCGCCAGCACAACTCGGCATCGAGTTCCGAGTCTTCCACGTTCAGGATACGCAATGCTTTTCCGTTCATTTCTGTCCTCCGCGAAGCCGAATGTCCACCGGCACACCTCATTCGATTCGGGTCACCACATGCGGAATCACGTTACAGGTGGCTGGTTGATTGCCAGCCAGTAATAGCCCGCCTGCCTGGCAAGGTTGGTCATGGCGGTGAAATCGACCGGCTTGACGACGTAGCTGTTGACACCGAGATCGTAGCTTTCAGCGATATCGCGCTCCTCCTGAGAAGAGGTCATGATGACCACTGGAATCTTCCGTGTGCGGGGATCGACCTTGATGATCCTCAGCACCTCGATGCCGCTTACGCGCGGCATTTTCAAATCCAGCAGAACCAGTTGCGGCATGTTTCCAGCGCGCCCGGCATAGCCGCCCTCGTGGAACAGGTAATCCAGCGCCTGCTGCCCATCCTTCACCCAATCAACCGTGTTGGCGAGCTTGCCATCCTTGAGCGCGCGGATGGTGAGTTCCGCATCCAGGGGACTGTCTTCGACCAAAAGAATGTTCACCTGTTCAAACGTGTCCATCGCTGTGCTCCTTCGGCAGGGTGAAATAAAACGTCGCGCCGGCGTCAAGCTTGCTTTCGGCCCATACGCGTCCGCCATGACGGGCGACGATACGCTGCACTAAGGCCAGGCCGACGCCCGTTCCCGGAAATTCGCTAGTATCGTGCAGTCGCTGGAAGACCTCGAACAGTTTCGACTGGTAACGGGGGTCGAATCCCGCGCCGTTGTCCCGCACGAAATAGATGTATTCCTTGTCGTCGCTGATCGCATTCACCTCGATTTTCGGCGTCTCGCGATTCGAACTGAACTTGAGCGCGTTGGACAGCAAATTGGCCCAGACCTGCCCAATTAAGATGCGATCGCCTTTGCCTGGTGGCAGGGAACCAAGATGGAAATCAACCGATGCGCCGTGTTGCTGGATCAGATCTTCAAAGGTGCTTCGGGCCAGCGCCGTCATATCCAGCTCGGTGACCTGCATGACTTTCCGGCCCAGACGGGAAAACGCGAGCAGGTCGTCGATAAGCGCGCCCATGCGTCCGGTCTCGCTGAGAATGACACCCAGCTTCCGCTGAGCCTCCTGGTCGAGCTGCTTGCCGTGGTCCTCGATCAGCATGGTCGAGAAGCCGGTAATGGCGCGCAGGGGGGCACGCAGATCGTGCGACACCGAATAGCTGAATGCCTCAAGCTCCTTGTTGGCACTTTCCAGTTGCGCGGTGCGATCTGATACGCGCTGTTCGAGCTCGAGGTTCAGGGTGCGGATTT
>MGZO01000103.1:12851-15187 GCA_001802655.1 Hydrogenophilales bacterium RIFOXYD1_FULL_62_11
ATCTCGGCCAACATGTCGTTGAATGCATCCACCAGAAAGCCGATCTCGTCGTCGGTCGTCTTGCGCACCCGCTGCGAATAGTCGCGTTTGGTGATGACCTGACGCGCCGCGTCGGTCACGGCAAGAATGGGCCCGGTCACCCTTGCCTGCAACCACATCACGATGAGGAATGCCACCAGCAAACTGGAAGTCATGACGGTAGCGAGTATGCCGAGGTATCTCGTCAGCCGCTCATACAGCTGATACTGCGCGCGCATGTAGACCGTGCCGAGGATTTCGTTGTTTTCGACGATCCGGGTGAACAGCGTGATCTCGCTTCCGTCGACCCGGTGGCCATCAACCTCGGGGAGTGCAGGGAAGGCGGCGGCATGCACGCCGTCCCGCGCATAACTGGCAAACAGTTTGCCTTTGGCGTTATAGATGGCTGCGGCCGTGATCCGCGGCCTGGCATCGAGCAGCGCCAGATACGCATGGGCAGATTTTGGATCGTCGAACTCCAGGGCCGGCGCGCTCGCCCGACCCAGAATCGAGCTCTGAGCGGCCAGGTCGGTCACCCAGATGTCCTTGTAATTGCGGAGTTCAAAGATGACGAGCGCGATGCCGGCCACGGACAGTGCGGCAAAATTAGTGGCGAGCACCACCAGAATCACCTTGTATCGCACCGAATTCATGATCGCACGCATCATCATGGCGCTCCCGTATGAACAACACGCTGGGCCACAGCAAGCAACCGCGAACTCAGCTTGAGACTGCTTTTTTCGGCAGCGTCGAGTGAAATTTCGAAGCGCACGCGGCGGTCGGCCAGAACGAAGTTGATTGCGCTGCCCTGCCCCAGAGCACCCGGCATATCGGTCACCACCAGAGTAGAGTGCTCCTGGGCTTCCTGAACCCACTGCGCGAGCCGCCTTGATTCGCTTCGTCCGACGAACAGGATGTGCACGCCGCCAAGCGGCTCGCCGGGCTCGATCCGTTTGACCGTGATGGAACGTCCCTGCGCCTTGCGGCCGGCCACCAACTGGACGAGTTCCGCGGCAATCGTCCCGGATCCCGTGACGGCAATCGTGATCGGGGTATCCGCTTTGGGGAATGCGATTGCCGGCCAGTCCACATAGCTGGCGAACTTGTAGAGGAAAGCGGCCTTGACGCGCTGCTCGATATCAGTGCCATCGTCTGCCCCGTAGGCTGGGAATGCCATGAGCCACACGAAGAGCAGGAACAGGGTCACGCTCACAAGGAGAGTGCGACGGCGGAGGTAAATCTTCTGGATCAAGCATGACTGCTGGTAGCCAAGACGCTTGTCCATTTCTCTCACTGCCGCCAAGTCAGCTGCAAAAACACACTGCGCCCGAATTCCCCTTGGATCCCCGATTGCGTGTACTCGGTATGGGTGTCGTCAAACAGGTTTTGTAGCGACAGGGCAAGCTCGGTGTTGCGAGTCGCTTGCCAGCCCAGCCGTGCGTCCACCGCGGTATACGCGGGCGTGTGCGGGTCGGGTAGCTCACCGATACGGCGGACCAGGATGTCGAGCGCGTGTGTCGGCGTCAGATCCCAGGACGAGCGCAGATTCCATTGATAAGCGGGATCGTTGCCCAACGCGCTTGGGCCGAACGGGTCCGTGCTGCCGGGCTTGCGCCGCAGGTCCATGTCCAGGAGCGTCAGGCCGGCGCTCAGCCGCCAGGTGCGCATTGCCTGGTAGGTAACCCACATCTCGACGCCGTGCGTGGTGCCCTCCATCTCGTTGCCATAGAACAAAAAGGTCCCACTGGAGTCGATTTCCTGGCTGCGCAAATGGTCATAGCTTGCGTGAAATGCAGTCACCGAATACGAAACCTGCGGCGTGACCTGACCGCGATAGCCGATTTCGTAGACGGTTGCGATCTCGGAACGCACATCGGGTCCGCCGGCCAGGAGGTAGGGGGGGACGCCCGGCACAAAGGTGTCGTGGTCGAGCCGCGAGGGCGCACGCACCGCGCGCGAGGCCGCCGTCCACAACAGATGAGCGGGAGCGGGCTTCCAGGCCAGCCGGACACTGGGCAGGAATTCCATGCCGGTGTAGTCGTTGCGCTCAAACCGGGCGCCTAGCGTCAGGCGCAGGTCATCGTGCAGGCTGATTTCGTCTTGCACAAACACATTCGCCCAGGCCTGGTTTTCCCGGGCAGGGAGAAAGGCAACGTATTGGCTATTGGTCACCCGATCCTTGCTGTAGCGATAGCCTGCGCCCCAGGCCAGACTGTGCATGCCTATCGGTTGCAAGGAATGCTGGAACTGCAGATCGACGATGTCGAGCAGCTCCGAAAAGGTGGGTGGCACGTCGCGTTCGGTCCGATCGTAATAGG
>MGZO01000104.1:0-3469 GCA_001802655.1 Hydrogenophilales bacterium RIFOXYD1_FULL_62_11
TAACGCGCGCACCAGACTCTTGCCGTGTAGCCCGGCGGGGGAGTCGATCACCAGCCAGTCGCTGTCCTCATGCTGGCCCTCACGCATCAGCTCGATGTCCGGCAGCGCCATGTCGCGCATCGCCAGCCAGTGAGTAGCGGATTTCTGGCGGTCGAGATCGAGGATCGCAACCCGCTTGCCGGTAGACGCCAGATAGCCCGCCAGATTGGTCGACAGCGTGGTTTTGCCGCTGCCGCCCTTGGGATTGGCCACCAGAATCACGCGCATGATTGCTCCTTGAAAAAAATATTTATCCGCGAAGTACGCGAAAAGCCGCGAAGAAAGTCTTCACTGGTTTTCCTTCGCGGCTCTTCGCGTACTTCGCGGATAAAAAGCATTACAACGCCTCGACGCTGTAGCTCACGGACATCGTGTGAGTCTCACCTGGCGCCACGTTGACGAGGTTGTCCATCGCATTGGCGGATTCGACGCACACCATCTCGCGCCAGCCACTGCCGGATTTTCCTGCGCCCATGTCGCCCATCTTGTCGGCCTTTTCCGTCCAGGGCGTCCACACGATGGTGGACAGCGAGCCGGTCTTGGCGATGCGGATGCGGCGTTTCAGGCCGGCGTCCTCGATCACGCAGTCGGCCGGCGTATTCACATACACGCGGTCGACTTCGCCGCTAAAGCCAATTGCGCCGCTTTGCTTTTTGGTGGCGAAATTGTCGACCTTGTCGTGGAAAGTCGCGCTTTGGAGACCGCTGACCTTCACCGTGCCGATGTCACTGATGTGCAGATAGGTGTGCAGCGCTTCGCCAATCTGGATCGATTGCGCGCCGGTGTTGGTCGTGGCCAGTTGCATTTCCAGCTTGTCGCCCACCACCACCGTCAGCGTCAGCTGGCTGGGATGCGGCCATTGTGCGCGGGTCTGCTCGTTGTCCACCAGTTGCAGGGTGATCTCGGTTTTGGCGTCGTTGCGCTTGCGCGAGGCAGTCACTTCCCAGTCCACCGTGCGGGCGAAACCGTGCGCGGGGAATGCCGCTTCGGTCGCGTGCGCGCCGAACCACGGCCAGCATACCGGTGCGCCGCCGCGAATCGATTTGCCCTTCGCAAACTTGGCCGCATCGGACACCCATACCACCGGCTCATGCTGCGATTTCGGACGGTAGCTCACCACATGCGCGCCCTGCAGACAGATCGTCGCGCGGCCGCCGTGGTTGTCGATGTCGGCGTAGGTCAGGCCACCGGCACCGACGCGGAAACTCAACTGGCCGGCAATGGCGAAACGTGCCAGCGGATCGGCGTGAATCTGCGCTTCGGTCGCGTGTTCCACCAGCGACACATCGCGCACCGCGCCGAAGGCGGCCGAGGTCACCATCGAGGCGTAGGCGCGCAGCGCGGGCGAGACGGCGCGGATGCGGTTGACCGGCTTCCAGGCAAGTGCGCCCTTGGCGTCCATCGCGGCGCGGCGGCGTGCGAGTTCGGCCTCACTCACGCGCACGTTGAGGGTGCGATTGGGGATGTCGATGTCGATCATGTCGCCTTCTTCGACCAGGCCGATGGTGCCGCCCTCGGCTGCTTCGGGGCTGGCATGGCCGATGCTCAAGCCCGAGGTGCCGCCCGAGAAGCGGCCATCAGTCACCAGCGCACAGACCTTGCCGAGGTCTTTCGATTTCAGGTACGAGGTGGGGTAGAGCATTTCCTGCATGCCGGGGCCGCCACGCGGGCCTTCGTGGCGGATCACCACCACATCGCCGGCGACGATCTTGTCGGCAAGGATGGCTTCCACCGCCGCATCCTGCGATTCGAACACGCGGGCGGGACCGGAGAATTTGAGGATGTGCTCGTCGACGCCGGCAGTCTTGACGATGCAGCCGTCGAGCGCCAGATTGCCGTACAGCACCGCCAGCCCGCCGTCTTTCGAGTAGGCGTGTTCGAGGTCGTGAATGCAGCCGTTGACGCGGTCGTCATCCAGTTTGGCAAAGCGCTTGTTCTGCGAAAACGCCGTCTGCGTTGGCACGCCGCCGGGCGCGGCGCGGTAGTATTCCTTGACGTCCGGGTTGGTGGTGCGGCGGATATCGTAAGTGTCGATCTGCTCGCCGAGCGACTTCATCAGCACGGTCGGCAGGTCGCGATGCACCAGCCCGCCGCGCTCCAGCTCACCCAGAATGCGCATCACGCCGCCGGCACGGTGCACGTCTTCCATGTGATAGGTCTGGATCGACGGCGCAACTTTCGACAAATGCGGCACGCGGCGGCTCATGCGGTCGATGTCCTTCATGGTGAAATCGACGCCCGCTTCGTGTGCGGCGGCGAGCAGGTGCAGCACGGTGTTGGTCGAGCCGCCCATCGCGATGTCCAATGCAATCGCATTTTCAAACGCGTCGAAACTGGCGATCGAACGCGGCAGCACGGACGTGTCATTTTCTTCGTAGTAGCGGCGCGCATTTCTGACGATCAGGCGGCCCGCGGCGAGAAACAGGTTTTTGCGGTCGGCGTGGGTGGCGAGCAGCGAGCCGTTGCCGGGCAGACTCAGGCCGAGCGCTTCGGTCAGGCAGTTCATCGAGTTGGCAGTGAACATGCCCGAGCACGAACCGCAGGTGGGGCAGGCCGAGCGTTCCAGCTGGTTGACCTTGGCATCGCTGATCTTGGCATCGGCGGCCGACACCATCGCGTCCACCAGGTCGAGCTTGATGGTCTTGCTTTCCCAGATCACCTTGCCCGCTTCCATCGGTCCGCCCGAGACGAAAACGGTCGGGATGTTGAGGCGCAGCGCGGCGTTCAGCATCCCCGGCGTGATCTTGTCGCAGTTGGAAATGCACACCAGCGCGTCGGCGCAATGCGCGTTCACCATGTATTCGACGCTGTCGGCGATGAGGTCGCGCGACGGCAGCGAATACAGCATGCCGCCGTGGCCCATCGCAATGCCGTCGTCGACCGCGATGGTGTTGAATTCCTTCGCCACGCCGCCCGCCGCTTCGATCTCGCGCGCCACCAGTTGCCCCATGTCCTTCAGGTGCACGTGCCCGGGCACGAATTGGGTAAACGAGTTGGCAATCGCGATGATGGGCTTGTTGAAATCGCCGTCTTTCATGCCGGTGGCGCGCCACAGCGCGCGGGCACCGGCCATGTTGCGGCCACGGGTAGTCGTCCAGGAACGGTAATCAGGCATGGTGGTCTTCCGACTGTCTATATAATCAGCCGGATATTTTACCGGGCTTTGATCTCCCTGAATCCTGATCCCCGAACCTGACTCCTCCCACATGCTCATTCACCCGCAATTCGATCCCGTCGCCCTGCAGCTCGGCCCCGTCGCCATCCACTGGTATGGCCTGATGTATCTCATCGCATTTGCGCAGGTCATCCTGCTCGGACGCTGGTGTATCAAGCATCGGCCCTGGCTGGGCTGGGACACGAAAATGCTCGACGATGTGCTGTTCTACGGCGTGCTCGGCGTCATCCTCGGTGGCCGGCTGGGCTATGTGCT
>MGZO01000104.1:3563-9012 GCA_001802655.1 Hydrogenophilales bacterium RIFOXYD1_FULL_62_11
GGTGCCGCTGGGGTTGGCCTCCGGGCGGCTCGGAAACTTCATCAACGGCGAACTGTGGGGACGCGCCACCGACCTGCCGTGGGGCATGGTGTTTCCGCAGGCGGCGGACGGCATCGCGCGCCATCCTTCGCAGCTGTATCAGTTTGCCGGTGAAGGCCTGTTGCTGTTCCTCATCCTGTGGCTGTATTCGAGTAAACCACGCCCGGTCGGCGCGATCTCCGGCGTGTTCCTGATTGGCTATGGCAGCTTCC
Source organism: Hydrogenophilales bacterium RIFOXYD1_FULL_62_11 (assembly GCA_001802655.1). GTDB lineage: Bacteria > Pseudomonadota > Gammaproteobacteria > Burkholderiales > Thiobacillaceae > Thiobacillus. Next base: position 3,815 of record MGZO01000104.1, read on the forward strand.
GCTTCCTCGCCGAATTCGCCCGCGAACCCGACAGCTTTCTCGGCTTGCTGGGGCTGGGGTTGAGCATGGGGCAATGGCTGTCGCTGCCGATGGTCGTCGCCGGCGTCATCATGCTGCGCTGGGCGCACCGTCAACCCGGCCAGCGTGCGGCATGATCCATCGTCTGTGGTGGGCCTGCGCCTGGCTCGGGGTGTTCATTACGCTATTCGTCTCGCTAATGCCGTCGCCGTTCAACGAAGGCGTCGCACACACTGACAAAATCGTCCACCTGGCGGGCTACGGCTTCCTGATGTTCTGGTGGGCGCAGCTCATCCCGCAACGGCGCTGGCGACTCGCCATTGCCGTGGTGCTGTTCGGCATTCTCATCGAGTGGCTGCAAGGTTTTACCCCCAACCGCCAAACCGACGCGCTCGACGTGCTGGCCAACAGCAGCGGCATGCTGCTCGGCTGGCTGGCCGCCCGCCTGAGCCCCAATCTGCCGCAGCGCCTTGGTACCCTTCTCGCGCCACGCTGCTGACGCTATACTTTCCGGCGTCGGGGGGGTAGCTCAGCTGGGAGAGCGCCGCGTTCGCAATGCGGAGGTCGGGAGTTCGATCCTCCTCCTCTCCACCACGAATCAAGGCCGGCTTTTTTGAGTTGGTGTTCCGCAGGCGTTCGTTTGTTCTGAACGCCTGTTTTGCATTCAGGTGTCGCACCAGAGGTTAATTCGGGCAAAACCCTTGCCGTAGCAAGGCTGGGGCAAGGGTGCGCATTGCCCGATAAGTCAGTCGGGATTAAAATGTCGAACTTTTCGCTTAAATTTTGGCTGGCCAAATCTGGCTGGCCGCGCTTGTTTTTGGAACACGCATGACCACAACTCAACAAGGCTGGCTCGACGGGACGCTGTATTCACCCGATTTTGAACAGGATAGCTGCGGCTTCGGCCTGATCGCGCAGATGGACAATCAGCCCAGCCACACGCTGGTGCAAAACGCGATTGGCTCTCTCGCCTGCATGACCCACCGCGGCGCAATCGCGGCGGACGGTCTGTCGGGCGACGGCTGCGGCCTGCTGTTCATGAAGCCGGATGCGTTTTTGCGCACGGTGGCAACCGAAGCGGGCTTCACGCTGGACGCGCTGTATGCCGCCGGGCTGGTGTTCCTGTCGCGCGACGCCGCACCGCAAGCGCATGCGCGTGCCACGCTGACAACCGAACTCGAAGCGCAAGGTCTGCTTATCGCCGGTTTTCGTGTCGTGCCGACCGACTCCAGCGTGTGCGGTGAATCCGCACTGGCTTCGCTGCCGCATATCGAACAGGTGTTCGTCAATGCGCCTGCTGGCATGAACGCCGACGATTTCGAGCGCAAGCTCTACATCGCACGCCGCCGCGCCGAGAAGGCGCTGGAAGCGACCGATCCGGTGTTCTACCTGCCGACCTTGTCGTGCCGCGTCATCAGCTACAAAGGCCTGGTGATGCCGGAAAACCTGACGGTGTTCTACCCCGATCTGAGCGATGTGCGTTTTGCCTCCAGCCTGGCGGTGTTTCACCAGCGCTTCTCCACCAACACCTGGCCGCAGTGGCGCCTGGCGCAGCCGTTCCGCTATCTGGCGCACAACGGCGAGATCAATACGGTGCAGGGCAATCGCAACTGGAGCCGCGCCCGTGAGCAGAAATTCGCCACCCCGCTGATCCCGAACATGGACGACATCCGTCCTATCGTCGGCACCAAGGGCTCCGATTCGATGAGCCTCGACAACATGGTCGAAGGCCTGGTGATGGGTGGTGCAGGCCTGTTCCGCGCGCTGCGCCTGGTGATTCCGCCGGCCTGGCAGAACGTCGAATCGATGGACGCCGATATCCGCGCTTTCTACGAATACAACTCGATGCACATGGAGCCGTGGGACGGCCCCGCCGGCATCGTGCTCACCGATGGCCGCTATGCGGCCTGCACGCTCGACCGCAACGGCCTGCGCCCGGCGCGCTGGGTGCTGACCAAGGACCGCATTCTCACCATCGCGTCGGAAGTCGGCGTGTGGCAGATCGACCCAGCCAACGTCGAGCGCAAGGGGCGCGTCAAGCCCGGCCAGATGATCGCGGCCGACCTCGACACCGGCCTCCTGCTGATGCCGGAAGACATTGATAACGAGCTGAAAAGTGCGCAGCCCTACCGCGAATGGCTCAAGGCCAATGCGGTCAAGCTCGAACTGTCGATCAACCAGGATGCCGATCTGCCGGTGATGGATGCGGCCAGTTTGCTGACCCACCAGAAGCTGTTCAACGTCAGCTTCGAGGAACGCGACCAGATCATTCGCGTACTGGCCGAAGACGGCGCCGAGGCGATTGGCTCGATGGGCGACGACACGCCGATGGCCGTGTTGAGCCAGAAAGTGCGTTCGCCGTTTGACTACCTGCGCCAGCAGTTCGCGCAGGTCACCAACCCGCCGATCGACCCGATCCGCGAAGCGATCGTGATGTCGCTCAATACCAGTTTTGGTCCCGAGCGCAACCTGTTCGACGAAACGCCGGAGCATGCGCATCGGGTGGAAGTCCACACGCCGCTGCTGTCGAAAGAGGCATTCGACAAACTGCTGAACCTGAACGACCCGGCCTTTGCCGCAGCCACGCTCGACCTGCATTACGATCCGGCGGCGACTTCGCTGGAAGCCGCGCTCAAGGCGCTGACCGCGCGTGCGGTCGAGGCGGTGAAATCCGGCAAGGTCATCCTGGTCCTGTCTGACCGCAACATCGGCAAGGATCGGCTGCCGATCCACGCGCTGTTCGCAGTGGGTGCGGTTCACCACGCGCTGATCGCAGCCGGCCTGCGCTGCAACGCCAATATCGTGGTCGAAACCGGCAGCGTGCGCGACCCGCACCACTACGCCTGCCTGATCGGCTATGGCGCGACCGCCGTCTATCCGTATCTGGCCTATCAGGTGATTGGCGAATTCGTCAAAACCGGCGAGATCAAACCCAACCTCGACAAGGCGCTGGGCAATTTCCGCAAAGGCATGGACAAGGGCTTGTACAAGGTCTTGTCGAAAATGGGCATTTCGCTGGTGGCGAGCTATCGCGGCGCGCAACTGTTTGAAGGCGTCGGCATTCACGAAGATGTGGTTTCCCTGTGCCTGACCGGCACCGTATCGCGGATTTCCGGCGCGCATTTTGAAGACTTCGAGTCCGACCAGAAACTGCTGCACAAGACGGCATTCAACCCGCTTCGCCCGCTGTCGGCCGGTGGCCTGCTCAAGTTCATGTTCGGCGAGGAATTCCACGCCTACAACCCGGATGTGGTGCAGCAACTGCAAAAAGCGGTGAAGCAAGGCGACTACGCCGAATTCAAAAAATATTCCGCGCTGGTCGACACCCGTCCGGTGGCGATGCTGCGCGATTTGATGAAGCTGAAGGCCGGCGCCACACCGATCCCACTGGAAGAAGTCGAGCCGCTCGAGTCCATCCTCAAGCGTTTCGATTCCGCCGGCATGTCGCTCGGCGCGCTGTCGCCGGAAGCGCACGAGGCGCTGGCCGAAGCGATGAACCGCATCGGCGGCCGCTCCAACTCGGGCGAAGGCGGCGAAGACCCGAAGCGCTACGGCACCTCGAAAACCTCCAAGATCAAGCAGATCGCTTCCGGCCGGTTTGGCGTCACCGCGACCTATCTGGTCAACGCCGAAGTGTTGCAGATCAAGATCGCTCAGGGCGCCAAGCCTGGCGAGGGGGGCCAGCTGCCGGGCGACAAGGTGTCGGTGATGATCGCCGGCCTGCGTCATTGCAAGCCCGGCACCCCGCTGATTTCGCCGCCGCCGCACCACGACATTTATTCCATCGAAGATCTGGCGCAGCTTATTTTTGACCTCAAGCAGGTCAACCCCGATGCGCTGGTGTCGGTGAAGCTAGTGGCCGAACCCGGCGTCGGCACGATCGCTGCCGGCGTCGCCAAAGCCTACGCCGACCTCATCACCATTTCCGGCTACGACGGCGGCACCGGCGCGAGCCCGCTGGCTTCGGTCAAATACGCCGGATCGCCGTGGGAACTCGGCCTGTCCGAAGCGCAGCAGGTGTTGCGCGCCAATGGCCTGCGCGGCCGCGTGCGCGTGCAGACCGACGGCGGCCTGAAGACCGGCCTTGATGTGGTCAAAGCCGCGATCCTCGGCGCCGAGTCGTTCGGCTTCGGCACCGGGCCGATGGTCGCTCTCGGCTGCAAATACCTGCGCATCTGCCACCTCAACAACTGCGCCACTGGCGTCGCCACGCAAAACGAGGTGCTGCGTAAAAACCACTTCATCGGCTTGCCCGAGATGGTGGTGAACTACTTCAAGTTTGTTGCCGAAGAAACGCGCGAGCTGATGGCAGCTTTGGGTATCCGCCAACTCACCGACCTGATCGGCCGCACCGATCTGCTCGAGGTGTCGGCAGGCGACACGCCGCGCCAGGGGCGGCTGAATCTGGCGGCGCTGCTGTCGCAAGGCAGCACCCCGGCCGACGCACCGCGCTTCTCGCAGCAGGAACGCAACCCGTCGTTCGACAAGGGCGAGCTGGCCGAGCAGATGGTGGTCGACGCGCTGGCTGCGATCAAAAACAGCACGCCGATCGAGCTGCGCTACCCGGTGAGAAACGTCAATCGCTCCATCGGTGCGCGCCTGTCCGGCGAAATCGCCAAGGCGCACGGCGGCAAGGGATTGCCCGATGACAGTATCCGCATCCATCTCACCGGCTCGGCTGGCCAGAGCCTCGGCGTGTGGAACCACAGGGGACTGACGATCACGCTCGAAGGCGATGCCAACGACTACGTCGGCAAAGGCATGGGCGGTGGCCGTCTGGTGGTCTATCCGCCGCGCGTCGCCACCTATGAGAGCCATCGCAACACCTTGATCGGCAATACTTGCCTGTACGGCGCGACTGCGGGCGAACTCTACGCCGCGGGTATGGGTGGCGAGCGCTTCGGCGTGCGCAACTCCGGCGCGCTGGCGGTGGTGGAAGGCATCGGCGACCACGGCTGCGAATACATGACCGGCGGCACCATCATCGTGCTGGGCGACACCGGGCTCAACTTCGGCGCCGGCATGAGCGGCGGCATGGCGTTCGTGGTCGACGACTCGGGCGACTTCATGGCCAAAACCAACAAGGAAATGGTCGAACTGGTGCGCATCGTCAACGACGAAACCGAGCCCTATCGCGTCTTCCTCAAGGCGCAGATCGAGCGCCATCTGGCGTTGACCGG
>MGZO01000105.1:0-3392 GCA_001802655.1 Hydrogenophilales bacterium RIFOXYD1_FULL_62_11
AGACCACTGCTGCAGGAACTTCAGTTGGGCGTTCATTCAGCAACCTCCGGGGCAGGCTTCTTCTTGAAGTGGGGATCGAGCTCGGGCGGCACCTGCGGCGTGGGCATGTCGCCGGGCATGGCACCGCGTCCGGCCATGGCGGCCTTGAGCTGGTAGACGTAGGCCAGCACCTGCGCCACCGCGGTGTACAGGGCCGAGGGAATCTCGTCGTCGATCTCGGCGTGGGCGTAGAGCGCGCGCGCCAGCATGGGCGCCTGCAGCACCGGGATCTTGTGCGCCTTGGCGACATCGCGGATCTTCAGCGCCAGCAGGTCGGCGCCCTTGGCGATGACGCGCGGTGCGCTCATGGAGGCGTCGTCGTACTGGATGGCGACGGCGTAGTGGGTCGGGTTCATCACCACCAGGTCGGCCTTGGGCACGGCGCCGATGCTGTTGCGCTGCGCCATCTCGCGCTGGCGCTGGCGGCGCTTGCCCTTCATGTGCGGGTCGCCTTCGCTTTCCTTGTGCTCGCGCTTGACCTCTTCGAGCGACATGCGCAGGCGGTGTCCGTGCAGGAATTTCTGGAGCGGCACGTCCACCAGGGCCACGGCGGTGACCACCAGCAGCAGGAAACCCACACCCACGGTCATCCAGGTGCCGAGCTGACCGAGAGCGCCTTCCAGCGGACGCAGCAGCAGGGTGCCAAAGGGCTGCACATGGGAAGCGATGAATTGCCAGGCGACCACGCCCAGCACAGCGGTGATGGCGGTGAGCTTGACCGTCTCGACCAGTTGCTGGCGCGAGAACAGCCGGCCAAAACCCGCCAGCGGGCTGAGTCGCGTCAGGTCGGGTGTGATGGGCTTGGTGCTCAGGGCCCAGCTGCCCGAAGCAAACGCCACGCCGATGGCCAGCGCGATCATCAGCAGGCCCATGGGCAGGTAGAGCATGAGTCCCTGGCCAAAGACCCCCGTCAACCGCTCGACCACCATCTGCGGCTGTTGCAGCGCCTGGTGGTCAAAGTGCAGCTGCTGCTGCAGGTTGGTCCGCAGCTGGTCGAAACCCATGGGCAGCAGCACCATCAGCAACACCGCGCCACCACCGAGCACCGACAGATTCGACAGGTCCTTGGAACGCGCCACCTGGCCATCGTCGCGGGCCTTCTTCAGGCGCTGCGCGGTGGCGGGTAGGTTCTTGTCCTGACTGGAAGAGTCCATGGTGCTGACACATCGGGTTGATGGGTCAGATTGTGGAAGTCAGGGGGAAAAACTAAAGGGCGATAAGGCCCCCTTGGGTCCCGCTTTTCCGGGAACGGCGGCTCAAAAGCAGGAACGCATCAAACACCACAACCGCCCGGAGGGTTGGCCGGAGAGAAATGCCGGAACCCAGAACACCGCGGAACCGGCTTTGCCGGGCCGCAGGTGTTGCCCCTTGAGGGGCGGAGCTGGCTACACGTAGTGAGCCAGCGATGGGGGTGGGCCCATCCTCAGAGTTTGGGCTAAAAGCCCAAACTCGCCAGCAGGTCGTCCACCTGCGCCTGGTCGCTCACCACATCGGTCCGTCCCTCGGGGGCGACCACCGGGCCGTCGAGCTCCAGCACCTTGTCCTGACCCGGCACACCACACGGCGCGGATTGCAGCAACAGCGCCAGCAACTGCTCCTCAATGGTGGACGCGAGCTGGACCACGCGGGCGATCACCTGGCCGGTGAGGTCGTGAAAGTCCTGTGCCATCATGATCTCGGTCAGCCGGGCGTCGGACTTTTCGCTGTTCTGCACCACCTCGCTGGACCACTTGAGCAACTCGGGCATGGCCGTGGAAAGCCCCGGCACGGTGCTGATCGAGTCCACCAGCTGGCGCCCCCGGCGCGTGATCTGGGCCTGCTCGGCCTTGGCGCCCTCCACGTGGTTGAGCACCTTGTCGGCGGCCTCGCCGGTGAGGCGGGCGATGTAGGACAGGCGGCTCTGTGCATCGGGCAACTGGTCGACCGTGCCCTTGAGCTTGTCGGTGTAGCCGAGCTCTTTGAGCGCGTCGTGCAGCTGGCGCGTGATGCTGCCGAGCTGCTGGAACATTTCGGGGCTGCCTTGGCTGTCTTGAACGTTGTCGCTGCTCATGCTGAACTCCCTGACAGGCTCAAAGGCCCAGTTTCTTGAAGATGTTGGCAAGCTTGTCTTCCAGCGTGGCCTTGGTGAAGGGCTTCACGATGTAGCCGGCCGCCCCGCCCTGGGCCGCCATCACGATGTCTTCCTTGCGAGCCTCGGCTGTCACCATCAGCACCGGCAGGTGCTTGAGGGCTTCGTCCTTCTTGATCTCGGTCAGCAACTGGAACCCGTTCATGTTGGGCATGTTGATGTCGCTGACGACAAAGTTGAAGGTGCCATTGCGCAGCTTGGCGAGGGCAATGACGCCGTCTTCCGCTTCGTCGGCATCGGCGTGACCGATTTCCTTGAGCAGGTTGCGCACGATGCGGCGCATGGTGGAGAAGTCGTCAACGATCAGGAATTTCATGGGGCTGGACATGGTGGGCCTCCGGGGGCGGGAACTTGAGGAAGGTCAACGGGGTTTCGGGACACCAAACTCTTCCCGAGGTTTCGGCACTTCGGCCAGTTTCTGTAGATCGGGAAGACCAAAAGGTCGCGGCGACACTGTGGCCACCGGGGGCGCTGCGGCCGGCGCGGGTGCTTCGGTGGTGTCGGCCGGCAACGCCGCCGGGGGTGTGGCGCCGGGCTCCAGCGGCAGGGCGGCGCCCTCACCGGGTGCCTCGGGGGCGTCACCCGCCGGCATCATGCGTTGCTCCGCTTCGCGGGTCATCACCAGGATGCTGATGCGCCGGTTCATCGCCGCAACAGGTTGCGCGGGATCGAGCAGTCGGCTCGACGCCAGGCCTTCCACCCGGGCCAGCTTGCTGTCGGGCAGGCCACCCAGGACCAGCTCGCGGCGCGAGGCATTGGCCCGGTCGCTGGAGAGCTCCCAGTTGCTGTAGCCGCGGTCGCCACTGCCATAGGGTGTGGCATCGGTGTGGCCGGCCAGCGCAATGCGGTTGTCCACGTCCACCAGCGTGGCGCCGATGGCGCGCAGGATGTCGCGCATATAGGGTTTGACGAGTGCGCTGCCCACGTCGAACATGGGGCGGTTCTGGTCGTCCACGATCTGGATCTGCAGGCCGTCGCCCGTGCGTTCGAGCTTGATCTGCGAACCGAAATCCTGCAAGGCGGCGTTGTTGGCCACCATGTCCTTGATCTTGTCGTGCAGCGCGTCGATGCGTTGTGCGTCCTTGCGCGCCAGTTCGGCACGCGCCATCTGTGCACCGATGAGTTTGGCCGCCCGTTCGGCGTCGCCACCGTCCACCTGACCCGCCGACTTGGCCAGGTCACGGCCACCACCGGGCAAGATGCTGTCACTGTTGCCGGTACCGTC
>MGZO01000105.1:3426-4006 GCA_001802655.1 Hydrogenophilales bacterium RIFOXYD1_FULL_62_11
AAGTAGCTGGCGATGCCCTCGAGGTCGCCTTTGGAGGTCGAACCCAGCAGCCACATGAGCAGAAAGAAAGCCATCATGGCCGTCACGAAGTCGGCGTAGGCGATCTTCCACGCGCCCCCGTGCGCTACATGCCCGCCCTTCTTGATGCGCTTGACGATGATGGGCTGGAGCTTTTTTCCATCAGCCACGGTGTGCCCCCCCCTGCGCCGCTGCGCGGCTTCCCCCCAGGGGGACGGCACTGGCGGCCCGGCAAAGCCGGTTCCGCGGTGCCCTGGGATCGGTCACGCGCTCCGGAGCAGCAAAACGATTCACAGCAAGACACGCTGGCCTCTTCCGGAGCGCGTGCCTCCAACCCAGGGCACCCGTGGAACTGGCTTTGCCAGGCCACTGGGTGCGCCCCCCTCCGGGGGGGGACGCGAAGCGGCGCGGGGGGGTGATCATTTCTTGCCTTTCACGTGCCCTTCGAGCTCCGCGAAGTTGGGGCGCACGTCGGAGAACAGCACCTTGCGGCCGAACTCGATCGCCGTGCTGGGCGCATAGCCCTGCATGCTGGCCAGCAAGGTGGTCTTGATGCACAGGA
>MGZO01000105.1:4052-4212 GCA_001802655.1 Hydrogenophilales bacterium RIFOXYD1_FULL_62_11
GGGCTCGACCACGCCGTAGGCCAGCAAGATGCCGAGGAAGGTGCCCACCAAGGCCGAGCCGATCATGCCGCCCAGCACCGCCGGCGGCTGGCCCACCGAGCCCATGGTGTTCACCACACCGAGCACGGCGGCAATGATCCCGAAGGCCGGCAGGCCGCCG
>MGZO01000105.1:4221-4879 GCA_001802655.1 Hydrogenophilales bacterium RIFOXYD1_FULL_62_11
GCGATGGCGGCCACCGGTGCATGCGCCTCCTGGTGGTGGGTCTCGATCTCGGCGTCCATCAGCGACTCGATCTCGTGCGCATTGAGGTTGCCCGAGACCATCATGCGCAGATAGTCCGTGATGAACTCGACCACGTGGTGGTCGCTGCCCACGGTGGGGTATTTCTTGAACACGGGCGACTCGTGGGGATTCTCCACATCCTGCTCGATCGCCATCAGGCCTTCCTTGCGGGCTTTTTGCAGGATGTCGTATTGCAGCGCCAGCAACTCCATGTAACGCGACTTGGTGTACTTGCTGCCCTTGAAACAAGCGCCCAGGCCCTTCGCTGAAGCCTTCACGACCTTCATCTGGTTGTTCATGAAGAAGGCCCCCATGGCCGCACCCAGGATGGTGATCAGCTCGAACGGCAACGCGGTGAGGATCACACCGATGTTGCCGCCGTGGAAGATGTACACCCCGAAGATGCAGGCCATCGAGACGAGAAAACCAATGATGACAAACATGTTCCAGACCTTTGAAAGGATCACCCCTGCGCCGCCTGCGGCGCCACCCCCGCAAGGAGGCGCCAGCAGCGGCCCGGCAAAGCCGGTTCCAAGCAGGCCGGGCTCGCAGCTCCACCACGATCGGCACACACCAGGGAATTCCAGCAACTGAGATT
>MGZO01000105.1:4885-5444 GCA_001802655.1 Hydrogenophilales bacterium RIFOXYD1_FULL_62_11
GGTCAACTTTAGGGCCGAGTGAAGGAGGCCATGAACGCGAAAAGGACCCTGATGAGGGTCCTTTTCAAACTTTGAGCGGTTGAACACCGTCAGCAATCAATCGTTCCGGCGCGAGATGCCTGATTCAGGATGCGGTGGAACCGGCTTTGCCGGGCCACTCGCATCGCCCCCTTGAGGGGGTGACGCGCCCTTGGGCGCGGCGCGGGGGTGAGCCTCAATGCAAACGGAGACCTCCGTTTGCCACACCCTTGCCCGCCCGCGCCGGTGGCTTGCACAGGCCGCAGACGAAGTTGCGGGCGTTTTCATACGGCTCGGTGACGAAGTGGCCACCGCAGCAGGAGCATTTGGTCAGCGTGAGCATGCCGTTGTCGACAAACTTCACCAGGCGCCAGGCGCGGGTGATCGACAGCAGGGGTTCGATGGCGCTGGCCGTCATCTGCTCGCTGTACAGGCGGAAGGCCTTGATCACGGTGTCGATCTCTTCGAGTTCGCTGGTCTTGGACAGGTACTCGTGGATGTTCAGGAACAGCGACGAATGCACATTCGGCTGCCAGGTCAG
>MGZO01000106.1:0-2693 GCA_001802655.1 Hydrogenophilales bacterium RIFOXYD1_FULL_62_11
CGACCTGCTGCCGGGCAAGGGCTATGCCTCGCTCGGCTTCATTTACGAACCCGGACGCGACCTGCCGGTAGGCATGTCGAAACGCCGGCATATGGGCATCGACCGCGTGTTCCTCAACTGCGCGGTGTGCCACACCGCCACCGTGCGCACCACGCCCAACGCCCAACCGATGCTGGTCTCCGGCATGCCGGCCAATCAACTCGACCTGATGCGTTTTCAGAAATTTGTCCAGCAATGCGTCAACGACCGCCGCTTCACCCCCGCCCAGGTGGTGCCGCGCATAGAGGAGAAGGCCGGCGGCCTCAGCCTGGTCGACCAGTGGCTGGTCTATCCGCTCAGCGTCCACTTGATGCGCGACGGCGTCGCCGGCCTGCTCGGGCGCCTGCGCTTCATCCATCAACAGGCCGACTGGGGACCCGGGCGGGTCGACACCTTCAATTCGGCCAAGGCGATTTTCGGCGTGCCGTTCGAGCTGTTGCCGCAAGAGGAACTGGTGGGCGTATCGGACTTTCCGGCGATCTGGAACCAGGGCAAGAAACAGGGCATGCAGTTGCACTGGGACGGCAACAACAGCCGCGTCGAGGAACGCAACCTGTCAGCCGCGTTCGGCACCGGCGCCACGCCGAAGCTGATCGACCACGCCGCCATTGCCCGCATCGAGGCCTGGATCGCCAGCGCCACGCCGCCGTCATTCGGCAAGTTTTACCCGATCAATCCGTCGCTCGCCGCGCGTGGACAAGCGCTCTACGAACAAAGCTGCGTCGCCTGCCACGGCAAAAGTGGCAGCGATTTTTCCGGCGAACACGTCGGCCAGGTCACGCCGATCAGCGCCATCGGCACCGACCGCGGGCGGCTCGATTCCTACACGCTGCAACTCGCGCAAAACCAGGGCATGTTGTATTCGGCCGACCCGGCGCGCCGCTTCCGCCATTTCCGCAAGACCTGGGGCTACGCCAATGCGCCACTCGACGGACTCTGGCTGCGCGCGCCCTACCTGCACAACGGCTCGGTGCCGACGCTGTGGGATCTGCTGCAGCCCGCCGCACAGCGACCCCAACTCTTTTATCGCGGCAACGATCTGTACGACCCGCAGCGGCTCGGTTTTGTCGCCGACCAGCCGGTCAGCCGGGGCCAACCCCTGTTTGCCTACGACACCCGCATTCCCGGCAACGGCAATGCCGGCCACGAAGGTGCCGCCTACGGCACCACGCTTCCCGCTGCCGACAAGTGGGCATTGATCGAATACCTGAAAACGTTCTGACGCCATGTCCACCACCCTGTCATATCTGCTGCTGTTGATCGGATGCCTGTCGCAGCTGTCCGCGATGGCCGGGGCTGTGCTGTGCCCGCGCGATAACGAGCGTCCCGAAATCCAGGTCCACTTTTTCGAGGCGGCGCAGGTGCGCGTGCTGGAAGCCGACAGCAGAAAGGAGATTGCGCGCTTCGACAGCCGCGAAGCGGGCAGCCGCACCTGGCAGGCGCCGCAAGGGGCGCGGGGCTGTTACGCCATCGAGCTCGAACTGGCAGCGGCCCCGGGCCAGGAAGTGTTGTGCCTCACCAACGACGAAGCCATTGGCTTTGCGCGCGACGCGCAGTCCGGACTGCTCACCCTGGTTCGCTACCGTGACGCGCGTCTGGAAACCCGCGGCACCCCCTGCGGCACCCTGCCCGAGCAGCGGGGCGCCACAGCCGCACCCAAGCCAGCGCCTCCCGCCGCCAATGGCGATGCGACCCCGGCCTTTGCCTGGCCGCCGCCGCGCCCATCGACCCGGCGCACGCTTGCGCGGCACCTGGTCACGGGAAGTGCGGCGGCGCCCACGCTGGAATACATTTCGGGCCGATTACAGGCGGCGCTGGAAAACAACGGCTATGTGGAATACAGCTACTACAGCGTGCCCGGCGGTTTTGCGCTCGCCACCCGGCTTGAACGCATACACCCCGACGGCCGCTCGATGGCCGAGCCGGAACGCTGGGAGGTGACACGCGGGCCCCTCACCCGCTTCGACCTGAGCGAATACCTGCGTGCACTGTTCGACGCCGAGCGCGGCCACTTTCGCGTCATCGTTTTCATCGTCACCCCGACGCCGCTCGTCACCGGCACCGAATCGCCCAGCGCCGCCACCGCGCTGGCCTGGCCGCGCGAAGGCATGCCGGTGTTGCCCGATGCGATGCGCCCCATTGCCTATGGCGACCACTTCCAGACGCACGCGTTGATTTACGAATTCGAAACCCGGGGCGCCGGCCATCCGGCGGAATTCAAGGCGTCCAGCCGCCTCACCGGTGACGCGCATTTGCGTCGCGCAAAAATCCTCGGGGCGCTCGAGCAATGACCGTCCTGACCGCCAAAAAACGCCTTGCCCTGATCTGGTTCGCCGGCGCGGCCGTCCTGTTTCTGTTCGTGTTGGGCCTCAGCCTGAACTCGCCTTCTGCGGGCGCGGTCTGGGCCTGGTTCCTGCCCACGGTCATGCCCAATCTTTCACTCATTGTGGGCGTCTGGGTCGCCGATACCCGTGCGGGCAGCCTGCCCGACCAGCCGGCCGACCCTTTCATGTACTGGCTCACCGCCGGCTTGTCGGGCTTTTACCTGCTCCTCATCGCCGGGCTTTTTTTGCTCCACCCCTATTCGGCACAGGGGCTGACCGGTTGGCTGCAGTCGTCGCAACTGTGGCTCGCCGCCGTGCAGAGCCTGGCCT
>MGZO01000106.1:2713-17888 GCA_001802655.1 Hydrogenophilales bacterium RIFOXYD1_FULL_62_11
TATGTAACACGCGCCCAGGCAAAGCCGGGGGTCTGATTTCAACCACCAGGAGGACACCATGAAACCCATTTCACCCATTCGACTGACCGCCTTGGCGGCCGCCACGCTGATGGCACCCTATGCGCTGGCCGCCAATCCGGCGTTTCAGGACACCGTCACCACAGCGGCGGCAGGCATCTGCGCGAATTTCCCGACTTCGCCCGTGTGCGTTCAGTCCAATCTGTCCGGCGCCAGCGAAGACTCGCTCGCCCCCACCCAGTCGCTGGCGAGCAACGATGCGGTGCTGGATCAGGCGCGCAAGCTGGCGCAGGACGAGCCCTCTGGCGGCAAGCTCGAGATCGGCCCGTTCAGCCTGTTGCTGAACGGCCGCGCGAGCTGGTTCGAACGCGACTCCAGCACGCTCGAGCGTGGCTACGACGGCGATGCCTACAGCGTGCAACTGGGGCTGGATAAACGCCTGTCGTCGCACACGGTGGTGGGCGGGTTTCTGGTCTACGAACGCAGCCGCTCCGAATTCGCCTCCGATCTGGCGGGCCTGAGCGCGCAATCCAGCGAAGGAAAATCCGACGCTGACACCCTCTCGCTGTTGGTGTTTGGCGCGCACAACCTGAGCGACGCGCTGTACGTCGAAGCGGCGGCGGGCTACGGCTGGAGCGACTACGAATTCAACCGCAGTGTGTATTACCAGCCAACCGGTGGCGGCGCGCTTATCCCCGTCAACACAGCAGGCGAAACCAACGGCAGCAATTACTGGCTGAGCCTGGGCAGCGGATACGAACTGGCCAGTGGCGCGTCCAGCCTCGTACCGTATGCACGGCTGACCTATGCCCGTTCGACCGTCGACGGCTACAGCGAAAACGAGCTGACCGCCACGGGTCTGGCCATGCGCTATGACGATGCCGACCGCAGTTCGCTGACCGCCGCCCTGGGGCTGCGCGCAGGCATGACGCAAAGCTATAGCTGGGGCGTGCTCGTCCCCTTTTTCAAACTGGAGTACGAACACGAGTTCAAGAACGATCCGCAGGAAGTCAGCACGGCCTTTGTGCTGGATGACGCGAACACGATCTTCACGCCGGCAGGCCAGGAACCCGACCGCAACTATTTTCATCTTGGCGCGGGCACGCAGTTCATCCTGCCGCATGGCTGGATGAGCTTCATCGAGGTCGAAGCCCTGATGGGACATAGCGAGCTTGAGCGCAGCCGCTTGCTGCTTGGGCTCAGGAAGGAACTCTGATGCACTTATGGGCGGCTCTGGCAGTGGCGTTGGGTTGCCTGCTGGCCGCGCCGGCAGCACAGCCGGCGCCTGCCGTGCCGCAGGTGGTCGACTGCCTGTTGCCGGGCCAGGTGCGCAAGCTGGGGGCGATGGTGACCTACCTCTCGGCCCGCCGCCCGGTGCGCACCACGGCAAGCGATTGCGAAATCCGCGGCGGCGAATATGTGTTGTATGACCGCGCCGATACCGGCAGCGCACTCAAGGTCTGGCTGCCGCAGGCCGAAGCGGGCGACAAGGCCGCGCAGGCCACCGTCGGCGAGATTTACGAAAAGGGCATGGGCTTGCCGCCCGACTATGCACTCGCTGCCACCTGGTACCGCCGTGCCGCCGAACAGGGCGATCGCCGGGCGCAGATCAACCTCGGGCATCTCTACGAAAAGGGGCTGGGGGTGGCACGCGACCCGGCCGAGGCACTCAAATGGTATCGCCGGGCGACCGGGCTACCCGACGCGGTCGCGCTCGACAGCGGAACGGTCGAGGCCAGACCGGCCACGGCCGCCCCACCCAGGCGCGACGAGCGCGTGGGTCAACCGGCAGCAGCGCTGTTCGCCGGACCCAGCATCGAGCTGATCGAGCCCCCACTGCTTGCCACGCGTGGCGCGACCGACATCCCGGTCACGCCCGATTCGACCCGCGAAATCGTCGGCCAGATCATGGCGCCCGCGGGACTCTTGAGCTTGACCGTAAATGGCCAAAAGGAACCCACCACGGAAAACGGTCTCTTCCAGACCCAGGCGCGGATCGGGCGCCAGCCCCTGCCGTTGAAGCTGGTGGCGGTGGATCGCCAAGGTAAGCGCGCCGCGCTGGAACTGCGTCTACTGCCCCAGACCGCAGCGCCGCCGGCCGACCTGCGTCCGCTTCCGCCAGCGGTCGATTTTGGCCACTTTTATGCCCTGGTGATAGGCGTCGACAGCTATCGCGACAGGCAACTCGCCAAGCTCAAATCGCCGGTCGAGGACGCAAAGGCACTGGCAAACATACTGCGATCGCGCTATGGGTTCGGCGTCGAGCTGCTCGTCAACCCGACGCGCTATGAGGTCATCTCGGCGCTTGCCGCCTATCACCAGAAGCTTGGCGACAACGACAACTTCCTGCTCTATTTCGCCGGCCATGGCACCCTGCTTGAAGGCGGTGCCATCGTGCGTGGCCAGTGGCTGCCCAGCGACGCCGAAAAAAACAATCCGGCGAACTGGATTTCCAACGTCGAGATCACCGATCACGTCAGCATCTTCCCCGCCAAGCAAGTGCTGGTCATCGCCGACTCGTGCTATTCCGGCGCGCTCACCCGTTCCGCCATGGCAAGAATCGGCGCCGACACGTCCGATAAAGACCGCCAGCACTGGCTGAAACTGATGGCCACCAAGCGTTCCCGCACGGTGCTCACCTCCGGCGGGCTGGCACCGGTACTCGATTCCGGCAGCGGCAAACATTCTGTCTTCGCCCAGGCCATGCTCGACGTTCTCGCCGCCAATACCGATGTGCTCGAAACACAGCACCTGTACCGCGAAGTTGCGGCCCGGGTTGCGTACGCGGCCGATCGTTACCGTTTCGAGCAGGTTCCTGAATACGCGCCGATACAACACGCCGGGCACGAGGCGGGCGACTTCTTCTTTGTGCCGAAATGACTGACCGCACCCGCAAGGAGCCTCACATGAAAACCCGATGCAAATGCCCGCGCTGGCTCATCCTCAGCGGACTCGTCCTGTTGGTGCTGGCCATCGTCCTCGGACTCGTCGGCTGGGACCGTTTCCTGCGCGACCACGGCGCGGCGCAGTTCGACAATCCGGACGAGCGCTTCAAATACGGCTCCATCGGCGCAGAGAACGACGCCGGCATCCCCTACTGGATTTTCTACGTGCTGCCGCGCGTCTTCCCCGACAAGCTGCCCAAGCCGGGCATCGGCTACGCCAGCTTCGGCGTGGTGTGGGAACAGGGCCAGGAATTGCCGGTGGGGTTTTCCAAGCGCCGCATCGGTTTCGACCGCGTCGCCAACACCTGCGCCTCCTGCCATGTGGCGAGCTATCGCAGCCAGCCCGACGAGACGCCGACGCTGGTCGTCACCGGCCCCAACCACACGCTCGACCTTGAAGCTTTCTTTCGGTTTTTAGTCGATTGCGCCAAAGACCCGCGCTTCAATGCCGACACCCTGATGGCCGAGATCAACCTCGCCGCCGACCTCGATTTCATCGACCGCCTTGCCTACCGCTATCTGATCATCCCGATCACCAAAAAGCGCCTGACCGAGCGCGAAAGCCAGTTCGAGTGGATCTACCGCCACGACTTTCCCGAGTGGGGACGCGGACGCGACGACGCGATGAACCTGACCAAATATTTCATGATCCGCTGGCCGATGGACGACAGCTTCGGCCCGACCGACATGCCCTCGGTGTGGAACCTGAAGAAATACCAGCCGGAAAAAGGCCACCGCATGAACTTCGCCGGCGACTCGCATGACCCGTATTCGGTCGTCATCGATTCGGCGCTGGGGCTGATGGGCGCGGAGCCGAAGGACAAGGACGATTTCCTCGGCCAGATCGACTGGCTGGTCGACTACCTGAAGAACAAGCCGGCGCCGAAGTATCCCTTCCCCATCGACACCACCCGCGCGGCGCAGGGCAAGGCCGTGTTCGACGCCCACTGCGCCGCCTGCCACGCCAGCGCGCGCACCGGCACCATCGTTCCGCTTTCCGAAATCGGCACCGACCGCGGCCGCATCGACACCTGGGGCAAGCAGGCGGCGATCGAGGCCAACAAGGTGGTCAGCGACATGGGCATCCAGCGCAAAGGACTGGTCGAAGCCCCGCTGACGGGTTATGTCGCGCAGTTCCTCGACGGCATCTGGCTGCGCGCGCCCTACCTGCACAACGGCTCGGTGCCGAGCCTGTCCGATCTGCTGATGCCGCCCGCGCAGCGGCCGCAAGTCTTCTGGCGCGGCTACGACGTCTACGACCCGGTACGCGTCGGCTTCGTCGTGCAAGGCCAGACGGCCGAACGCGCGGGCACGCTACTCGACACGCGGCTGCGCGGCAACAGCAATCAGGGGCATGACTTCGGCACGGCCCTGCAGGCCCCGGACCAGGCCGCATTGCTGGAATACCTGAAAACCCTCTGACCCCGAAAGCCTTTACGAAAGGAAATCGCATGGCCCTCAAGCCCCCTCGCACGCAGTCCGAACCACCGCTCAAAACCAGCGCCGAAAAGGCCACCGGCCAGCGGCTCGACGCCTTTCCAGACCGCATCGACCTGCGCGACTGGTTTTACCAGCCTGCGCTGATTTCGCTGCCCGACTCGCTGGTGAGTTGCGCCTTCATCAAGCCGGCGATGATTCTCGACCAGGGCAAGGAAGGCGCCTGTACCGGCTTTGCGCTGGCGGCCGTGGTGAACTTCCTGCGCGCCAAGCAAAAGCGAACCGCCGTCGTCAGTCCCCGCATGCTGTACGAACTGGCGCGGCGCTACGACGAATGGCCGGGCGAGGCCTACGAGGGTTCTTCCGCACGCGGCGCGATCAAGGCCTGGTCCAAGCACGGCGTGTGTCTGCGTTCGGCATGGAAAGACGACCAGCACGGCATCACCCACATGAGCGACGCCATCATCCAGCAGGCGATGGCGGCGCCGGGTGGTGCCTATTACCGCATCCGCCCCTACAACGTGCGCGACATGCACACCGCGCTGAGCGAGACCGGCATTCTCTACGCCACCCTGATGGTGCACTCGGGCTGGGCCGCTCCGGGCGCCAGCAAGGGCGACAAGCCGGTGCCGGTGAGCTATGTGCACCGCGGCCGCAAGATCACGCTCAGGCTGCCGGTGATCAAGCGCAGCGGCAGCGCCGATGGTGGCCACGCCATCGCCCTCGTCGGCTACACCCCGCAGGGTTTCATCATCCAGAATTCCTGGGGGCCGGGCTGGGGGGCCGGCGGCTTTGCGCTGCTGCCCTATGAAGATTTTCTGATGCATGCCACCGACGTCTGGGTGGCACAACTCGGCGTGCCAGTCATGATGGACCTGTGGGCGGACGATAAATCCATCGACACTTCCGGCATTCAGCGCGCCAGCCGCACCATTCCGCTGTCCGACATCCGGCCCTACGTCATCGACGTCTCCAACAACGGCGAACTGTCGGACAACGGCGAGTACTGGACCACCGAGTCCGACATCGAACGGCTGTTCTGCGAAACCCTCCCCACCAAAGCCCGCAGCTGGAAGAAGCGTCGCATCCTGCTGTACCTGCACGGCGGGCTCAACTCCGAATCCGCCTCGGCCAAGCGCATCGTCGCCATGCGCGACGTCATGCTGGAAAACGAGATTTACCCCCTGCACATCATGTGGGAGAGCGACTTCCTCTCCAGCGTCGCTGGCCTGTTCAAGGACCTGTTCACCGAGGCCGACAAGCTCGCCGGCGGCGGCTTCCTGGAAAACCTGACCGAGGCCAAGGACCGTGTGCTCGAACTCACCCTCGCCCGCGCAGGCTTCCGGCTGTGGGGCGAGATGAAGGAAAACGCCCGGCTGGCGTCCGACCACCCGCACAACATCGGCGCCATCCAGCTTGTCGCAAGCTACGTCGAACTGGCCAAAAAGAAACTGGCCAGCCACGACAAGGCCGGCTGGGAGCTGCACATCGTCGGCCATTCGGCGGGCAGCATCTTCGCCGCCCACGCCATGCCGCTGCTGGCGAACCTGGGCATACCGCTCAAGAGCGTGCAGTTCCTCGCACCCGCCATCCGCACCGACACTTTCAAGCAACTGCTGCTGCCCGGACTGGAAGCAGGGCACATCCCGCTGCCGAGCCTCTACATCCTGTCGGACAAGCTGGAACGCGGTGACAGCGTGGGGCCCTACGGAAAATCCCTGCTCTACCTCGTGTCCAACGCCTTCGAGGGGATGCGCGAGGTGCCAATACTGGGGATGAAAGCCTGCATCGACGCCGACAAGACGCTCTCCAAGCTGTTCGGTGGTGCCGTCGATGGCCGCCCTGCGCTGGTGGTCTCCGAGGGCATCCCGATCGATCCGGCCAAAGAAGCTGCCGCCATCAAGCTGGGCGCATCCATCAGCCACAGCCACGGCGGCTTCGACAACGACTGCGCCACCATGAATTCGGTGCTCACCCGCGTTCTGGGCACTGCGCCCAAGCGGCTGTTCACGTCGCGTGACCTGAAATACTGAACTCACGCAGCCACGTACCGCGCGCTTGTTTCCCAATAGCGGACTGCAAAGCCCCGTTTCCCCTCCCCAAATAATCTACATTGGATAGGGCACAAAAACGAACGATGTTGCGCATAAGTTAGCAGCCGCCACAAGGAGGATGCATATGTCCCACCCGTTTGATCCTGGATATGTCACTGAGCCGTTTCTGAATCTCTGTGCCGACTACCCCGGCGCGGAAATCTATTCTTCCGACCAGTTCCGTTCTGAATGGGGCCCGATCTTCCATCGTGGACGGCTCGACGGCTCGGCGCGCGTGCTCGTGATCGGTCAGGATCCTGCACAGCACGAAGCTGTCATACGTCGCGTATTGGTCGGTGAAGCCGGGCGGCGCGTTCAAGGATTGCTGCGCAAACTTGGGATTACCCGAAGTTACGTTTTCATCAACGCATACCTGTACAGCGTCTATGGCAGCGTCAAAGCCAAGACCCGAAAGAACCCCAGCCTCATCGACTACCGAAACCGCTGGCTGAATGCATTGCTGGTTGAAGGCAATGTCGAAGCCGTACTCGCGCTCGGGCAGGCGGCAGACGAGGCCTGGCGATTCTGGAAAGAGACGCCAGCTGGGCAGTCGGTGCAAATCGCCTATGCGAGGGTGACGCACCCCACACAGCCGGAAAGCGCCTCCAGGGGAGACAAAGACAAGCTCGCGGCGGCGACAAAGAAGCTGCTTCAGAACTGGAACAAGGCCTTGCAGGCGGTTTCGCCGAGTGTGAATCCTCCAGACGTACCGACCCCTCTCACATTGTATGGAGAGACGTGGGCCGAAGGCGACCGCGTGGCGATTCCCGAGTTTGATTTTCCCGCCGGCTTGCCGGCATGGATGCACGAGCACGATGGCTGGGCGAGACGCGTCGGTTCGGGCGATCTGGCCAAGCGGCGCAATATCACAATCACGATCACCAAAGGGGTAGTCACATGACCAAGGTTCGACGCCATTGGTATCCCCTCGCTGGCGCCAAGCCAATTTCCGTTAGCGCGGCAGTTCTGGCAGGAAAGGCTCCAGCACGGCCCATCGATCCACTTTTCGGTCCCAAGCTGGCGTTGGCTGGACGGGTCGTCACCATGGATGACGCATTCACGGTCAAGGCCGACGCAGTGGTATATATCCACCAGGGCGCCATCGTCGCTGTGCAGGACCGTGCGCGGCCGGCGCCAGCCGGCTTCGAAGGCGTGGCCCCGATCCTCACCGGCGGAACGATTTTCCCGGGCCTGATTGAACTCCACAATCACCTTGCCTACAACGCGCTGCCGCTATGGACCCCGGTACCGAAGCTGTTCCAGCACCGAGGCCAGTGGCCCGACCACCCCGACTATCGCAAGCTGATCAGCGGACCGATGACCGTCGTGGGCAAGTACCGGGACGGTCAGGGCAAACCCGCGCTGCTCGCCCCGCTGATCCGCTATGTAGAGTGCAAATGCCTGCTTGGGGGCGTCACGACGAGCCAGGGGATCATGCTCAACAGCAACGCCGGAATACGGCGGTACTACAGGGGTATCCTGCGCAACGTTGAACAGACGGACGACCCCGATCTGCCCGAGGCCCAGGGGCGAATTGCAGACGTGGATGCCAGGGATGCGCGCTCGTTCCTGGCCCGGCTGAGCAAGGAGGATAGCTGTTTCCTCCTTCACCTGAGCGAGGGCGTGACCCCGGCGGATCAACCTGATTCGATGGCTCGCCGGCACTTCCTCGCGCTCGAGGTGGCGCCCTACCAGTGGGCGATTAATGACCGGCTGACTGCCATCCACGCAGCAGGCCTGTTAGCCGAGGACTTCGATGTGCTTGCTCAATACGAGGGTGCGATGGTTTGGTCGCCACTGAGCAACCTGCTTCTCTATGGGGCTACCGCACGCGTGGATGCCGCGAGGCAGGCCAAGGTACGCATCGGTCTGGGCAGTGACTGGTCGCCCTCGGGCAGCAAGAACCTGCTGGGCGAGCTGAAGGTCGCATGGCTCTACTCTCAACACATGCTTGGGGGTCTGTTCAGCGCGCGTGACTTGGTCGCGATGGCTACGCGGGAGGCATCGGCGATACTCAAGTGGCACAACTCGCTAGGCACGCTTGAGCCTGGTAAGCGCGCCGACGTGGTCGTGATTGCCGGCAAGGTGGGCGATCCGTACGAGGCGCTCGTCAAGGCTAAGGAGACGTCGATCCGGCTGGTGATGATCAACGGCGTTGCGCGCTACGGCATGCCTGGATTGATGGGTGCGCTTGGCGCCAAAGGCGAGACGCTACGTGTGGGCGGCAAGAGACGTTGCCTGTATCTGGAACAGGCAACCGGCGACCCCGATGTGGCCGGCGTGTCGCTGAGGGCAGCCCGCAACACGCTGCGTGCGGCCTTCCGGGACTTACCCAGGCTCGCGCGCAAACTGGAGAAGCCAAAACCGATGAAAGCCAGGCGGGCCGCTCTCGATGCGCCCGAACCCGTAGTGTGGTCACTGGCCCTCGACGAGATTCAGGCCACTGGGGTTGACCTGCGCCCGCGGCTGCCGTTCAACGACCTGAATGACCTGACCGGGCCTGCACGCGCCTCGGTAAGCGCCGCTTCGGCTCCGCTCTCGACGATACTCAAGCCTATCGAGCTTGACCCGCTCACAGTGGCTGATGATCCCAATTTTCTGTCGGATATCGCGAACCAGCCCAACGTGCCGGAGCCGATCCGCGCCGGACTCGCGAACCTCTTCTGAACGAGTCCGATAGGGTTCATGCTGACATGTGGATTGGACGTGAAGCCCACGAAGCAACCCACCGCGAGTCATCCTAGACCGTCACTTCTGGCCAGTTCCTGCCAGAAAAGCACGACCTGAACATGCGCCATTTGTCAGGTCATGCCTGAACTTCTACAGCTAATGAAATCTCAGCATGGCCTGTTGATCAGCCAAGCTCGACAAACTCCAGGGTATTCGCATCCGGGTCACGGCAGAACAACGCCGTGCGCCCGGATTGGCTCACGGTGTATTTAACGCCGGCCGCATCGAGCCGGCTTTTCAGCGCATCCATGTTGCTGACCGCCAGCGCGATGTGGTGATCGCGGCCGCCATGTGCGGGGCGCACGGATGCGGCATCGGGGTTGGGCAGGTTCATCAGGTGCAGTTGCTGGCCAGCGCCCAGTTCGTACCACTCGCCGGGGTAAGGCAGTGCGGGACGGTCCGGAATCCGCTTGAGCCCCAGCACCGATTCGTAAAACCCTTTGGCGCGCGCCAGATCGGAAACCAGCAGGCCGGCGTGCAGCAAGCCCGCGATATGGATTGGGGACAGCTCAGACATTGCGTTTCGCTTTCGATTGATCGTCTTCCATATGACCGGAAAACAGGCTGGCGGTAATGATCATGGCCGCGCCGATCCATTCCTGCAGGCCCATCCGCTCGGCCGACAAAAAATACGCAGCGAGGGCGCCGACAACCAGTTCAAACAGGAAAATCACGATGGCCTGATTGGCCGGCACGCGCGCAAGGCCATATTGCACGGCGTAGGTCATGCTGCCGATCAACAACGCCACGCCGATCAGCAGCAGCCAGGTGCGCGTTGCAGCGCTTGCCATGAAATCCAGTTCAGCCGGTTCCAGCAGCAGGGCGACCAGCGTCAGCACCACCACGCCTAGCCACACCGTGACCGCCTTGGCGCCTTGGGTCACGCCGTCGAGATGGCGGCTGATGACGTTGCTCGCCGCGAACGCCACCCCCGCCGACAGCGCCAGCCACTCTGCATGATTGGCAGGCAACGGCCATTCTCCAGGCTGCCACAGCATCGCCAGCGCGCCGCCCGCTGCCAGTACCATCACCGCCCAGCCAGAACGGTTGAGCTTTTCGTGCAGCAAAAAGCGCGAGAACAGCACGGTCCACAAAGGCGACAGATAAAACAGCAGCAGCACCCGCATCACCTCGCCTTCCAGTACTGCCAGCACGTAGGCCAGATTGGTCCAGCCCGCCGCCAGGCCCAGCGCTGACAGCCACAGCCATTTGCCGTTTGTCCCGAACGCGGCCTGACGCAGGGCGCGACCATGCAGCCAGCCCATCAGCACCAGCGGAATGGCATAGGAGAAAAAACCCGATGCGATGCCGCCCACCCCCGCCTCGTTCAGCAGGCGATAGGGATACCAGACCAGCCCCCACAAGGTGGCGGCGTAAACCAGGCTGGCGATGGCAAAAAGGCGTTGAGATGGCATGGGGCTTTATAATGTTGAGGTTTGCAATCTGCTGTTTCCAGGCCATTCAATGAATCCGCGTCTCGACCAACTCCACCCCTACCCGTTCCAGAAGCTGCGCGAATTGTTCGCCGGAGTGACGCCGAATCCCGACCTTTCGCCGATCAACCTGTCGATCGGCGAACCCAGGCATCCGACGCCACAGTTCATCAAGGACGCGCTGGTTGAAGGCTTGGGCGGACTCTCGAATTATCCCATCACTCAGGGCTCGGATGCGCTGCGTGAAGCGATTGCCGCGTGGGCCGGGCGGCGCTATGGCGTCACGCTCGATCCGGCGACCGAAGTGCTGCCGGTGAACGGCTCGCGCGAGGCGCTGTTCGCATTTGCCCAGGCCAGCGTCGACTCCAGCCGCCACGGCCGCCGCGTGGTGATTTCGCCGAATCCGTTCTATCAGATCTACGAAGGTGCCGCCTTGCTGGCTGGCGCCCGCCCCTTCTTCCTCAACACGCTGCCGGAAAACGATTTCAGGATGGACTGGTCACGCGTGCCGGACGATCTGTGGGAGCAAGTGAACCTGGTTTACGTCTGTTCGCCCGGCAACCCTACCGGCAAGGTGATGTCGCTGGACGACTGGAAGCAGCTGTTCGATCTGTCGGACCAGCATGGCTTCGTGATCGCGGCTGATGAATGCTATTCGGAGATTTATTTCGAGGAAGGCAAGCCGCCGCTCGGCGCGCTGACCGCCGCGCAACAGCTTGGTCGCGGCCTCAAGAACCTGATCGTGTTCAACTCGCTGTCGAAGCGCTCCAACGTGCCCGGCCTGCGCTCTGGCATGGTGGCAGGCGACGCGGCAATCATGAAATCATTCCTGCTCTACCGCACCTATCACGGCAGCGCGATGAGCCCGGCGGTGCAGGCGGCCAGTATTGCGGCCTGGAACGACGAGGCGCACGTGATCGAAAACCGCCGTCAGTACGCTGAAAAATTCGCCGCCGTGATGCCCATGTTGAAAGACGCGCTGCAGTTCGACGCACCCGACGCTGCCTTCTATCTGTGGGCACGCGTGCCGGGCGGCGACGATGCCGCGTTTGCGCGCGAGTTGTATCGCACCCAGCACGTCACCGTGTTACCCGGCAGCTATCTCGCGCGCGACGCGGCCAACGTCAACCCGGGTCAGGGCTTTGTGCGTATCGCGCTGGTCGACAGCCTGCCCGCCTGTATCGAAGCGGCCAAACGCATGCTCAGTTTTATGGGCGAAGCCGCCTGATCCTGTTCAATCAATTCACCCCTCTCTTACTTTTAAGGAATCCCCATGCAAGACCTGCAAGCCATCATCGAAGAAGCCTTTGAACGCCGCGCCGACATCACCCCACGCAATGTTGAACCGCAGGTCAAGGATGCGGTCATGGCCGTGATCGACCTGCTCGACATGGGCGAACTGCGCGTCGCTGAGCGCACGGATGGCCAGAACTGGATTACCCACCAGTGGCTGAAGAAGGCGGTGCTGCTGTCGTTCCGCCTGGAAGACAACGCCTTCATCAAGGGCGGCTACACCAATTACTACGACAAGGTGCCCTCCAAATTCGCCGACTTCAACTCCAAGGATTTCCGCGAAGGCGGCTTCCGCGTGGTGCCGCCCGCGGCCGTTCGCAAAGGCTCCTACATTGGCAAGAACGTGGTGCTGATGCCAAGCTACGTCAACATCGGCGCTTACGTCGGCGAAGGCACCATGGTCGACACTTGGGCCACGGTCGGCTCCTGCGCGCAGATCGGCAAGAACGTGCACCTCTCCGGCGGCGTCGGCATCGGCGGCGTGCTGGAGCCGGTGCAGGCCAACCCCACCATCATTGGCGACAACTGCTTCATCGGCGCGCGTTCCGAAGTGGTCGAAGGCGTGATCGTCGAAGACAACAGCGTGATTTCGATGGGCGTCTACATCGGCCAGTCGACCAAGATCTACGACCGCGAAACCGGTGAAGTCACCTACGGCCGCATCCCCTCCGGTTCGGTGGTGGTGTCCGGCAACCTGCCGTCCAAGGATGGCAGCTACAGTCTATATTGCGCAGTGATCGTGAAGAAGGTCGACGCCAAGACGCTGTCCAAGGTCGGCATCAACGAACTGCTGCGCGGCATTTGAGTCCTTATCCCGTAAATGCGGGATAAGTCATTCTGAAAATGGAGACGCCATGAAACGCACACTCGTCGTGACTGCCCTGCTCGCCGCCAGTCTGGTCGCGTGCCAGGCCAACCCGGTATCCGGCCGCAACCAGCTGGTGCTGGTCTCCGAAGAACAGGCGCAAGCCTCGTCAGTACAGGCCTACGCGCAAACGCTGAGCGAAGCGCGAAAGCAGGGCAAGCTCAGCACCGATGCCGCGCTGAACGGCCGCGTCAAGCGCATTACCGACCGCCTGATCGTGCAGGCCGGCAATATGTATGCGCCCAGCCGCCAGTGGAAATGGTCGGTCGCGGTGATCGACGAGCCTACGCTCAACGCCTGGTGCATGCCCGGCGGCAAGATGGCGATCTACACCGGCATCGTCGAGAAACTGAAACTCACCGACGACGAAATCGCCCAGATCATGGGCCATGAAATCGCCCACGCGCTGCTGGGACATGGCCGCGAGCGGATGTCGCGCGCCATGGCCATGCAGGGCGGCATGACCCTCGGCTCCATCCTCGCCGGACGTGACCTCAGCGTGCTGGCGCCGGTGGCCGACGTTGCGTTGACCCTGCCCAACAACCGTGAAAACGAAAGCGAAGCCGACCGTTACGGGATCGAACTCGCTGCCCGCGCTGGCTACAATCCGCGCGCTGCGATCAGCTTATGGGAAAAAATGGGCACCGCCAGCGGCAACAACGCACCCACCTTCCTCAGCACCCACCCCGCGCCCGGCAACCGCATCCAGGCGCTCAATGCCCAGGTGCCGAGAATGATGCCCCTCTACGAGAAAGCCCGTTAATGGACACGAACCTCGCACCCGGTACTGACGACAAGCTCGCCAGCCTGAAAACCCTGACCACGGTCATCTACGCGCTGTACGCACTGTCACTGTTTATGGGCGTTACAGCCATCGTGGCGATCGTGCTCAATTACATCAAGCGCGAAGAGGTGCAAGGCACCTGGCTGGAAAGCCATTTCACCTGGCAAATCCGCACTTTCTGGTGGAGCGTGCTGTGGTGCGTGCTGGGCGTGATCACCTGGATCATCCTGATTGGCTGGGTGATTCTGGGCGTGGCGTTCATCTGGTTCATCTACCGCATTGCCAAGGGCTGGCTCAACCTCAACGACAACAAGCCGATGCCGCTCTGATCCAGCCCGCGCAGAGGGCGCAGGCTGCCGCCGCTGTTTGGTTCTTTCCTGAAGATCACGGTACCCTTGACTCTGCTCCGGCATGGAGCAAAAGCACGAACCAATTCATCATCAAGGAGAAAACATGTTCGATCCCGTCAGCATTCCGTACGGCTGCAAGATGTTGTTCAACGCGGTCAAACTCAAGCCCGGCATCACCATGAGTGATATCGAACTCGCCCTGGGCGAGATGTGTCACGTCGTGAAGGAAACCTACGGCAATGAGGCCGGCGGTTTCATTGCCGGACAGGTATTCAAATACGACGGGTTTGTGAGCCAGGAAGGCTCGATCAATTCGCTCAAGGAGCCGGACTATGACGTAGCGATCGTCACCTACTGGTCTTCATTCGAACAGCACGAAATATCCCACGCTGACACCACCTTCAACGAGAAATTCAAGGCCGTAGGCGAAATGTGCAGCGACAGCACCGAAATCGGATTCAGCATGTTGTGGCAGGGTGTTCCCGAGCATTGATTGTCCGGCCCTGAGCACGAAACCAGGCGCCAGGCAGGTGCGGCGTGGCGACGCCAAACCCCCGTCCCCTGCCACCGGCAACCCCGCCTCAAAAATCAAACCGTTGCGCAAACAGCGCTGCAACCTTGTCGGGCGGCAACGGTTTGGCAACCACATACCCCTGAATCTCGTCACAGCCCTGCTTTTTCAGGAACGCGACCTGTTCGACCGTTTCCACCCCTTCTGCAACCACCCGCATATTGAGGGCATGCGACAGACGGATGATGGCATTGACGATCTCGGCGCCGTCGCTGTCCACCAGCACATCGTCGATAAAACTCTTGTCAATTTTCAGCGCATCGATCGGCATCCGTTTCAGCTGTCCGAGATTGGAATGCCCGGTGCCAAAGTCATCAATGTAAACATGGAACCCGCGTTGCCGCAGCGCGTCCAGCATGTCGAAGGTCCGCAACGGGTTTTCCATCGCCGCGCTTTCCGTCACCTCCAGCTGCAGATGCATGGCCTCCATCCCCGTGTCGGCCAGAATGGCATCAATGTCCTCGATCAGATGCGCATCGCTGAACTGTCGCGGTGACAGATTGATGGCAACCGGCGGCGGATTGAGGCCGGCATCGCGCCAGGCGATCCATTGTTCGCAGGTCGCCCGCGCCACCCAGCGCCCGAGCGGCATGATCAAACCGGTTT
The DNA here is from genome assembly GCA_001802655.1 of Hydrogenophilales bacterium RIFOXYD1_FULL_62_11. Classification (GTDB taxonomy): domain Bacteria; phylum Pseudomonadota; class Gammaproteobacteria; order Burkholderiales; family Thiobacillaceae; genus Thiobacillus. The sequence goes on from MGZO01000106.1 coordinate 17,839, forward strand.
CCTCGGCCACCGGGATGAAACGGCTAGGCTCGATCATGCCACCCGATCGT
>MGZO01000106.1:17916-27618 GCA_001802655.1 Hydrogenophilales bacterium RIFOXYD1_FULL_62_11
AGCTCGCCGTGATCGAGCGCCTGGCGCAACCCGTTTTCCAGGCTCAATTGCTGCTGCGCAACCGTATTTAGTTCGTCACTGAAATACTCAAACCCGCTGCGGCGCTGCTTGGCCTGATACATCGCAAGGTCAGCCTGGCGCAGCAGGGTATTGGCATCCAGGCCGTCATCCGGATACACGCTGATTCCGATACTGGCGCCGATGGCATAACGCCGATGCTCAAGCTTGAATGGTTCAGCCAGCGTCTTGAGCAGCTTGCGCACTACACGGCTGGCCGCGCGCGAAGCGGGGGGATGCGTCAGGATGATGGCAAATTCGTCGCCCCCCAGGCGAGCGACAAAATCATCCGCGCGCAACTCTTCGTCGAGACGACGGCCGACCACGCGCAACACCTGGTCGCCTATTTCATGGCCCTGCGAATCGTTGATGTGCTTGAAGCGGTCAAGATCGATGAACAGCAGCGAAACCTGGCTTTTTTCGCGCTGCGCACGCGCCAGCGCATGACCCAGAAAATCCTGGAAATACGAACGATTCGGCAACCCCGTAAGCGGATCGTGATTGGCCAGCCGGTCGAGGCGCAGTTCGGAATGGCGACGCTCAGCCAGCGCGGCGGACACAAACAATCCAGCAAGCGCCATGGCGATCATGCTGACCTGCAAGGCAAACAATTCGCGTGGTGAAGTGCTGCTGATCGCCCCTCCCGAAGAGACCACCGCCACCCCCAGCACGATGAGCGCCGACAGGAAAATGGCCAGACTCGCTCCGGTCACCGAAAACCGCAATGCCGCCCACAACACGCCGGGCACCAGCACGAACAGCACCACCTCGCTCGGGCGCAGGGGCTGAAGATTCGACAGCATCGCGTAGGTCAGCAGCAGCATGCTCAGTATCAGCACCAGCCCTTCGACGCGTGCGGTCTTGCTGGTGGGCAGCAAATCCCAGCGCGAGGCGGTCAGCAAGACCGGCGCGATGAGATACACCCCCAGCACATCCCCCAGCCACCAGACCCACATGCCCTGCAATACCTGGTCGTCAGCCAGGATTCCGGCAGCGTTGAGGCTGAACACCCCGAATAGCGCGCTCACTCCGCAGCCCAGCGGCGCGGCCACCAGCGCAAACTTGGCGACGCTGGGAACCGATTCAAGCGTGGGACTGAAAGGCTGAAGATAGCGTGGCAGATAGCCCATGATCGCCGCACTCGCTGCCGCGCCGAGGGCGAGGCGAATGGCTGCGTCTACAGGCACAACCTGGCTGATGATGACAAATCCCCCCACCAGCACACCGGCCACGCCGGCCAGGCCGAAACGCAGACTCGCCATCGCGCCGATGCCTGCGGCCAGCCAGACGGCAGCAATCACGCCAGCCACATAGGTGGCCACTTTGAGGCTGATCCATCCGGCCAGCGCGTAAACCAGCGCGGTCAGCGCAACAATCAGCGCAAAACGCCTGGCATCAGCAAGGGTGGGCAATACCAGACGGGGTAACACGTGAATCCGACTTATGGCGTCGGATCAAGCTCGGCGCGCACCGACTCCAGAGCGTCCTTGAGGGTTTCTTCAGACAAGCTGTTGAGTTGTTCAGCCAGCATTTCAGCCGCATCGATGGTGTCGGCTTCATCCGGCAAGCTGTCGGTGTCGAGATTGGCAACGAACACCGCCGCCGCGCCTGTTACCTGCAACAGTTGGCGACGCTCGTTCATCAGCATTTCAATTTCGTTGCGCAACAGGCCGACGTCGTCTTCTTTTATCGCGTGCACGGTCATGTATAAATCCTTTTCTTGATCAGCCAAACAGGGTCAAAACCCCGGTGTAGCCATATAAGCGATTGTGCGAAATTTCGCCATTGGCAAAAAAACCCACCAGCGGGAAGTCTCCCAGGGCATCACGAATCAGCCCCAACTCCCGGTTCGGCGCGCCAAACATATGCTGACCACGACCGAGGCAGGAATAATACACGCCACCCCGGATCGGCGCGTTCAGTTGCGCCTTGATTGCCGCCAGCATGCGCAGCAAATCCTCTTCGGCAGATTGTTGATCGCGGCGACAAAACAGGAGTTCGTCACCCGGTTCGACATATTCACCGATCGCCACCAGATGATTGTGCGGATCGACGCCTAGAATATTGCGCACCAGATAATCATTGGTATCAGAGCCGCGCACCGGCAAGCCCACAAAAATATAGCCCGCCGCGCGCTTCAGGTCGCGCGCCAGCACCTCGCCGATTTCGTCCTTCATCACCTCCAGCGCCGGGCGGTGATCCAGGCTGCCCACAATGTTTTTATTCGCGGTGGTTATGATGTGACGCGGGCCCAGCGGCGAAATACCCTGCGTCAGCCGGGTCGCCAGCTTCACCCGCTCGCTGAACAGCACGCCCGACAACCCGCCGCTGACGACGCCATCGCTGATCTGCGCCGCTTCACCGCGCGAACTCGACAGCCCGCCGACGACAAACCCGCTCGTGACCTGCGCGGACAGGCCGTCGATCAGTTCCTGCATGCGAGCGTTCGCCGGGTCGCCGTGTACCAGCGCAAAGTAGGCATCGGACGACTGTGCCTCGATGTCATGCGGGATGCGCAACACCGGCAGCATGCTGAACTCGGTGAGTTCAAATTCGCCCAGCATCACCGCCATCGCTGGCTCTTCCAGGAATTCCACGCCTGTTGCACAGATCCCCACGCCCACGCTACCGGTCCAGTGCGGAACCCCGGTCGCGCTTTTGAAAAAGTCCAGAATCGCGTCGAGTTCGCCCACGAAAGCATCCGCCACGTACAAAAACCCCAGCGTGGCTGCGGCCGGGATGGCGCCCAACTGGCTCATGCAGGCCTGTGCAGCCTGGGTCCAGTCCGCACCCGCGGCATGAGCAGATTTGAACGGCGTCATCAATAGCCCGTTTGTTCGCTATGTGGCAATTCGCCTTCGCCAAAGAAATTCCACAACAAATGTGCCACCACTTCGGGTGCAATCACGGTGTGCTGGTTATGGCTTTCCTGCATCGCAGCACGCAGTTTTTTACGCAAATCGGGATCACCGGTCAGGTCGAAAATGATGTCGACTTTTGCGCCCAGCGACACCACATCCAGTGCGTCCTCGAATACCGGCACGCCGTTCTGGATAAAGCCCAGCGCAACAGGTGACTCAAGATTGCGATGCGCGGCCGCGACAATTTCCACCTTGACGTGCTCTTCCTGGATTTTCTCCAGGAAATGTTCTGCAAAGGTTTCACCCACATCACCCAGCCCCAGCAGGGCAACCTTGACAACTTGACTCATGGTAGTACTCCTCATTGATATGTATTGGCTGGAAGTTGCAATGCCAAGCTGCTTCATCGGCAGATTTAACGTTGTTCTTGATAGAGAATACCTATCCTGACCCGCTCAGTCGATAAATCCCGCTTCCCGACTGATGGGTTTCTTCGTGTCCCCCGGCAGGCGATATGATTCGGCCTGAAGATTCAAGACTTTATCCATGTCCGCTATGACCCTGCTCCACCCACCCCTTACCCCTTACGCCAGCGGCATGTTGGAGACCACTGGCGTCCATCGTGTCTACTGGGAAACCTCCGGCAATCCGGACGGCATCCCGGTATTGTTCGTCCACGGCGGTCCCGGTTCAGGCACCTCGCCGAACCAGCGGCGCTTCTTCGACCCGGCGCGCTATCGCATCGTATTGTTCGACCAGCGCGGCAGCGGCCACTCGACGCCGCATGGTGAACTCACTGACAACACTACACCGCACCTGATTGCCGACATGGAAGCGCTGCGTATCGAGCTGGGCATCGACCGCTGGCTGGTATTCGGCGGCTCGTGGGGATCGACCCTGGCGCTGGCCTATGCCGAAGCGCATCCCGAGCGCTGTCGCGGTCTGGTGCTGCGCGGCATTTTTCTGTGCCGCAAAAGCGAGATCGACTGGTTTCTCGATGGCATCCGCGCCTTCTTTCCCGAGGCGCAGCGGCAACTGGCTGAATTCATCCCGGCAAGCGAACGTGGCGACCTGCTCGCCGCGTATTACAGCCGCCTCGTCGACCCCGATCCGGCCGTGCATCAGCCCGCCGCCTATCAGTGGGCAACTTTCGAGGCCTCGTGTTTGACCCTGCTGCCCTGCCCCGAGCTGGTTTCCGCGTACGGCAACGACAGGATGGCCTTGTCGCTATCGCGCATCGAGGCGCATTACTTTGTCCACAACATCTTTCTTCCCGACAACAGCCTGCTCACCAACATCGACCGCATCCGCGCGATTCCCGCGATCATCGTGCAAGGGCGCTACGACGCTGTTTGCCCCATCGTCACCGCCGACGAACTGGCACGTGCCTGGCCCGAGGCGCGCTATGTGATCGTGGCGGATGCTGGTCATTCGGCATTCGAACCGGGCACCTGTCGCGAACTGGTCGCCGCGTGCGACCGCTTTGCCGCCACCGGATCCTTTGCATCATGAGCCTGTCGCCCTACGTCTTTGATGCCAGCGCCGACAACTTCAACCGGCTAGTGCTGGAAAACTCGCACAAGGGTCCGGTGCTGGTGCATTTCTGGACCCCCAAGGCCGGTCCCTGTTTCATTCTGATGCCGCGCCTGGTCAAGCTCGCCAGCGAATACGGAGGCAAGTTTCTGCTGGTGATGCTGAATACCGACGACCTGCCGGAACTGGCGCGCCGCTTCAGCGTGAATTCGGTGCCGACGGTGAAGTTTTTCTGGCGGGGCGAAGTCGCCCATACCATTCACGGTGCCGATCCCGACAGCAGTTTCCGTGAAGTGCTCGACCGCTTCATCGCCGGCGACGCCAACCGCGCCCATGCGCTGGGCGTGGCGGCATGGCAATCGGGCAACATTTCGCAGGCGCGCATGCTGCTGGCCAACGCAGCGATGGCCGAACCCGACAACCTCGCCATTCCGCGCGACCTGGCCAAGCTGTTGTGGTCGACAGGCGAAGGCGAGCAGGCCCTGAAACTGCTCAACAGCCTGCCGCCTGAAGCCCGTCTGGAACCCGAACTGGCCCGCCTGCACGCGCACCTGAGTCTGGTCGAGGCTGCACGCCACGCACCCTCACTGGCCGAAATCAATGCACGGCTGCTCGCCAACGCCAGCGACCTCGATGCGCATTACCAGCGCGCCGCTGTCTTGCTGGCAAACGATGACTTCGACGGCGCCATGGCCGATCTGCTGTTCATCACCCGCGCCGACCGCAGCTACCACCACGACATCGGCCGCACCAGCCTGCTTGCCTTGTTCGACCTGCTCGGCAGCGCGCATCCGCTCACGCGGCAATACCGCCAGGCGCTGTCCGAGTCGCTGCATTGACGTTCGGCCATCCCGCCTTTGCGCCCTACCGGCAGCTGATCGACGCGCTCGATCTGGGGCGTGTTTCGCCCACGCTGGATGGGCTTAACGCGCTGGCCAGCGCCCGCAGCATCACCCAGGCAAAGGGGCATCCCCTGCGCTTTGTCGCCGCCAAAGGCCACCTGTCAGCACGCGATTACGAAACCCGGATTCTGCACAGCGGCCAGGTGCCGACGCGCGCCGACACCTGGCACGATGTGATGAACGCCCTGGTATGGCTGCGTTATCCCCGCTTCAAGGCGGCGCTGAATGCGGCACATGGCGAAGCGATCGGGCTGGAGACGGACACCATCCGTGGCCGCCGGCGCGATGCGCTGACCATGCTGGATGAATCGGGTGTGTGGGTGATAAGCCGCGACCCCGCGTTGCCTGTCCTGCTGGCTGATCACGCCTGGCAGGCATTGTTTTGGGAACAACGACATGCCGTCGAAACGGCGATGGAATTCGTGGTGGTCGGGCACGCACTGCTGGAAAAACTGCTGGCGCCCTATCCGGCGATGACCGGAAAATGCCTGATGCTGGATACCGATGCATCTGATCCCGATGCGGAATCACACGCAATCGCAGCACTCCAGACTATCGATTCGCCATACCAGCTTGCAGCCTTGCCGGTGCAGGGAATACCGGGATGGGATGCCGCCAACGCGACGGCCGCGTATTACGCAAATGCGAGCGTATTCCGCCCTGCGCGCATCAAGCCGCCGGCAGCGGTAAATCCCCTCCGGCCACCCACGCCTGCGCCATCTCCAGATCGTCAAACAGGTGAATCTCCGCCGACATGAACGAGCGGTTAAGCCACATGCTCCACGCCATCCATTGATCGTCGGTGAGGATGGCGATTCGGCCGAAATCGTTTTTGTGCTCGCGTGAGAACTTCAATTCTTCCCACGCCACATCGAGGCTGTACGACAGCATGTCGCGCAGATCAAACAACAGGTCGACCTTGCCCTGAAACTGGATGCCATAGCAGACGGCCTGTTCGAACTCACGGTAATCGTCGAGCGTGAACTGCCCCATGACGGAAACTGAAATCTGATTTTTTTTAACGTCGAGACTGATCATGTATTGCTCCTGAAGTGGATTGGCCTAACTATAGCGAATCGGCTGGCACAGAAGCGCGTACCGCCCAAATACCTGCCAGTGCGACCACCGCCATGCCCAGCCACGCGGACACCGGCAACTGCTCACCAAACAGGATCAGCCCATACAGCGCCGAGAATCCCACGGTGGAATAGGCCAGCGCACCCACGATCAGCGTGCGGCCCCGATGGTAGGCACGCGTCAGCGCCAGTTGCGCCAGCGTGGCGGTCACGCCGATCCCAATCAGCCACGGCCAGTCAGCCGCGTGCGGACGATGAAAGCCCGCCAGCAGCATCCACACCCCACCGCCTAGCGTCGCCAGCAACGTGAAATAGAACACCACCCGCCACTCGGGTTCACCCAGCCGGCCGAGCTGTTTGACGTTGACATAAGCCACCGCCGCCAGCATGCCGGACGCCAGCCCCGCCAGCGCGGGCAACCAGGCCTGATCCTGCACCTGTGGGCGCAACACCAGCACAATGCCGACAAAACCCAGCGCCACCGCGCCGAGCAGCCCGCGGCCATGTTTTTCATGCAGCCACCAGGCCGACAGCGCAGCCAGAAACAACGGCGCGGTGTAGTTCAGGGTCACCGCCGTGGCCAGTGGCAGGCGCGCGATGGCATAAAAGAACAGCACCAGGGCAACAAAACCCGACAACCCGCGCCAGAAGTGCGCTTTGCGATATGGCGTGGCGAGCGGTTTGCGCAAGGAGCCGTGCTGGACGGCGATCACGCCCCCGATCGCCAGCAGGCCGAAAACCGAGCGGTAAAACACCAGCTCCGCGCTCGAAAAATTCGCCGAGGCATGTTTCACCAGCACACCCATCAGGGCGAACAATGCGGCTGCGACAAGCATCCAGCTGGATTTCATTGCGTGTGTGGAAACGGCCTTGATGAGTGAAAGCGCGGGCTCAATCTGATTGCGCCGCAGGGTGCAGCGGAATCAGGATTTCAAAGCGTATCCGCGACCACGGATCACGCCCCTCGGCCAGGCGACTGATGCGCGTCACCAACACCTGTCCGCTGTCCATGAATCGCGCAGCATCGGCGTTGTCACGACGCGGCACGTAGCCAATCTTGTGGCCCTGCCATTCGATGCGCACCGCATTTGCATCGTGGGAATTGTCCGGCTCACGAGTCAGGGTGAGCGTGTCTCCCACCCGCATGTGCGACCACCATTGCTTGCCCGCGTGATACTGGAAGCCAGCCAAGGGTGCATCCTGCAACAGAATGTGCGCAGCGACTTCGGCGTGCAGCGGCGCGGCCCACACACTCACCCCTATCAGTAGACAACCAAGCAAACGGTTCATGGCGGCCATTCTACTGAGTCGCTTGCGTAAAATGGGCGTGACCGGGGCCGCCAGAACCCGCACATTCACCCAGGCAATTTATTTATTGATAACCGTTATCATTTGCAGTACGATATTTTCAACTCATTCAACACAGGAATACTTCACCATGAAACTGACCCGTCTTTTGGCCGCAATGACGCTGGCCGTTGCCGCTCTCCCCGCCCTGGCTGAAGAAGTCGTGGTGTATTCCGCACGCAATGAACAGCTGATCAAACCGCTGTTTGACGCCTACACCAAGGACACCGGTGTGGCGGTGAAATTCATCACCGACAAGGAAGGCCCGCTGATGGCGCGCCTCAAGGCCGAAGGCAGGAATACCCCGGCCGACCTGCTGCTGACGGTGGATGCAGGTAACCTGTGGCAGGCATCCAATGAAGGCCTGCTGCGTCCGATCCAGTCGAAAATCCTGAACGCCAACGTCCCGGCCCACCTGCGCGACCCCGACAGCGAATGGTTCGGCCTGTCGGTTCGCGCCCGCACCCTCGTCTACAACACCGCCAGGGTCAAACCCGCCGAACTGTCCACCTATGAAGACCTGGCCAACCCGAAGTGGAAAGGCCGCCTCTGCCTGCGCACCTCGAAAAAGGTCTACAACCAGAGCCTGGTGGCGATGATGATCACCGAATACGGCGAAGGCAAAACCGAGGACATGGTGCGCGGCTGGGTCAATAATCTCGCCACCTCGCCCTTCCCCGACGACACCAAGGCGATGGAAGCCGTGGCAGCCGGCCAGTGCGATGTCACCCTGGTGAACACCTATTACTTCGGCCGCCTGATGGAGAAGTCCCCCAAGCTGCCGCTGGCGATTTTCTGGCCTAACCAGAACCTGAAGAACAAGGCTGCTGGCGTGCACGTCAACATTTCCGGCGCCGGCGTAACGAAGTACGCCAAGAATCCGGCCGGTGCGCAAAAGCTGATCGAATGGCTGTCGTCCGACAAGGCGCAGAACCTGTTCGCCGACGTCAATCTGGAATACCCGGTCAATCCGAAGGTGGCACCCGACAAGACGGTGGCGGCGTGGGGCAGCTTCAAGCAGAACCTCGTCAACGTGAAAGAGGCTGGCAGCCTGCAGACCAAGGCCGTAAAATTGATGGATCGCGCCGGCTACAAGTAAGGTTTACCCGGAGTCTGGCCACCCCCTTCTGGAACTGATCCATTTTGTCTGACACGCTTGCCGTCTCTTCAAAAACGCCCGCTGCGGGCGTTTTTGTTTGGCCCCGCCTAGGTGGCTGGATGCTGTTCGCCCTGGCGATCGCATCGCTGGTGCTGGTGCCGGTCGTGGTCACGTTCTCCTCGTTCGCCGAGGTCGAGGGCGACATCCTCGCCCATCTGACCGAATTCGTACTGCCCGAACTGGTGGGCAACACGTTGTGGTTGATGCTCGGCGTGGGAATCGGCGTCAGCGTGCTGGGCGTTTCGCTGGCGTGGCTGACGGCAATGTGCGAATTCCCCGGCCGCCGCCTGTTCGGCTGGGCGCTGTTGCTGCCGCTGGCGCTGCCCGCCTACGTCACTGCCTTCGTCGCCATCGGCCTGCTCGATTTCACCGGCCCGCTGCAGACCTGGCTGCGTGACGGCTGGGGCATCAGCGGGCTGCCCGAGATCCGCTCGCGCAGCGGCGTCATCCTGGTGATGTCGCTGGCGCTCTATCCTTACGTGTACCTGATCGCCAAAAACGCCTTTGCCACGCAAGGCGCAATCGCGCTGGAAGCGGCGCAGTCGCTCGGGCTCTCGCGCACCCAAGGCTTCTTCCGGGTGGCGCTGCCGATGGCGCGGCCGTGGATCGCCGCCGGCCTGATGCTGGCGCTGATGGAAACGCTGGCCGACTTCGGCACCATGGCGATCTTCAACTACGACACCTTCACCACCGCGATCTACAAGGCGTGGTACAGCCTGTTCTCGCTGCCTGCTGCGGCGCAGCTCGCCTCGATCCTGATCCTGTTC
>MGZO01000106.1:27636-34428 GCA_001802655.1 Hydrogenophilales bacterium RIFOXYD1_FULL_62_11
TTCGAGCAGCGTTCGCGCACACAGATGCGCTACGGCGCGGTGGGCCGCAGCGCCGCCTCGCGCCGCATCAAGCTGTCGCCCGGACTGGCCGCGCTCGCTTTCTTTTACGCGGCGGCGGTACTGGCGGTGGCCTTCGTTATTCCGGTGACGCAATTGGCGCTGTGGACGCGCGATGTCATCGCCACCGACCTCGACAGCCGCTACTGGGCGTTTGCCTGGCATTCGGTGCTGCTGGCCGGCCTCGGCGCGCTGATGGTGGTGGCGGTAGCGCTGCTGCTCGCCTACGCTGGCCGCCAGCGCCCTAGCAGCGCGATGATGTGGACGCAGCGCCTGGCCACCCTCGGCTACGCCTTTCCCGGCGCGGTGCTGGCGGTGGGCCTGTTCATCCCGGTGGCCGCGCTCGACAACTGGCTGATCGACAGCGGCCGTGCCTGGTTCGGCTTCGACGGCAGCGAAATCCTCAAGGGCACGCTGCTGGTGATGCTACTGGCCTATCTGGTGCGCTTTCTTGCGGTGGGCTTCGGCCCCATCGACAGCGGTCTGCACCGCATCAGCCGCAACATCGACGAAGCGGCGAAAAATCTCGGCACCGGTGCGACCGGCCTGCTGACGCGGGTACATCTGCCGATGCTGCGCGCCAGCCTGTTGACCGCTGCCACGCTCACCTTTGTCGACATCATGAAGGAAATGCCGATCACCCTGATGACCCGTCCGTTCGGCTGGGACACGCTGGCGGTACGCGTGTTCGAAATGACGTCGGAAGGCGAATGGGAGCGTGCCGCGCTGCCTTCGCTCGCCATTGTCATAGCCGGTATCATTCCCATCCTTCTCCTGACCTGGCGCGGCAACGCTTCCCACGATTGAATTGACATGGCTGAATTGATTCTCGACTCGGTTTCGCAGTCCTACGCCAAACGACAGATTATTGCCGACCTCTCCTTCACCCTGCCCGAAGGCGCGATCGGTTGCCTGCTCGGCCCCTCGGGCTGCGGCAAGACCACCGCGCTGCGCTGCATCTCCGGCTTCGAGCCGATCCAGCACGGTGAAATCCGCATTGGTGGCGAAGTCGTCAGCCGCCCCGACTGGATGCTGGCCGCCGAAAAACGCCGCGTCGGCATGGTGTTCCAGGATTACGCACTGTTTCCGCATCTGACGGTGGCGAACAACGTCGGCTTCGGTTTGCGCGGCGAATCCCCCTCCGCCCGGCAGGCCCGCATCGCCGAACTGCTCGAACTGGTCGGCCTGGCGGGACACGCCGGGCAGTTCCCGCACCAGCTTTCCGGCGGCCAGCAGCAGCGGGTGGCACTGGCGCGCGCACTCGCCCCGCGGCCGCGCCTGATCCTGATGGACGAGCCCTTCTCCAACCTCGACGTCGAACTGCGCGAACGCCTGTCGATCGAGGTGCGCGACATCCTCAAGCGCGAAGCCACCACCGCGCTCATCGTCACCCACGACCAGCACGAAGCCTTTGCGCTGGCCGACTGGGTCGGCGTCATGCACGAAGGCCGCATCCAGCAGTGGGATACGCCGTACAACCTGTATCACGAACCGGCCAATCGCTTCGTCGCTGATTTTGTAGGACAGGGCGCACTCGTCACCGGCGAAGTCATCAATGATCACCAGGTGGAAATCGAACTCGGTGTGCTGGACGGACACATCCCGGTTGAGTGCGACGCCAGCGGCTGCGATGAATGCGTGCGCAACTGCCGTGTCGACGTGCTGCTGCGGCCGGACGACATCATCCACTACGACGACAGCCTGCTGTTGGCCGAAGTCGAGAAAAAGGCTTTCCGCGGCGCCGAGTTCCTCTACACGCTGAAACTGCCAAGCGGCCAGCGCGCGCTGTCGCTGGTGCCCTCGCATCACAACCACGCCATTGGCGAAAAGATCGGCATCAAGCTGGCGGTCGATCACGTGGTCGCCTTCCGGCAAGAGTAATGCCGCTGTCTCCGCTGCGCGGCCTGCTGTTCAATGTCGGGCTCGGCTTCACCGTTGCCCTGCTGCTGATGCTGGTGGTGATCGGGCTGGGCGTCACCCAGATGGCGCAGCTCAACAGCGAACTGGCCAATGTGGTCACCGTCAACAACCTCAAGACGCGGCTCGCCTCGCGCATGCGCGACACCCTGCGCGACCGCAGCGTGCTGATGCACACCATCGTCGCTTCAAAGGATATCTGGGAAAAAAACGAACTGTTCGAGCAGTTCATCCTGTACGGCGAACGCTACATCAAGGACCGCAACCAGCTGGCCGCCATCCTCCATTCGCCAGAAGAAATCCGCGTGATGGAAGAGCTGGACATCAACACCTCCAACAACCAGCCTGCGGTGTTCAACGTCATCGAAGCCGCGCTGGCCGATAACAATTACGAGGCGTTGCGGCAGTTGCAGCAGGAAGTCATTCCGCTGCAAAACCAGCTGGTGGAAGCGCTCGACAACATGACCAGCCTGCAGCGCGAGGAAAACGAGGCCGCGCTGGCGCAAACCTACGATGCCTACCAGGCCACCCGCAAGCTGATGCTGGGGCTGGGCATTCTGGCCACGCTGCTGGCCACACTGGTCGCCGTGCTGGTTGGCCGCCACCTGCTGAAGCAGACGCGACAACTCGAAACGGAACGACTGAAATACCAGACCCTGTTCGAAACCAACTCCGACGCGGTCGTCATCCTCAACGAGAAGACATTTACCGACTGCAATCCGGCCACCCTCGCCCTGTTCGGGATGGATTCAGTCAAGGATTTTTTGCAGATGCCGATCCAGCAACTCGGCACCACGATGCAGGCCGATGGCACCACCGCGAAAGACCATGCCATGCGCTATATCTCCCTGGCGCGCAAACAGGGCCATGCGGTGATGGACTGGCAGGGGCGACGCCAGGACGGCTCAGTGTTTTCGGCCGAAATCGCCCTGCACGCGATGCAACTGGAAGGCCAGCCGGTGATTCAGGCCATCATGCGCGATGTATCGGAGCGCCGCGCCGCCGAAGCCGCCAAGGAAGCCGCACGCGAAGCCGCGCTGAAAATCGCGCAGTCCAAATCCGAATTCGTCGCCAACGTCAGCCATGAAATCCGCACCCCGATGCACGGCATTCTGGGGATGAGCAGCCTGCTGCTCAAAACGCCGCTCAACGGCCAGCAGCGCGAGTACACCGCCACCCTGAAAAGTTCGGCGGAAAGCCTGCTCACCATCATTAACGACATTCTCGACTTCTCCAAAATTGAGGCCGGCAAACTGGTCATCGAACACGTCGCCTTCTCGCCAGTGGCGCTGGCGCAGGGCGTGGTCGCCCTGTTTCAGGCACGCGCGCTGGAAAAAAACCTGCATCTGAAACTCGTCCTCCCCGAGGCAGCCCCCGCTGCCCTGCTCGGCGATCCCACCCGCATCCGCCAGATTTTGCTCAACCTGGTGGATAACGCGATCAAGTTCACCCAGCACGGCGAAATCGAGCTGGCGCTCAAGTTCGAAGCCTTGAACGAAGCGTTCCGCTGCCAGTTCAGCGTGCGCGATCACGGCATCGGCATGAGCCTCGAAACCCGGGAGCATCTGTTCCAGGCCTTTTCACAGGCTGATGCTTCGACCACGCGACGGTTCGGCGGCACCGGACTCGGGCTGGCGGTGAGCAGCCAGCTGACCGAGCTGATGGCAGGCGAGCTCAGCGTCGAGAGCAGCCCCGAGCAGGGCAGCTGCTTCACGCTGACGCTGACCCTCCCCATCACCACCCTGCCGCTGGTCGAGTTGCCCTCGTCTGCACTGATCCAGCTGCAGGGGCGCATCCTGGTTGCGGAGGATCACCTGGTCAACCAGAAAGTTCTGGCGCACCAGCTCCATGCCATGGGCCTGCAGCATGTCATCGTCGCCAATGGCGCCCAGGTACTTGAACGCCTGGCGAACGAAGCCTTTGACCTGGTGTTGATGGATTGGCAAATGCCAGAAATGGATGGTCTCGAAGCAACCCGACGGATACGCCAGCTGCCAGGCGACCGCCGCCACCTCCCCATCGTCGCGCTCACCGCCAATGCCAATGCGGATTTCCGCGACACCTGCCTGGCGGCGGGGGCAAGCGATTACCTTGCAAAACCCTATACCGAAGCTGCGCTGGGCGCGCTGCTGGCTCAGTGGCTGCCGCAAGCCGGGGCCGGTTCGGTGGTGACGGAGGCGCAGCCCCCCTCCCTGCTCGACCTGCCCGCCCTGCATGCGCGCTACCCCGGCAATCCGGTTCTGGTGAACGATCTGGCCGGCCTCTTTATCAGCACGACCGAAGCCAGTCTGGCCGTACTCAAGCGCGCCATCGAGCAGGGCGATATCGAGGTCTGCCGCAAGGAGGCGCACGCCCTGAAAGGTGCTGCCGCCAGCGTCACTGCCTACGCGGTTCAGGACGCTGCCACCCGCATCGAAAGCTGTTTGCGCGACGGTGATTTTGCTTGCGCCGCCACCGAGCTGAGCGAACTGGAAAGCACCTTTCGCGCGCGCGCCTGAACCCGTTGAGGCATGCGCCATATCCCATTTGACGCAAGCGTCCTGGCGCGTACGATAGACCTACCTTTCGCAGGAGACCCATCATGAAGCGCCTTGTATCGTTCGCCTTCGCCTCGATGTGCGGCCTGTCGGCAGTCGCCGCCGACCTGCCCGCAACCCCCGTCAAACCCGATCAACCTGCCCAGCCAGCTGCCAGCTGGGTCGACACCGCCCCGACACCCTACGGTCCGGTCATGATGCAGCAAGCCGCGCCCCCGCCTTATCGCGACTACCAGATGAACCGCATCCTCACCCCCGAGGAAAAACAGCGCTGGCAGCAGTTGGCCATGCCGATGACAACCCATATGGCGGAAGTGGATGCCCGCGAGGCAGTGAACCATTTTGCCGTCAAATATCAGGCCAAGCCCGGCATATCGTTTGATGAAGTGGTCGAATCGATGATGCTGCGCGCCAACCAGATCAACCTGAAGTACGTCGGCAAAAATGAGATTTCGAAGGACTTCAAGGTCATCCTCAACGACAACAGCGCGCCGCGCATCGAGGTATTCAGCTTCTGCGACATCGCCGTCGGCCGCGACATCCTGCGGGTCATCCCAGAAATGGTGGTGTTCATGCCCTGTCGCATTGCCGTGATGGAAGACGCCGACAAAAAAATCTGGGTGCTGACGCTGGACTGGGACGTGACCGGCATCAACCTGGCAGGCAAACAAATGAACATCACGCCCGAGCTGCGCGAGGGTGCGCTCGCCATCCGCAACAAACTCGACAGCGTCATGCGCGCAGGCGCCAACGGCGATCTCTGAACGCGCCCCGGACGTGCCGCGCCCGATGACGGCAAGCCTCCACCCTTTCGCCTCAGCCCCCGCACTTGAGATGGCTTTTGCCAATAGTCTCAATGCGATGCTGGAAAACCATCGCGGTCTCGGCGTTTACATCCTGGTGCTGGCCAACGCCGTCTACGACACCGGGCTGTGGGCGCAATTCGCCCCCGCCTTGGCGGCACGCCACACTGAACTCGCCGACGCCCTGACCGCCGCCTTGCGCGAGGGCCGCAGCCTCAGCGAACCCGACGACGACATTCTGGTTTTTCTCAAGTTGCACGCTATCGGGTTTGCCCATTTGCAAACCCTGCAAAGCCGCCGCGCCGAACATTGGGACATGCAATTCAACCCCCTCCGCGCCCTGCGCCCGCCCCGCACCAGCGGGCTGCGATTCAACAGCCTGCTGTGTCCGTTTGACCCGGCCGGGTTTCACTTCAATCGGCCCTTTCTGGCCAAGGAAATTTTCTGGGAAGGCGAACTGGCCGGCAAATCCGCGCGCATTCTTTACAACAAATTCCCCTTCGCCCGTCTGCACGGCCTGCTGGTGCCGGACCCCTTGCGCCAACTACCGCAACACCTCAGCCCGGAATGGCACCGCTGGGCGTGGGAACTGTGCGAACAAGCCAACGTGCCCGGCCTCTGCCTCGGCTACAACAGCTACGGCGCAGGCGCATCGGTCAACCACCTGCATTTCCAGAGCTTTGTGCAGACCCGTCCGCTTCCGGTGCAAGCAGCCTGTTTTATCCATAATGGCGGCAACGAGCGCTACCCCCTGCCCTGCTACCGCTTCACCGATCCCAAAGCCGCATGGGTTCAACTCGATCACCTGCACCGGCACAACACACCCTACAACCTCATCTACAGCCAGGCTTGCCTGCACCTCATCCCCCGCGCCCCACAAGACAGCCCCCAGCTGAAGGCCCAAAGCCGGGGCTATGGCTGGAGTGAAATGGCGGGCGTCGTCACCCTGTTCAGCCGGGAAGCATTCGACGCAATGACTGCCGCGACGTTTGAGGCGGAACTGGCGGATTTCGCGCCGGAGTTCAACCAAGGCGCAGCCAAAGGTTGATTCGGCGGCAGGTCGATTTACAGTCCGATTAAAATGGACGGAGTGGCCGCCTAACCGTCCGGTCAGGAGTCAAGGCAAGCCACGTTTTCAAAACCAAGAGGCAGCTTCGCCATGGATATCGTTTTACTGCTGTTTCTTATCCTGCTTAACGGCGTTTTCGCCATGTCGGAAATCGCTGTGGTCACGTCCCGCAAGACCCGTTTGCAGACGCTGGCCGAAAACGGCAGCCCGGGTGCCCACACGGCCTTGTCGCTGCATGCTGAACCCTCCAATTTTCTGTCCACCATTCAGGTGGGAATCACGACCATTGGCATTTTGAGCGGCGCCATCGGCGAATCGGCGCTGGCTGATCCGTTGGCGGCATGGCTGTCTGGCTTCACGCCCGCGCCCTATGCACGGGGTATCGCGCTAACGGTTGTAGTGGCGGGGC
>MGZO01000106.1:34487-36270 GCA_001802655.1 Hydrogenophilales bacterium RIFOXYD1_FULL_62_11
TACTTTGCCGTCGTGGTCGGGGAACTGGTGCCCAAGCGCCTGGCACTGATGGCGCCGGAGGGCATCGCATCGCTCATCTCCCGGCCGATGATCTGGCTGTCGCGCGCTGCGCGCCCCATGGTGTGGCTGCTTTCCTCCACCTCCAGCCTGCTGCTGCGCCTGATCGGGGCGCGCCGCAAGGATGAGCCACCGGTGACGGACGAGGAAATCAGGGGATTGATGGAGCAAGGCTCCGAGGCCGGCGTTTTCCACGCAAGCGAGCGGGCAATCGTATCCAACGTGCTGCGGCTCGACGAGCAGCGCATCGAGTCGATCATGACGCCGCGCAAAGACATCTATTTTCTCGACCTGAACGAACCGGATGCGGAAATTCGCCGCCGTATCGCGGACAGTTCCTATACGCGGATCATCGTGTGTCGCGACGGCCTGGACCATATCGTTGGCATATTGCGCACGTCCAGTTTGCTGAAGTCGGCACTGGACGGCCAACCGCTCGATGTCGAACATTCGATGCGCCCGCCACTCTATGTGCCGGCCGGGGTCAGCACCACGCAATTGCTCGAAAATTTCCGCATGGCGCGGCTGCAGTCTGCCTTGATCGTGGACGAATATGGTGAACTGCAGGGGCTGGTCACGCTCACCGACGTACTGGCCTCAATCGTCGGCGATCTGCCTTCCGACGACGTTCATGAGGAGCTGGACGTCGTGGAGCGGGAAGACGGATCGTGGTTGATGGACGGTGGCGTAGCGGTCGAACGATTCAGGTCGGTGCTGGAAATCGACAAGGATTTGCCGGGTGAAACGGAAAACGCCTTCAACACGCTCGGCGGCTTCGTCATGCACAGGCTGGGGCGCATCCCTGCCGTGACCGACCATTTCGACTGGGGTGGATGTCGCTTTGAAGTCATGGACATGGACAAGAACCGGATCGACAAGGTGCTGGTTACCTGCATCAACCCGCCTCCTCCAGATGAAACGGAAGCACGTGCGTAAACCATGTTGCACCGCCGCTGGACTGGCGCATGGGCCATCCGGACCCTCAACTGCCGGGGATCATTGCGATCAGGCGGATGGCCGCCATGGGTCGAATGCACCGGTTCAACACAGTTGAAAATGTGCTGCTGCCAGCCCGCGTCAATGCGCCCGGTTTTTGACGCCCACGCCAAAAAACTCGCGCTTCAAAAAATCCTCGAGTTCAGCCGTGTCTTCTTCGCGCGCAGACAGCACCACTACCTGCCCCAGCCGTTGAGATTCCCAGTTGAAATCCCCCTTGAAGTAGCCGCGTATCAAACCAATCATCCGGCGAACGATCGCCAGCTGGATATCCCCGTCCGGCCCGGCGTTGACACGGATGGTTTCGCGTTGCGGGTTGCTGGCATTCGTGGTCCACGAGCGAAATGAAAACCGCGCGCTGCGCGGCTGAAGATCGAGTATCTGGAATATCCCGTTGGTGCCGACAGGTTGCAGGTTGCGGCGGATGTTGGCCATGCGGATTTCGTCTGCGTCGGGTAACTGGGCGCTGCTGCCCGCCTCGCTTTCCTCGGCCTGGCGACGCGCCCTTTGAGCGTTGATGTACGACATCATGTCAGTCGGTGCAGGGTCGTTCGGGCGCTCAAGATTCAACGGCAGCGGGGGCTTGGTGATGGGTTCTGGCGCGGGTGGCGCAGATTCGGGCTGCGGCTCCTTGGGACGGGGCGGCGCAAGCGTGGGGGTGCGTAATTTGGGCTTGGCCGCAACCCTGGGTCGCGGTTTCACGGCGGCGACCGGCACCGCTTGCTGTGCG
>MGZO01000106.1:36278-42466 GCA_001802655.1 Hydrogenophilales bacterium RIFOXYD1_FULL_62_11
CTTCGGGCAGTTCCACCAGCCGCGCGTCGATGGCAGCGGGCGGCGGTGCAATTGGAGGCGATTTCAAAACAAAGCCCATGCCCCACAACAGCACCAGCCACAGCATGACCGCCAGTGGAACAGACCACCAAAATGATGGTTCTTTCGACATCATTCCGGGCATGCTTACCGCAATGTCACTGATGTTTGACGGCGATCAGGAAATGAACGGCGCCCGCCTCGCGCGCCCGCAGCATGGCCTGAACGACCAGCCCCTGCGGCGCTTCGTTGTCAGCAGACACGACCACATTCTGCCTGGCATCGCGAATCAGCGGTCTGAGCGTGGCAGCGAGCGTATCGAGCGTGACCGGCGTCTGGTTGACGAGGATGCGGCTGTCTCCGGTGAGCGTGAGCGTCAGCGGCTGCTCGAGCTTGAGTTTTTCGGCCTGACCCTGCGGCAGGTTGACCTTGATCGAATCCAGGTTCTGCATCGACAGCGACGCCAGCATGAAGGTGGCGAGCAAAAAAAACATGACGTCGATCATTGGGATGATCTCGATCCGCCCCTTGCGGTAGGTGCGCAGCTTACGGCGCTTCATGCGTGCGGCCTTCCTGGTCGAGGCGAATGTGATCGATCAGGCGGGTGCCGAGGCGCTCCATTTCATCCATCGTTTGCGACTGCAGACGCGAAAAATAATTGAAGCCGAACAGCGCGATCAACGCGATCAGCAGACCAATCACGGTGGCAACCAGCGCCTGCGCCACGCCGCCGGTAACGCCGGTCGGATTGACGATGCCTTCGCCACCGATGATCTTGAAGGCATCCATCATGCCGAGCACGGTGCCGACCAGCCCCAGCAAGGGCGCGGCAGTGACGATAGTTTCAAGCACCCACAGCCGGCGGGCCAGCGAGGCCTCGATCAATTGGGCTTCGTCAGCCGCGCGCGATTCGGTCCACCACGATGGGTGATGCCGGTTGGAGATCACCACCTCAAAAAACCGCTTGAAGTAGTGGCTGCGGCTCAGCCCCGACAGGATCTTTTCCAGATCAGCCCAGGCAAAACCATAGGTTTCAACCAGGTTCAGCACGTCGCTTGAAAGGCGCGCATAGCGCCAATACACAACCGCTTTCTCCAGCATGATGGCCAGCGCAATAACAGCCAGCACCGACAAGGGCAGGACGATGAATCCGCCTGATTTCAATGCCACCCAGCTTTCGTTCAGTTCTTGCATGTTGGATTCCTGCGGAAAGTGCTACGACACGACGGTTAGCCCGGAACGCTATGACTGCTGCAGCCGCTCAAGGTTCGGGGTTTGGGTGTGAGGTGAAAACAAATAGGATTGCAGCAAGGGCGCGATAACACGCGGGGGCAGGTGGATGAATTCGGCACCCCGCTCTGGGAGCCGGCTGATGGACGCATCCAGATGTCAGCGTGGCGAATCCCTCACATGTGCCCTCAGCCGAAGGTCAGCCCCATCGACTCACGCACATCGCGCATCGTGTCACGCGCCAGTTCCTGCGCTTTTTCGCTGCCGTCGGCCAGGATATTGCGCACCTGATCCGGGTTTTCTTCATAGAAAAGCGCGCGTTCGCGAATCGGCGCGAGTTCGGCCAGCACGGCGTCGATCACCGGCTGTTTGCATTCGAGGCAGCCGATGCCGGCGCTGGTGCAGCCTGCGGTTGCCCACTGGCGCACGCTGTCGTCGGAATACACCAGATGGAACTGCCACACCGGGCAGTTGGCCGGGTTGCCCGGATCAGTGCGGCGTACGCGTGCGGGATCGGTCGGCATGGTGCGGATTTTCTTCGTCACCATGTCGGGGTCTTCGCGCAGGGCGATGGTGTTGCCGTAAGACTTGGACATTTTCTGGCCATCGAGTCCGGGCATTTTCGAGGCAGCGGTCAGCAGGGCCTCGGGCTCGGCGAGGATCATCTTGCCGGAGCCTTCGAGGTAGCCGAACAGACGCTCGCGGTCGTTCATCGACAGGTTCTGCGCGTCGTTCAGCAAGGCCTGGGCGGATTCCAGCGCTTCGTTGTCACCCTTTTCCTGATACGCGGTGCGGCATTCTTCGTACAGGCGGGCTTTTTTCGAGCCAAGCTTTTTCACCGCCGCACGCGCCTTGTCCTCAAAGCCGGGTTCGCGGCCATACATGTGATTGAAGCGCCGGGCCAGTTCGCGGGTGAATTCAATATGCGGAATCTGGTCCTCGCCCACCGGCACCAGGTTGGCGCGGTAGATCAGGATGTCGGAACTCATCAGCAGCGGATAGCCGAGGAAACCGTAGGTTGAAAGGTCTTTGCTGGTCAGCTTTTCCTGCTGGTCCTTGTAAGTCGGCACGCGTTCCAGCCAGCCGAGCGGCGTGATCATCGACAGCAGCAGATGCAGCTCGGCGTGCTCGATCACGCGCGATTGCACGAACAGCGTGGCCTGCGCCGGGTCGACGCCGGCGGCCAGCCAGTCGACCACCATGTCGCGCGCATCTTCCTCGATCGCCTGCGGGCTGTCGTAATGCGTGGTCAGCGCATGCCAGTCGGCGATGAAAAAAAGACACTGGTATTCGTTTTGCAGGTGCAGCCAGTTTTTCAGCACGCCGTGGTAATGGCCAAGATGCAGGCGCCCGGTAGGACGCATGCCGGAAAGTACGCGGTCGGAATACATGTGGGTGAGTGGTTAGCAGTAAAGGGAAAGCGGAAAGGATCAGGACAGCACGACCTGGATCAGGCCGAGCAGCTGCAGGGTGTCGAGGCCGGTGACCAGCGCAGTAAAGCCGATAAGCAGGCTGATCAACGGCCACATGATGATGCCGAGAATGCCGCTGAACAACAGACCCAGCAGGATGAAAAAGCCATAGGGTTCGATTTTCGAAAAGCTGATTGCCTGTTTCATCGGCAGCAAACTCACGGCGATGCGGCCGCCGTCGAGTGGCGGCAACGGGATGAGATTCAGCACCATCAAAATCACGTTGATGAACACACCCGCCGCGCCCATCAGCATCAGCGGTGTGCTGAAGCTGTTACCGAGCGCATGACCCAGCTGGATCATCAAGGCCCAGAACACTGCCATGACAAAGTTCATGCCCGGGCCGGCAGCGGCGACCCACAGCATGTCCTGTTTGGGCCGGCGCAGATTCGAGAAATTGACCGGCACCGGCTTGGCCCAGCCAAACAGGATCGCCCCACCGCCGAGCAGTTTGCTGGTCAGCAGGATCGCCAGCGGCACCAGGATGGTTCCAACCAGGTCGATGTGCTTGAGCGGGTTGACGGTGATGCGCCCCTGCATGGCGGCGGTCATGTCGCCAAAAAAGCGCGCGACATAGCCGTGCGCCGCTTCGTGCAGGGTGATGGCAAAAATCACCGGCAACGCAAAGACGGCGACTTTCTGGATCAGGGTCAGCTCCATCATGTATCCCGCTCAGTCCTCGGCATCCGTTACTTCACCTTTGCCATAGCGCAACACGACCGGGGTATCGGTTGTGAGGTCGATCACGGTGGTGGGCGTAAGGCCGCAGGCGCCGCCGTCGATCACCAGGTCGATCTGGTGTTCGAGACGCTCGCGGATTTCCCACGGCTCGGTCAGCGGCACGTCTTCGCCCATCAACAGCAGGGTCGACGACAGGATGGGCTCGCCCAACTCGGCCAGCAGCGCCTGCACGATGGGGTGATCCGGCACGCGCAGACCGATGGTGTCGTGCTTTTTGTGCAACAGCCGCTTGGGCACTTCGCGGGTGCCACGCAGGATGAAGGTATAGGCACCCGGGGTGTGCGCTTTCAGGTAGCGAAACTGGGTGTTGTCGACCTGGGCATAGCGCCCGATTTCGGTCAGGTCGCGGCAAATCAGCGTCAGATCGTGGCCGGTGTCGAGTCCGCGCACCGACAGCAGCCGCATCGCTGCTTCCTTGTCGCCGATGTGGCAACCGAGCGCATAACAGGAATCCGTTGGGTAGACGATGACGCCGCCGCGCTTGAGGATGTCGACCGCCTGCTGAATGAGCCGGGGCTGCGGATTGTCGGCATTGATATTGAAAAACTGCGCCATCATTAATTAGTGCTCGTGATCAGGAGGAATAAGAAGCCAGTTCGGGCCAGTCTTGCCACACTGGCTGGCAGTAATACGGCAGCGCGGGTAAACGGCCGATGTCGATGCCCTCGCCCGGGGCGTGAAAGTCTGCGCCGCGCGAGGCTTTAAAACCAAACGCCCGTGCCAGCTCGGCAAACTTTTCATATTCGGATGGATGATGGCTACCGGTGATCACTTCGATGCCCTCGCCGCCCAAGGCGCGAAACGCATCCAGAAACAGGTGCAACTGGCGCGCATTGAAGGCGTAGCGGCCGGGATGGGCGACCACCGCCATGCCGCCACTGGCACGAATCCAGCCAACCGCGTTTTCCAGCGAGGTCCATTCGTGTTCGACATAACCGGGATGGCCGCTGGTAAGAAAACGTTTGAACGCCGTGCGGATGTCGGGCACGTGGCCCCGCTCCACCAACCAGCGCGCAAAGTGCGTGCGCCCAACCATCTGCTTGTTGGTGGCGCAGTCATACGCGCCTTGATACGCGCCCGCGATGCCCACGCGCGCCAGATCGTCACCCATGCGCTGGGCACGTTCGATGCGGCCAAGACGTATGGCATGCAAGCCTTCAGCCAATGCGGGGAAAGCCGGATCAATGCGCAGGCCCACGATGTGTACAGTCTGGCCGCCCCATGTCACCGAAATTTCCACGCCGTTGATCAGCGTCAGCCCAGCCTCGCTGGCTGCTGCCTGCGCGGATAGCAGACCCGACACAGCGTCGTGATCGGTCAGCGCGAGCGCATGCACGCCGTTGGCGGCCGCGCGCGCGACCACTTCAGCGGGCGACAACACACCATCGGATACATTGGAGTGGCAATGCAGATCGATATTGAGCATCGATAATCAGGTTCGGACAACCAGGGCCAAAAGCGCTTGGTCAAGAGGGGGAATCATAGCAAAATAAGCGCCCACCCGAATTGAGCTGCGCGGCCCCCCCCCAGCCGCCCCTGACCAGAAGCAATCGCACTAATGAAAAAAATACTGTTCGATCTGTTCCCCGTCATCATTTTTTTCGTCGCCTACAAGATTGGCGACGCCAATGCAGAAGCCTCACGCGCCTTGTTGGCGTCGGTGGGCCTCGCCATGAGCGCAACCGAAAAGCCCGGTATTTATCTCGCCACGCTGGTCGCCATCCTTGCCAGCGTCGGTCAAATCGGCTGGGTCAAGCTGCGCGGTCACGCGGTCGAAACCATGATGTGGGTCAGTCTTGGCATCATTGTCGTATTTGGTGGCGCCACCCTGTGGCTACATGACGAAAGCTTCATCAAGTGGAAGCCGACCGTGCTGTACTGGCTATTTGGCGCGATCATCCTGGGCTCGATGCTGTTCGGCCGCAATGTAATCAAAAGCCTGATGGGGTCGCAAATGGAACTTCCTGAGCCTGCATGGAGTCGATTGAACCTCAGCTGGGGCGGATTTTTTATTTTCATGGGGCTTGCAAACCTGTTTGTCGCCTTCAACTTCTCGACTGACGACTGGGTCAACTTCAAGCTGTTTGGCAGCATGGGCTTGATGCTGTTGTTCGTGATTGGCCAAAGCCTCATGCTGAACAAATATCTGGATAAAGCCGACCCGGATCAAGAAAACGCAAACAAGAAAGAAAACCAATAATGCTTTATGCCATCGTCGGACAAGACGTACCCGACAGTTTGAATCAGCGGCTAGCCGCCCGCCCCGCTCACTTGGAACGCTTGCTGGCACTGCAGCAGGCCGGCTGCTTGTTGCTGGCAGGTCCCTTTCCCGCACTCGACAGCAATGACCCAGGCCCTGCGGGCTTCACCGGCAGCCTCATCGTCGCCGAATTCGACGACCTGACCACTGCACAAACCTGGGCGGATGCCGACCCTTACGTTACGGCTGGCGTCTACGCCAGCGTCAGCGTCAAACCCTTCAGAAAGGTCTTGCCCGCATGAGCACCGAAGAATTGATCCGCCAACGCCTCAACGCGCTGGAGCCCGAAACGTTTACCCTCGAAGACGAAAGCGCCCAACATCGCGGACATGCCGGTGCCGCCTCAGGGGGTGGGCATTTCCGCCTCACAATAGTGTCACCAAAATTTCGTAATCTCTCGACCCTTGCCCGTCACCGGCTGGTCTACGAATCCATGGGCGAAATGATGCAGCGCGAAATACATGCGC
>MGZO01000106.1:42473-43906 GCA_001802655.1 Hydrogenophilales bacterium RIFOXYD1_FULL_62_11
CACGGCCTTAACTCCGGAAGAACTCTGAAAGGAAACCGAATGCGTATTGCTCCCCTTACTGCCCTGATCCTGCTGTCGTTGTCTCCAATGGCACAGGCACAAACTCCAGCCGCAAAACCCGCGGCTGCCGTTTCCGACAAGCCGCTGGCGGTGGTCAACGGCAAGGCGATCCCGGCTTTGTACGCTAATCTGGTCAAAAACCAGATGGCGCAGGGTCAGCCCGATTCGCCACAACTTGATGCCCGCGTGCGCGATTCGCTCATCAACCTGGAGCTGCTGTCTAATGCCGCCACCCAAAAGGGGCTGGACAAGGAGCCACGCGTTGCCGCCACGCTGAACATTGGCCGCATGGACCAGCTGGCCAAGGCTTATCTGGAAGACTATGTCAAAGCGCATCCGATCACCGATGCCGAGATCAAGGCCACCTACGACAAGATCAAAGCCGAAGCCGTTGAGCCGGAATATCTGGCACATCACATTCTGGTTCCCACCGAAGCCGAAGCCAAAAAGCTGATTGCCAGCCTCAACAGCAAAAAAGCCAAGTTCGATGATCTGGCAAAGAAAAACTCAAAGGATCCCGGCTCGGCCAAGAATGGTGGCGCGCTGGACTGGTCGGACCGCCGTGCGTATGTCCCCGAGTTCTCAACCGCACTGGTCGGCCTGAAAAAAGGCGAAACGACCCAGACCCCCGTCAAGACACAGTTTGGCTGGCATATCATTCGGCTCGACGAGACGCGTAAGCCGCAGATACCGGCGCTGGATGCCGTGCGTGGCCAGATCACCCAGCAATTGCAGCAGCAACGTGTGCGTCAGGCCATTGAAGCCGTTCGTGCCGGCGCAAAAATCGAATAATTACGCGTAAAATCATGCGGGGCGTCGCCCCGCCAAACTCAGACAGGGAGCCATCATGGCCGGAAAAGAATATAACCACCTGCAAGACGTTTTTCTCAACACCCTGCGCAAAGAGCGCATTCCGGTGTCCGTTTTTCTGGTAAACGGCATCAAGCTGATGGGCCGAATCGAATCGTTCGACCAGTTTGTGGTCCTGCTGAAAGGCAACGACCAGGCTGCCCAGATGATTTTTAAGCACGCCATTTCCACCATCTCGCCCTCGCGCGAAGTGGTGTTGCCGCAACGCGACGCCGAGGCCTAAGCCCCGCGGTTATTCAACATGGGCGGCCAGGAGACTGGCCGCCGTTTTTGCGTCCACAAGAACGGCCGCTCCGCCCCGGTACATCTGTTTGTGACGGGCATCTATCCCGGCCAGACGTTGCGTATCTTTAAGATACACCACGACATACGCACGCGAATGCGCTGCCAGCCAGGGCGCCAGTTCAGCGCCACGCAGTTCAACCAGCGGCATATTCAACCGCCCCAGGAATTGATACTGCGCGTGATATTTAGCCGCATTCGCTACCGGAATCCCTGCGTCC
>MGZO01000106.1:43920-45952 GCA_001802655.1 Hydrogenophilales bacterium RIFOXYD1_FULL_62_11
CGCCAACGCCATGGGTTTGACGTCATACAAGGGCTCGATCGAGCGCATGGCAGCAAACTGCACCAAAGCCAGCATACCGACACCCAGCACGGCCAGATTCAGCATCGGCGAAATGCCACGCCGGCCGCCTTGCCAAACCCCCAGCGCCAGCAACACCAGCACCACGCCTGGCCACATTGGCGGCAACGCAGCAACCTGATCGCGTAGCGAAGCAATCTGCCCGCCGGCGGCCAGCATCAAGGCGCCACCCAGCGCTGCTGCCAGCAAAGCAGGCAAACCGACGCGGGAGTCCAGGCGATGGGTCAGCACGCGTGCAGTCAAGAGTGCAAACGCTGGAAACAACGGCACCAGATAGTGCGGCTGCTTGCCGCTGATGAAGGAAAACGCGATGAATACCGGCAGCATCCAGGCGAGACAAAAGCGCGTGCCGCGATCCAGCCCTTCGCGCCGGTGCTGCGCCAACGAGCGCCACCAACCCGGCCAGACAATCCAGGGGAACAGCAATACTGGCAACAGCGGCACATACCACCAGACAGGACGCCGGTGAGCAAAAGACTCGACCATCCGGTCGGCGGTCTGCCCCCAGAAAATCGCATTGCGATAGGCTTCGCCGCCCGCCATCCCGGCCGGCAATGCCCAAGCCAGCGCAATGGCAGCACCCAACAATATCGCCAGCCCCACTCCACCGAACCAGCGCGCCCACTTCAGCCCGGGATTCCACCAGGGGGCCAGCACCGTAATGGGTAGCAGATTCAGCAGGATGACCGGCCCCTTGGTCAACACACCCAAGCCAATCGCGATCCCCAGCATGACAAAACCGCGCCGCTTGCCGTCAGCCGCAGCCAGTACGCCGTGCATACCCAGCAACACCCAGAATGCCAGCATCACATCGAACATGATCGTGGTGGAAAAGAATATCCACAACAATGCGCTTACCAGCACCAGTGACGCCTGCCCACCAAGGCCGGTGTGTGTCGGCCATAAACGGCGTGCCAACAGATAAGTCAGGATTAGTGAAGCAGCGGAAAACAGCGGCAGCACCAACCTTGGCCACCAGTCATTCACACCAAACAGCGCCCAGCCGGCATGAAACATCCAGAACATGAACGGCGGCTTATGGCTGTAAGGCTCGCCATTTTTGTAGGGAACCAGAAAGTCACCACGCAACCACATTTCCCATGCGGCGCTGACGTAGCGTGTCTCATCGATTGGGGTCAGCGGCCGGGCCAGTAGCGCCACCGCGGTGAGCGCCAGCAAAAAGAACAGGCTTAACAGCAGCAGATTGCGGCCGGAGGGTTCAGCGTGGCGTTGAGGATTCATGATGGGGAATGAGGGGTTCGTCCAGCGCGGCATCAACCTGTGCGTCAAGGCTCTGGCCATGCCGGAAACGGCGATAGAGATAAGCGCCCAGCAATCCAGATATCAGAAACAGACCGATAGCCAGCGCCAGTTTCAGGGCAGGCGCAATATGCACGCCGCTGCCAACCAGGGCGAATACCAGCGTCTGCGGCAGATAGCCGAGCAAGGTGCCCGAGAAGAAATACGCCGGACGGATGCTGGAAATTCCCGCCGCCAGATTGGTCAGGAGATTGCTGCCCACTGGCAACAGGCGAATCAACACCGTCATGGAAAACGGGTGATCGTGGATGAAGCGATCGAAACGCCCGGCGCGTTCCCCCAACCGTGCACGCAACAGCCCCTTGCCGAAAAAGCGCGCGTAGAAGAAGCTCAGCATGCACCCCAGCAACGCGGCCAGCGCGCCGAGCACCGTGCCCAGCCCAATGCTGAAAGCATAGCCGCCAAGAAAGGCGATGATCTGGCGCGGCAGGCCGATGGCCGTGAATATCCCCCCCATCAGCAGGAACAGCAGCGCGCCGTTGATGCCGTGGCCGCGCACCCGCGCATCGATCCAGGCTTCGTTGACGCTGTTGCCGAGGTCGCTGGTGTTGAACAGGTAGCCCAGCAAGGCCAGGCTCAACATCAGCGCCAGGCCTTTAAAAATGACGCGCGCTTTCATTTACAGGTCGGAATC
>MGZO01000106.1:45980-50175 GCA_001802655.1 Hydrogenophilales bacterium RIFOXYD1_FULL_62_11
CGCTGCAGCCAGGCCACGCCGAACAGATCAACGATGCCCACCCACAGGCGGTTATGCACGCCGTATTTGGACGTGCCACGTTCGCGCGCACGATGGTGGACCGGCACCGACACCACCGCGCCACCGTTGCGCATCACCAGCGCGGGCAAAAAACGATGCAAGTGGTCGAAGTTGGGGAGCTGCAAAAATGTCTCGCGCGCAAAGACCTTGAGGCCGCAACCGGTGTCTGGCGTGTTGTCTTTCAGCATGCGTGAACGCACGCCATTGGCGATTTTCGACGACAGACGGCGCAGGAAAGTGTCATTGCGCTTGGCGCGCCATCCGGCCAGCAACTCCAGGTTGGCGGGCTGCGCGGGATTGGCCAGCTCGGCCAGTAGCGCCGGAATATCGGCCGGATCATTCTGTCCATCGCCGTCGAGCGTGGCGATCCATTCGTATCGCGCCGCGTTCACCCCGGTCGTCACCGCGCGACTTTGCCCGCAGGACGCACGATGCCGAATCACCCGCAACATCGGGAATTCGGTCTTCAGTGCCGCCAGCCGCGCTTGCGTGGCGTCGGTGCTGCCATCGTTGATATAGAGGATTTCGAACTGGGTGTTGCCAGACAGCGCCGCTGCGATTTCGCGCACCAGCGGCTCGACGTTGTCCTGTTCGTTCTTGACGGGTACAACCACGGACAGCCTGCCGTGATAGGCATATTTAGGCATTGCGATGTTCTTCGATCGAAGGATTCGGACAGGCTGGCTCACGCCAGGCTCGCTGTGAATAGTACAAAACCAGAATTAATTTTCCCTTAAGACCGGGCTTTGATACAGCACACGACACCCGGAATTAAATCATGAAGGTCAACACTCTAAATGGGTTTCCTGGGTTGCGCACCCCCGCGCACCAATTCCGAACGCACCCATCACCACCTGCCTGCTGCCGTGAACACACGGCGTCTCATATCCCCATGAGCAATCGACCGTTGTACAGTGCAAGGCAATCGACTGGGTACGCTTGGACTCGGTGCACCCGGGCGAGACTAACCACCGGGCCAAGCGCATGCCACAAAAATTGAAAAACCCGCACAGCCAGTAGCCATGCGGGTTTTCAGGAATAACTGGCGGAGAGGGCGGGATTCGAACCCGCGTTAGGATATTATCCTAAACACGCTTTCCAGGCGTGCGACTTAAACCGCTCATCCACCTCTCCGGGAGCCGGGCATCATACCGGAAGCACCCACCTGCAGCAAACTGAACTTTCGCTGATTAACCCTACTCGCCACATAAAAAAGTTGACGTCCGCCACTTGAATCTACGTCGACCATCCCCATTTGTTCGCGAGATCAATTGGGAGTGCATATGCAGGACGACATCGAAATCAATGCAGACGCGGCTAACGCTCCAACTGCTCACACCAAAGAAACCATGCCCAGCCTGGAAGAAATGCTGAAGGCGTCAGAGCTTGTCGCAGCTGAACATCACGATGCCTGGCTGCGTGCCAAGGCTGAAACCGAGAACATGCGCCGCCGCGCGGCAGATGACGTCGACAAGGCGCGCAAGTTTGCAGTCGAGCACTTCGCCAGCGAGTTGATGGCAGTGAAAGACAGCCTGGAAGCCGCGCTAACGGTCGAGTCACCCAGCGTGGAAAACATGAAGGACGGTGTCGAGCTGACGCTGAAGCAACTGGTAGCCGCGTTTGCCAAATTCAATCTGAACGAAATCAACCCGCTGGGCGAAAAGTTTGATCCGCACCAGCATCAAGCCATCCAGATGATCGAATCCGATCAGCCCGCCAACACCGTGGTCACCGTGCTGCAAAAAGGCTACCGCCTGCATGAGCGCACGCTGCGTCCGGCACTGGTCATGGTGGCAAAAGGCACGGATTGAGCCGCCTGATGGGCTCACGCTATTGAAACTGGCGCAGCTCTCCCCACATACAACACCATTCAAATACATTTAAAAGGAACGCATCATGGGACGCATTATCGGAATTGACCTCGGCACCACGAACTCCTGCGTGGCAGTGATGGAAAACGGCAAGCCGAAGGTGATCGAAAACGTCGAGGGCGCGCGCACCACGCCTTCTATCGTCGCCTACACCGAAGACGGCGAAATCCTGGTTGGCGCACCCGCCAAGCGCCAGGCTGTCACCAATCCGAAGAACACGCTGTACGCAGTCAAGCGCCTGATCGGCCGCCGCTTCGATGAAAAGGAAGTGCAGAAAGACATCGGCTTGATGCCCTACAAAATCGTCAAGGCCGACAACGGCGACGCCTGGGTTGAAGTGCGCGGTCAGAAAATGGCTGCGCAGCAGGTGTCGGCCGAAACCCTGCGCAAGATGAAGAAGACCGCCGAAGATTATCTGG
Source organism: Hydrogenophilales bacterium RIFOXYD1_FULL_62_11 (assembly GCA_001802655.1). Classification (GTDB taxonomy): domain Bacteria; phylum Pseudomonadota; class Gammaproteobacteria; order Burkholderiales; family Thiobacillaceae; genus Thiobacillus. Next base: position 48,331 of record MGZO01000106.1, read on the forward strand.
GCGAAGAAGTCACCGAAGCCGTCATCACGGTGCCGGCCTACTTCAACGACAGCCAGCGCCAGGCCACCAAGGACGCCGGCCGCATCGCCGGTCTGGAAGTCAAGCGCATCATCAACGAGCCGACCGCGGCTGCGCTCGCCTTCGGCATGGACAAGAAGGAAGGCGACCGCAAGATCGCCGTGTATGACCTCGGCGGCGGCACCTTCGACATCTCCATCATCGAGATTGCCGAGATGGACGGCGAGCACCAGTTCGAAGTGCTGTCGACCAACGGCGACACCTTCCTCGGCGGCGAGGACTTCGACCAGCGCCTGATCGACTACATCGCTGACGAATTCAAGAAAGAACAGGGCGTCGACCTGAAGAAAGACGTACTCGCGCTGCAACGCCTGAAAGAAGCGGCAGAAAAGGCCAAGATCGAGCTATCGTCCGCGCAGCAGACCGAAGTCAACCTGCCCTACATCACCGCTGACGCTTCGGGCCCCAAGCACCTGGCCGTGAAAATCACCCGCGCCAAGTTCGAGAGCCTGGTCGAGGAACTGATCAAGCGCACCATCGACCCCTGCAAAATGGCATTGAAAGATGCCGGCCTCACCACCGCGCAGATCGACGACGTGATTCTGGTCGGCGGCCAGACCCGCATGCCCAAGGTGATGGACGCGGTGAAAGACTTTTTCGGCAAGGAAGCGCGCCGCGATGTGAACCCGGATGAAGCGGTGGCCGTCGGCGCTGCGATTCAGGGCGGCGTGCTGCAGGGCGAAGTCAAGGACGTGTTGCTGCTCGACGTGACCCCGCTGTCGCTGGGTATCGAAACCCTGGGTAGCGTGATGACCAAGCTGATCCCGAAGAACACCACCATCCCGACCAAGGCGAGCCAGGTGTTTTCGACCGCCGACGACAACCAGAGCGCAGTGACGGTGCACGTGCTGCAGGGTGAACGCGAAATCGCCTCGGGCAACAAGAGCCTCGGCCAGTTCAACCTGTCCGACATCCCGCCCGCACCGCGTGGCATGCCGCAGATTGAGGTCACCTTCGACATCGACGCCAACGGCATCCTGCACGTGTCGGCCAAGGACAAGGCCACCGGCAAGGAAAACAAGATCAAGATCCAGGCGAGTTCCGGACTGTCCGAAGAGGAAATCCAGCGCATGGTGAAAGATGCCGAAATCAACGCTGCCGAAGACCACAAGGCAGTTGAACTGGCGACTGCACGCAACGCGGCCGACGGCATGATCCATTCGGTGAAGAAATCGCTGACCGAATACGGCGACAAAGTCTCGGCCGACGAAAAAGCCGCGATCGAAACCGCGCTGAAAGAGTGCGAAGAGGCCGTGCGCGAAGGCGACAAGGACACCATCGAAGCCAAAACCAATGCTCTCGCCACTGCCAGCCACAAGCTTGCCGAACAAATGTACAAGGACGAGCAGGCGCAGCAGCCGGGGGCAGCAGCCGAAGGCGGCGCCCATGCGGCTGACGACAATGTGGTTGATGCCGAGTTTGAAGAGGTTAAAGACAAGTAAGCCGTGAGCAGTGAGCGGTGAACGGGCAACCGTTCACCGCTTTTTGCTTTTCCCGCTTACTGCTCACTGTTTACCGCTCACCATCATGTCAAAACGCGACTACTACGAAGTCCTCGGCGTCGCCAAGAACGCCTCGGACGAAGAAATCAAGAAGGCCTACCGCAAGCTGGCCATGAAGCACCATCCTGACCGTAACCCGGACGACAAGGGCGCGGAAGAAAAATTCAAGGAAGCCAAGCAGGCCTACGAAATGCTGTCCGATTCGGACAAACGCGCGGCGTACGATCAGTTTGGCCATGCGGGCGTGGACCAGCAGGCAGGCATG
>MGZO01000106.1:50192-64037 GCA_001802655.1 Hydrogenophilales bacterium RIFOXYD1_FULL_62_11
TCGTGGTGCCGACCTGCGCTACAACCTGGAAATTGGGTTGGAAGAAGCCGCGCGCGGCACCGAAACCAAAATCCGCATCCCCACGCTGGAGGAATGTAGGGTCTGCCACGGCAGCGGTGCCAAGCCGGGCACCACGCCCACCACTTGCACCACCTGTGGTGGACACGGTCAGGTACGCATCCAGCAAGGCTTTTTCTCCGTGCAGCAAACCTGTCCGCGTTGCAGTGGCACCGGCAAAATGGTGAGCGATCCCTGCACAGCCTGCCATGGCGAAGGCCGGGTCAAGAAGCACAAGACCCTGTCAGTCAAGATTCCTGCCGGCGTCGACAATGGTGACCGCATCCGCTTGGGCGGCGAAGGTGAAGCCGGTGTCAACGGCGGACCAGCCGGGGATTTGTATGTCGTCATCCAGCTCAAAGAACATGCGGTATTCAAGCGCGATGGTGACGATTTGCATTGTGAAATGCCGATCAGTTTTGCCACCGCGGCCTTGGGCGGCGAGGTCGAAATCCCCACCCTCGACAGCCATGCCAAAATCAAGATTCCGCCCGAAACGCAGACCGGCAAGGTGTTCCGGCTGCGCGGCAAAGGCATCAAGGGGGTGCGCAGCAATGCGCCCGGAGACCTGATGTGCCACATGCAAGTGGAAACGCCGGTGAATCTGTCCGAGCGTCAGCGCGAACTGCTGCGCGAATTTGACGATCTGAGCCCGGGCCGCAACAACAATCCGCGCGCGCAGTCGTTCATGGACAAAGTGAAATCGTTCTTCGGGTAGCAGGCGACCGATCAATCAGGCAGCGCGGCTGCAAATAGCCGGAAGAAATTCTGCGTGGTGGCCTCGCCAATGGCCTCGGGCGTCGTGCCACGCACGCGCGCAATTTCTTCTGCAACATGTTTCACATACCCCGGCTGGTTGGTCTGACCGCGATGCGGCATCGGCGCAAGATAGGGTGAATCGGTCTCGATCAGCATGCGTTCAAGCGGAATCGCCGCCGCTACTTCGCGCAACGCCGCCGCGTTCTTGAAGGTAACGATGCCGGAAAAGGAAATATAGAAACCCAGCTCGATCGCCGCTTCGGCTACAGCCAGGCTTTCGGTGAAGCAGTGCATGACGCCGCCCGCCTCGCCCGCCTGTTCCTCGCGCATGATGCGCAGCGTGTCGTCGGCTGCAGCGCGGGTATGGATCACCAGGGGTTTTTGCGTCAACCGTGCGGCACGGATGTGGGTGCGGAACCGTTCGCGCTGCCACTCGAGGTCACCGGTCAGCCGAAAATAATCCAGCCCGGTTTCACCAATCGCCACCACTTTCGGGTGATCCGCCAAGGCGACCAGTTCGTTCACCGTGGGCTCAGTACAATTCTCGTGGTCGGGATGCACGCCCACCGATGCATACACATTCGGATAGGTCTCGGCGAGACGCCGAATCTCGGGGAATTTTTCCAGTTCCACGCTGATGCACAAGGCGTGGCTTACCTGGTTGGTCTGCATGAGTGCAAACAGTTCAGGCAGCTTGTCGGAAAAATCGGGGAAATTGATGTGGCAGTGGGAGTCGATATACATGGATCAGAATCAAGGCTCAAGTTACACGATGCAAGGCTCTTGAAGGCGCCAGGGTTTATGGAAGGGCTTGGCGCCGCTCTTGTCGCTTGAGTCCTGCACCTGACTACATCGTGTGGGTGGGTCGCAGGGACTTTAATGAGCCGCCGAGAAAGCCTTCAATTTTCTTTTCAGCGGCCCGACCGCTTTCGTTCGCCGCGAACTGTACACCTACACCTTGCGTGCGGCCACCGTGCGAACCGGCGGGCGTCACCCACACCACCTTGCCGGATACCGGAAGCTTGGTAGGGTCATCCATGAGGGTCAGCAACATGAATACGTCTTCGCCCATCTTGTAGGATTTATTGGTCGGAATGAACAATCCGCCGCCCTTGATAAAGGGCATGAAGGCTGCGAACAAGGCTGACTTTTCCTTGATCGAAAGAGACAGTACGCCTGGGCGAACCTGTCCGGTGACATCATTTGGCATTGCACTCATGATCGTTTCTCTTCGTTAATCGAACACATGTCGGTATTGAATCAACCAGGCTTGCAACTGCAGGCTCCGGTTAAGTGGATGCGCCAGCGTCCTGCCCTCCGCTGCCTGCATTTTGGCCAATGCCAGCAAACCTGCCAGATCAGCCCGTTTACCCAACCGTCCCAGCACGTCCGAAAAATCGCGGTTAAAGCGTACCTCACCTTGCAATTTCACAGCCAGCAAATCGTCCAGCCACTTGTACACTACCTTATGCCAGGTCTGGGGACTGACCGCTTTCCAGCGCTCGCCCAGCGTCACCGGATCCAGCTGATCGGGACGCGCCAGCCCTTCCAGCACCCCACGACGCTCTTCCAGTTCGCCACTGCCCACCCAGCGCTGCGCATCAAGCGGTGATCCTCCTGCCAGCGCCAGCAGATTCACCGCATCATCCACACCCTGGCGAGCCAACCATTGCGCAGCCAATTCAACCGGCGGCAAGCCGATATCGAGCCGGGTACAACGGCTGCGGATGGTTGGCAGCAAGCGGCGCGGCTGATCCGATACCAGCACGAATACTGTCATTAACGGCGGCTCTTCCAGTACCTTTAACAAGGCGTTGGCAGAGGCGACATTCAGGGTATCGGCCGGGTTGACCAGCACGACGCGACACCCGGCCCGATACGTCGACAAGCGGACGAAATCGACCGCTTCGCGCGCCTGATCGACCTCGATGGCGGTTGCCATCCGCGTATCGCCTTCCTTGGTGGTTTTTTCCTGCAGGGTAACAAGCTGAAAATCCGGGTGGGTGCCTGCCTCGAACCAGTGGCAGGCCGGACAGTTGCCGCAGGCACTGCCATCGGTCAGAGGCGCTTCGCACAGCAGGGTTTGCGCCCATGCCAGCGCCAGCCCGCCTTTACCCACGCCGCGCGGCCCCGCCAGCAACAAGGCCTGCGCCGGGCGTGAGCGACTCGCCAGCAAGCGCTGCCAGGACGACTCCAGCCAGGGATAAGGTGCGTTCACAACAGCTCCTGCAGCAGCCGGCTGATTTCCGCCTGCAGCTCGGCTATGGTGTGACGCGCATCCAGCACCCGAATGCGCAGGGGATTCGCTTGGGCACGATCCAGATAAGCCTGGCGCACCCGGTTGAAGAAGGGGTCGGCCTCACGCTCGAAACGGTCGGCAGTGCGCGCAGCGGAACGGCGCGCCTCGGCCACCTCCGGCGGCACATCGAACAACAGGGTCAGATCGGGCGCAAAACCGCGCTGCACCCAGGCTTCCAGCGCGGCAATGCGTTCCACGGCAATGCCACGGCCGCCACACTGGTAGGCGTAGCTGGCATCGGTAAAGCGGTCTGACAGCACCCACGCGCCACGCGCCAGCGCGGGCAGTATCAGTTGAGCCAGGTGTTCCTGCCGCGCAGCGAACATCAGCAGCAACTCGGTGTCCGCATCCATCTCGCGATGCAGCAGCAGTTCGCGCAGGGTTTCGCCCAGCGGCGTGCCCCCAGGTTCACGGGTGACGATGACCTCCCTGCCCTGCTGGCGCAGCCAGTCGGCAACAAAGCCCAGGTGGGTGCTTTTACCGGCGCCATCGACACCATCAAGCGTAATGAATTTGCCAGGCATGCTCATCGTTGGTAGCGGTTTACCGCGCGGTTATGTGCATCGAGAGTGCGCGAAAAAACATGGGTGCCGTTGCCCCGCGCGACGAAATACAGCGCCTGCGTATTGGCCGGGTTGAGCGCGGCCCGGATGGCGGCTTCGCTTGGCATCGCAATCGGCGTTGGTGGCAGCCCGGCACGCGTGTAGGTGTTATACGGCGTGTCGCGTTGCAGGTCGGCGCGGCGCAAATTGCCGTCGAAGCGTTCGCCCAATCCATAGATCACAGTGGGATCGGTTTGCAGACGCATGCCCAGCCTGAGCCGGTTGATGAACACGCCGGCAATCTCGGGGCGCTCAAATGCTGCGCCCGTCTCCTTTTCGACGATAGACGCCATGATCAGCGCCTCATACGGGGTGCGGTACGGCAACCCGGGCGCACGCAGTTCCCAGGCGGCCTGTAGTTTGTCGCGCTGCAAGCGATAGGCACGACGCAACACATCGAGATCGGATGTATGCGGCGCGTAGAAATAGGTATCGGGAAAGAGCGTCCCTTCTGGGTGGCTTTCTTCTGCGCCAATTGCGCGCATGAGCTCGGCGTCGCTCATGGCTGCACTGTCATTCCTCAACAGGGGCTGTGCCGCAAGCACTGCGCGCACTTCGCGCCAGTTTTTACCTTCGATAAGCTGAATGATTGCCTGCGAGACTTCGCCACGCTCGAATTTGGCGTAGAGCGCCAGCGGCGTAAGCGGCTTGTCCAGCGTATACACCCCGAGCTTAAGCATGCCGCCTTTGCCCAGCACGCGTCCAAGCAGCCAGAACACCGACGCATTGCCAATCACGCCTTCGCGTTCGAGCATCGTGCTCAGACTGCGCAAATTGGTTCCTGGCGTCACATTAAGGGTTCGAGGCAGCGGATCAATATGCAAAGGTTGCATGGCATACCAGGCCAGTCCGCCCGCACCCATCAGTGCAGCCAGAAATATCAACAGAAACAGTCGTTTAATCAACGTTTTCATACAAGGCGTCATTCAAGAGAGTTGTCCAGCCTGCAGACGACCAGGTCGTGTCAGCCAACCGGGCCACATGGCGCACGCCAATAAGGCTGTTGCAGATCATCACTTCGTCAGCGGCGAGGAGCTGGGCCGGCAGAAAACGATCGATATGGGCGCGCATTCCCCGGCGCGCTGCGGCACGCAGCAGGCGCATTCTGGCCACGCCCGCGACACCGCATTGACTCAAATCCGGGGTATACAGTTCGCCAGCCTTCACCCAGAACACATTGCTCATCACGCCACTGATGACTACGCCCAGATCGTCGCACAACAGTCCTTCAAAAATCTCGGGATCATCCCACTCTGCGCGTGCCAGCACATTTTCCAGCCGGTTCAGGTGCTTGACTCCGGCCAGCCGGGGTTGCCGTGCCAGCTTGAATTTGCACCAGCGTGCATGGATGCCGTCAGCGGGCTTTACCTGCTGCGGCAGTGCTGAAGCCAGCACTACGCAGGTTGTCGCAGGATTTTCAGGCAAGGCATACCCACGCGCACCCATACCCCGTGTCAGCACGATCTTGACAACGCCTTGCCCGGCTTCAGCCACCTGGCACACTTCGGCGCGCAATTCGTTCTGATCCGGGCAATCCAGCATCAACACTGAACAATCGGCTTCGAGCTTGGCGTAATGATCGGCCCACCACACCGGCTGACCGGCTTCGGTGCACAGGGTACGAAATACACCGTCGCCATAAGCCAGCCCGCGATCCCGCGCGTTCAGCGTATCGGTCGCCTGGCCATTGACACGGATCATGTGGCCTCCAGCGTGCGCAATAACCCACGCGCCTTCGCGCGGGTTTCGTCGAGTTCGCGAATGGCATCCGAATCGGCCACGATTCCCGCACCGGCACGAAAACTCAATTCATGGCCGCGCAACAGAAAACTACGGATCAGGATATTGAAATCAAAGCTGCCATCGTGATTGATATAACCGACGCTACCGGTGTAGCTGCGGCGTGGTGTCTGCTCAAGTTCCTGAATGATCTGCATCGTGCGTATCTTCGGACAGCCGGTTATGGTGCCGCCAGGAAACACCGCGCGCAGGGCATCGAACACCGTCAGCCCTTCGCGCAATTCTCCGCTTACGGTCGATTCGATGTGATGCACGTGTCGATAACTGGTGACATCCATCAACGCATCCACCTTGACGCTGCCGGCCACACAAACCCGCCCCAGATCGTTGCGTTCCAGATCAACCAGCATGACGTGCTCTGCGCGTTCCTTGGGGTGCGCATGCAGACGTGCACGCAACGCAGCATCTTCCACAAGGTCTTCGCTGCGCGGATGGGTGCCGGCAATCGGCCGGGTTTCCAGCATCCCGTCAGCACCGAGGCGCACCAGCCGTTCGGGCGAGGAACTCACAATGGCCCACTCGCCCATCTGCAACAGCGCGGAATAAGGTGCGGGATTGCGCGCCATAAGGCGCTTAAACAAGGCGGCCGGCGCAACAGGCACGGCAAAATCAGCCTGCCAGCCGCGTGACAGGTTTACCTGAAACACGTCACCCGCGCGGATGTAGTCCTGGATGCGGGCAACTCCCGCCAGAAATGCAGCGGGCGCGTCTTCATGCAACGCACTCAATTCAGGCAGCGCAGGCACGGGGTCGGACGGGGACGCAAGATCATGCGCCAGCTCATCGATCAGCGCACGCTGACCGGATTCAGCCACCAGCACACAACGTCCGCTGTTTCGCTCGAACAGAATCGCAGCGGGTATGCGCGCCAGCCAGGCCAGGGGAAAATCCGCATCGTCAGGCAACCCGACATGAGGTTCGAACGCTGCGCCCAATTCATACGCCAAGGCGCACAGCCAGCCGCCTGTAAACGGTAAGCCCTGTTGAATGGGGTGAGTTAAGCACGGATGAAGCTGCATGGCCGGATGCGCCTGCAAACGATGCAGGTCTCCGACGGACTCGATACGCATGACGTCCTGCGGAAAGGCAAACAACACATCCCACCCGGTGTCGCCGCTACTCAAGAACAAGCCTGGATAGCGCTGGGGATTGGAAGCCTGCAGACCAATCAGATCAGGATGGTCAGACCATTCCCGGATTTCCGGCCTAGCCTGACCGTGTGCCGTTGGCGTCAAACGCGTTTGAAAATGAGTGAACCGTTGGTGCCGCCAAACCCGAAGTTGTTTTTCAGTGCTGCTTCAATCTTCATGTCCCGCGCGGTATTCGCGCAGTAATCAAGATCACACTCCGGGTCTTGCGAAAAGATATTGATGGTCGGCGGCGACACCTGATGATGGACGGCCAGGACGGTAAACACCGATTCAACGCCACCCGCCCCGCCCAGCAAATGGCCGGTCATCGACTTGGTCGAGTTGACCACTGTTTTGTAGGCTGCATCGCCCATGGCAAGCTTGATCGCATCGGTTTCATTCTTGTCGCCGAGCGGGGTCGAGGTACCGTGTGCGTTGACATACTGAATCTGGTCGGGGTTCAGACCGGCATCCCGCAGCGCATTCAACATCGACCGCCTGGGGCCGTCAGTGCTGGGCGAGGTAATGTGATAGGCATCACCACTCATGCCAAAACCTGCTACTTCAGCATAGATCCTGGCGCCACGCGCCTTGGCGTGCTCGTACTCTTCGAGCACCATCACGCCGGCGCCTTCACCCAGCACAAAGCCGTCACGATCCTTGTCCCACGGCCGGCTGGCGGTCGCTGGATCGTCGTTGCGCGTCGACAATGCGCGCGCTGCCGAGAAGCCGCCTACGCCCAACGGCGAGGTCGCACATTCAGCGCCCCCTGCAAGCATCACGTCGACATCGCCATACGCAATCATGCGGGCAGACAAGCCAATTGCATGCAGACCTGTCGAGCAGGCCGTCACAACAGCGAGGTTGGGGCCCTTGATTCCGAACTGAATGGACAGATTGCCGGAAATCATGTTGATGATGGAACCCGGGATAAAGAAAGGCGAAATCTTTCTTGGTCCGGATTCCAGCAACAAACCATGCGTATCTTCGATCAGCGGCAGACCACCGATACCTGAACCGATATTGATGCCAATGCGGTCCGCGTTGGCTTCAGTGACTTCCAGACCCGAGTCGTTCATCGCCTGGATTCCAGCGGCCATGCCGAACTGGATGAAGGTATCCATGCGCCGGGCTTCCTTCGGGTTGATATATTTTTCAACCTCGAAGTTTTTGACTTCACCAGCTATTTGCGAAGCAAATGACGTGGGATCAAAGCGGGTGATCCGGGTGATTCCGGAACGACCGGCGACCAGGTTTTCCCAAGCCTCCGGAATGGTATTGCCGACAGGGGAAATGACCCCCAGTCCGGTAACGACAACGCGACGTTTGGACAAAAGTCAGTCCTTCTTGCTGGGTGAACGATCAGCTTGAGTGGCTGTTGACGTAGTCAATTGCCTGCTGGACAGTGGTGATTTTTTCTGCGTCCTCATCGGGAATCTCGCAGCCGAATTCTTCCTCAAGCGCCATCACCAACTCAACCGTATCGAGCGAATCCGCACCCAGGTCACCCACGAAGGAAGACTCGTTCTTGATGTCTGCTTCGCTCACGCCCAATTGCTCGGCGACGACTTTAAATACACGCTGCACGTTTTCCATTACTGATTTCCTCTTTGAAAAAATGTGGCTTCAATCAAACTGAAGCCGTGAAATTGAAGCTGCTGAAAAGGGTAGCCCTGAATTCTATCAAAGTTACACCCAAAATTTGCTGGCGCTCACGCCATGTACATGCCGCCATTGACATGCAAAGTCGTACCGGAAATGTAGCCCGCAGCAGGCGACGCCAGAAACAGCACGGCCTGCGCAATATCTTCGACAGAACCCAGGCGTCCCAGTGGAATGTGGTTCAGCAAAGCCTGACGCTGTGCATCGGGCAGCGCACGCGTCATGTCGGTATCAATAAAGCCCGGCGCGACACAGTTGACGGTGATATTGCGGCTGCCGACCTCACGCGCCAGCGACTTGGTAAAGCCCATGATGCCAGCCTTGGCTGCGCTGTAGTTGGTCTGCCCGGCGTTGCCCATTGCACCGACAACCGAGGCAATGCTGATGATGCGTCCAGTGCGCGCTTTCATCATCGCGCGCAGCACGGCACGCGACAATCTGAAAACAGAGGTGAGGTTGGTCGCCACGATGTCATCCCATTCCTCGTCCTTCATCCGCATCAGCAGATTGTCGCGCGTGATTCCTGCGTTGTTGACCAGAATGCCGATATCACCGAACCGGGTGTTAATCGCGGTGATGACCGCATCCACGGCAGTGCCGTCGGTGACATTGAGGTTCATGCCGCAGCCTTTGACCTGGGCAGCAGCCAGGTAATCGCTGATAGCCTGTGCGCCCTTGTCGCTGGTGGCTGTGCCGATCACGGTGGCGCCAGCCTGGCCGAGCGCCAGCGCAATCGCCTGACCAATTCCACGACTGGCGCCGGTGACCAGCGCTATTTGCCCTTCAAGATTCGCGCTATCCGCGAGGTGTGCTTGCTGCATGTTGAGTCCTTATTGATTAAGCGCAGCAGTCAGGCTGTCTGCGTCCACCAGCGCCACGGCCGGCAGACTATCGTCGATGCGTTTGTTGAGCCCTGCCAGCACTTTGCCAGGGCCGCATTCGATCACGCGCTCGATTCCGGCTGCCTTCAAAGCCTGCACGGTCTCGACCCAGCGTACCGGCGTATGCAGTTGCTTCGCCAGCGCAATCCGGATCGCATCCGCCCCCGCATGACTCAGCACATCCGTGTTGTGCAGCACGGGAATGATCGGCGTGGCAATCACCACGTTTTGCAGGTGCGCCAGCAGTTTTTCGGCGGCGGGCAGCATCAACGAGGAGTGCGACGGCACGCTGACCGGCAACGGTAACGCGCGTTTGGCGCCCTTTTCTTTCGCCAGCACCATGGCACGTTCCACCGCAGCCTTGTTGCCCGCAATAACCACCTGACCGGGCGAGTTGAGGTTGACCGCCTCGACCACTTCCCCTGCCGCGGCGCCAGCACAGACTGCGCGCACGGCATCGTCGTCCAGCCCCAGAATCGCCGCCATCGCGCCAACACCTTCGGGCACCGCCGCCTGCATCGCCTCGGCGCGGAAACGCACCAGCCTGATCGCATCGGAAAAGCCGAGCGCGCCGGCTGCCACCAGCGCGGCGTATTCGCCGAGGCTGTGGCCCGCCATCAACGCCGGCATTGCGCCGCCCGCCGCCAGCCACACGCGCCAGGCGGCGATATCGGCTGCCAGCATCGCGGGCTGGGTGTTAATGGTCTGATTAAGCAGATCGACCGGGCCGTCCATCACCAACGCCCACAGATCCTGGCCCAGCGCGTCAGAGGCTTCAGCGAAGGTGGCACGCACTTCGGCACGCTCGCCCCACCCTTGCATCATGCCGACCGACTGCGAGCCCTGTCCCGGAAATACAAAAGCCAGTTTCATTCGAATACCTTAATACTTGAGGAGCGCGGAGCCCCAGGTAAAGCCGCCGCCAAAGGCTTCCATCAGCACCATCTGGCCACGCTGGATACGGCCATCGCGCACTGCCACATCAAACGCCAGCGGCACCGATGCAGCTGAAGTATTGCCATGGTCCGCCACGGTGGTGACGACACGGTCCATGCTCATGCCGAGCTTCTTCGCGGTGGCGGAAATGATGCGGATATTCGCCTGGTGCGGCACCAGCCAGTCGATATCGGATTTTTGCAAACCATTGGCTTCGAGCGTTTCGTCAACGATGCGATCAAGCGTGTTGACCGCCATCTTGAACACCGCGTTGCCTTCCATGCGCATCAGCGCGGGCTCGTGCGAACCGGTCGAGGTGCCGGTGGTGGTGCGCAGCAATTCCTTGTGGCGGCCGTCAGCATGAATGTGCGTGGCGATAATGCCGGGTTCGCTGGATGCGCCGAGCACCACGGCACCTGCGCCATCCCCCCACAGGATGCAGTTACCGCGATCGTTCCAGTCGGTGATGCGTGACAGCGTTTCAGCACCGATCACCAGCACATGTTTGGCAGCGCCGGTCTTGATGAACTGGTCTGCCACCGAAAGCGCATAAACAAATCCGCTGCACACGGCCTGCAAGTCAAACGCCGGTTTGCCATTGGTCATGCCGAGCTTGGACTGCACGATGCAGGCAGTACTGGGGAACACCAGATCGGGAGTGGTCGTGGCGACCAGCAGCATATCGATGTCGTCAACTGCCAACCCAGCCGCATCGAGTGCATGACGCGCCGCCTGGGTGGCGAGATCACTGGTGAACTCGCCCTCGGCAGCAATGTGGCGCTCACGAATGCCGGTTCGATCGACAATCCATTGATCGTTCGTCTCAACCAGTTTCTCAAGATCAGCGTTGGTGAGGATGTGCGCCGGCAGATAGCTGCCGGTGCCGAGAATACGGGAATAGGTCAAGCGGGCACCCGTTGCAAAAGTTGAGTCTGGTCGGTGATGCGTTTCAGCACGTTGTTGCGAACTTCATCACAGGCTGTACCGATCGCGTGCTCGAACGCAAAGCGATCAGCCGAACCGTGGCTTTTCACCACCACGCCTTTCAGCCCCAGCAACGTGGCGCCGTTGTAGCGGCGTGGATCGAGTCGCCGCTTGAATGCATTGAGAACAGGCAAGGCCATCAAACCGGAGAGCCGGGTCAGCCAATTGCGCTTGAATTCGGCACGCAACGTCGTGGCAATCATTTTGGCCAGCCCTTCGGAGGCCTTCAGCGTGACATTGCCGACGAATCCATCGCACACCACCACGTCAGTCGTACCTTTGAAAATATCGTTACCTTCCACATTGCCGTAGAAATTGAGGTGACTGTCGCGCAACAAGATGGAAGCCTGCTTCACCACCTCATTGCCCTTGATGTCCTCTTCGCCGATATTCAGCAGGCCCACGCTCGGATTGGGTATGTGTTCCACGGCTGACACCAGCATCGCGCCCATGATGCCGAACTGCAGCAAGTGCTCAGCCGTGCAATCGACGTTGGCCCCCATATCCAGCACCAGCGCGTGCCCACTGATGGTGGGCATCACGGCGGCAATCGCCGGGCGATCGATGCCGGGCAGGGTTTTGAGGACGAAGCGCGCGGTTGCCATCAGGGCACCGGTGTTACCAGCCGATACGCAGGCATCGGCTTCGCCAGACTTGACCAGATCGATCGCCACGCGCATCGAGGAGTCTTTTTTTCCGCGTAACGCGAGCGCGGGCGCCTCATCCATTGCCACCACCTGACTGGCATGACGAACGATAAGTCGTGGACTGGTCTTGGCACGGCGCGCCTTGAGTTCGGCCGCAACGATATCCTGCGGCCCGACCAGAATCACATTCAGGTCGGAATGACGCGCGAGACAACGTAGCGCCGCCGGAACCGTGACATGAGGGCCGTGGTCGCCCCCCATGACATCAATGGCAACTGTGATATTTCTCATGCAGCCGGAAGAATGGGCTGAATTGAACGCGCCACGTCGGTGTGATTAAACACAGCGCGATCAAACGTGGCGCAAAAAATCAATCGCCTTTGGTCTTGACGACTTTACGGCCACGATAAAAGCCGTTGGGGCTGATATGGTGACGCAGGTGAGCCTCGCCCGTGGTCGCTTCAACTGCCAGCGCCGGTGCGGTCAGGAAATCGTGCGAACGGTGCATGCCGCGCTTGGACGGGGATTTTTTATTCTGCTGAACAGCCATTTCCTACTCCTTAAAAATCATCGCGCCAAAATCTGGTGCGTTAAAAATTACTTTTAAAAACCCGGTTTAAAAACCAAAGCGCCCCTCAAACGGGGCATTTACCTTCTGCGTGCATCACCGCTACCGGCAAGCTCAGCAGCACTTCATCTTCAACCAGCTCGACCAGACTCAAGGTCTCGCCTGCCTGGATCGCATCACTGCCGGGCAGCGCGTCCAGACGCTCCATCTCGGCCTCATTTCGCGCCAAATACAAAGTGCGCTCGAGATCAACCGTGTAGGGCATACCATTCAAGCAACGTTGACACGTCATTTTCACTTCGCCACTGACCGCCAACTGCAGGGACAAACTGCCCCGCTGATTCACACGTCCAAGCACTCGACAGAGCAGGGTGCCTTGCGTAAATTCATCGGCGAGACGCGGAAACGCAGCCACATCAGATCGGATTTCCCACGACTGCCCGTCCTTGCAAAAACGCCACGGATCAACCTCAGTTGGCGAAAGCTTGGGGGATTCATTCATGACGCACCTGGAAGACATGGCCAGCAACATTAGCCCGCAATGATATGATTTCGCGTTCTTTTTGTCAAAGAAACCCCAGCCACCACCCCAACCTCGCTCATGCTCAAGAAAATACTGGTCGCCAACCGGGGCGAGATCGCTGTCCGCATCGTTCGTGCCTGTGCCGAACTCGGGATCAAATCGGTCGCGATTTACACTGACGCCGACCGCCACGCCCTGCATGTAAAGAAGGCCGATGAGGCCTATCACATCGGCAAAGATCCGATTCTGGGCTACCTCAATGCGCACACGCTGGTCAATCTGGCGGCGGCTTCGGGTTGCGATGCGCTGCATCCGGGCTACGGTTTTCTCTCTGAAAACCCTGACCTTGCGACCATTTGCGCACGCCGCGGCATCCGCTTTATCGGCCCCTCGCCAGAGGTGATTCGCCAGATGGGCGACAAGATCCAGGCGCGCAATGCCATGATTGCAGCAGGCATCCCGGTCACGCCCGGCTCGGACCACAACCTGGAAAACGTCGAGGAAGCGCGCACGCTGGCGAATAAAATCGGCTACCCGGTGATGTTGAAAGCCACCAACGGCGGCGGCGGGCGCGGTATCCGCCGCTGCGACAGTGAAGCTGATCTGCTGAAGAACTACGACCGCGTGGTGTCGGAAGCCAGCAAGGCTTTTGGCAAGCCGGAAGTGTTCGTCGAAAAATGCGTGGTGCGCCCCAAGCACATCGAAGTGCAGATTCTCGGCGACAACCAGGGCAACGTCATTCACCTGTTCGAGCGCGATTGCTCGATCCAGCGGCGCAACCAGAAACTGATCGAAATCGCCCCGAGCCCGCAGTTAACCGAAGCGCAACGGCAATACATCGGCAAGCTGGCGGTGCGCGCCGCCAAATCGGTGGGCTACGTCAATGCCGGCACGGTGGAGTTCCTGCTCGACCAGGACAATCAGTTCTATTTCATGGAAATGAACACCCGCCTGCAGGTCGAGCATCCGATCACCGAAACCATCACTGGCGTCGACA
>MGZO01000106.1:64133-81277 GCA_001802655.1 Hydrogenophilales bacterium RIFOXYD1_FULL_62_11
GCCGCATCACGCGCTATTACTCGCCGGGCGGCCCCGGCGTCCGGGTGGATGCGGCGATCTACACCGATTATGTGATTCCGCCCTATTTCGATTCCATGTGCGCCAAGCTCACGGTGTGGAACCTGAACTGGGACGCGACCATCGCGCGCGGCAGTCGCGCGCTCGCCGACATGCTGGTGTATGGCGTGAAGACGACGATCCCGTATTACCAGGAAATTCTCAAGAACCCCGAGTTCCGCAGCGGCCGCTTCAACACCAGTTTTGTCGACGACCACCCGGAACTCACGCAATACACCGAAAAGAAACCACCGGAAGTGATGGCCGCTGCCATCGCCGCCGCCATCGCCGCTCATCAAGGGTTGTAATCATGGCCAAAGTATTCGTTACCGA
Organism: Hydrogenophilales bacterium RIFOXYD1_FULL_62_11; assembly: GCA_001802655.1. GTDB lineage: Bacteria > Pseudomonadota > Gammaproteobacteria > Burkholderiales > Thiobacillaceae > Thiobacillus. The sequence continues at coordinate 64,524 of MGZO01000106.1, forward strand.
TCTCGTCCTGCGCGACGGCCACCAGTCGCTCATCGCCACCCGCATGCGCACCGAAGACATGCTGCCGATCTGCAGCAAGCTCGACCAGGTCGGCTTCTGGTCGCTGGAAGCCTGGGGCGGTGCCACCTTCGACGCCTGCGTGCGTTTTCTGCGCGAAGACCCATGGCAACGCCTGCGCCAGCTGAGAAAAGCTCTGCCGAACACGCGCATCCAGATGTTGCTGCGCGGACAGAACCTGCTCGGCTACCGCAATTATTCCGATGACGTAGTACGCGCCTTTGTGCAAAAGTCGGCCGACAACGGCGTCGACGTGTTCCGCATTTTTGATGCGATGAACGATCTGCGTAATCTTCAAGTGTCGGTCGAAGCCGTCAAAGCCGCCGGCAAGCACGCCGAAGGCACCGTCTGTTACACCACCAGCCCGGTACACAACATCCCGCACTTTGTCGAACTCGCCAAGGGGCTGGCCGAAATGGGTTGCGACACCATTGCAATCAAGGACATGGCGGGGTTGCTCACGCCCTACACCGCGTTTGAGCTGGTGGGTGCGATCCGCGCCGCGACCAATCTTCCCGTGCATACCCACAGCCACGCCACGTCAGGTCTGGCGCACATGACCCATCTGAAAGCGATCGAGGCCGGCGCAACGATCATCGACACCTGCGTCGGCGCATTTGCCGAAGGCGCCAGCCACCCCACCACGCAAAGTCTGGTCGCAGCGCTGGCAGGCACGCAATACGACACCGGGCTGTCGCTGCCGCTGATCGAGGAAATCTCCGCCTACTTCAAGGAAACGCGCAAAAAATACTGGCAATACGAATCGGCCTTCACCGGCACCGACACCCGCGTCCTGATCAACCAGGTGCCGGGCGGCATGATTTCCAACCTGGCCAACCAGCTCAAGGAACAAGGCGCGCTCGACAAGATGGATGCCGTGCTCGAGGAAATCCCGCGGGTGCGCGAAGACCTCGGCTATCCGCCGCTGGTCACCCCCACCTCGCAGATCGTCGGCACCCAGGCCGCGCTGAACGTGATGACCGGCGCGCGCTACAAGTCGGTCACCAACGAAGTGAAGCTTTACCTGCAAGGCCGTTACGGCCGCGCGCCGGGGCACATCAACGAGGAAGTGCGCAAAATAGCCATTGGTGACCTCAACATCACCACCTGCCGTCCTGCCGATCTGCTGGGAGACGAACTCGACAAGCTGCGCGGCGAAATCGAGGGGCTGGCCAAGTCCGACGAAGACGTGCTGACCTACGCCATGTTTCCTGAAATCGGTAAAACCTGGCTTCAGGAACGTGCCGCCGGCAGCCTCAAACCCGAGCAGTTGCTGCCGCAGGGTACGTCGCAGCAGGACAGTGCGCCACGCTATGCCGCCGACGAATTCAAGATCACGCTGCACGGCGAGACCTACCATATCAAGCTGTCGGGCAGCGGCCGCTCCGACGCTACCCAGCGCCCCTATTTCGTGTCGATCGATGGCGTCACCGAAGAAGTGCTGGTCGAACCGCTGAACGAAGTCGCCGTAGCATCCAGCGGCGACAACGCGCCGCGCAAGGGCAAGGCCACAGCATCGGCTGCGCCCGGCCAGAAACCGCACGCCAGCCACCCTGGCCACGTGACCGCCGCCATGCCCGGCACCATCGTCGACGTGCTGGTCAGCATCGGGCAAGTGGTCAAGGCCGGTGACGGCATACTCGTGATCGAAGCGATGAAAATGGAAAACGAAGTGCAGGCACCCATCGCCGGCATCGTCATCAGCATCTTCGCCAAGAAAGGCGATGCGGTAACGCCCGACATGGCGCTGGTCGAGATTCAGCCAGAATGACACTCGTTCTTGCTTCGACTTCGCGCTACCGGCGCGAGCTGCTGTCGCGCCTGGGCATTCCGTTCGAGGTGCTGTCGCCCAATGTCGACGAAACCCCACTGCCGGACGAAACGCCCTCCGCCACAGCGTTGCGGCTGTCGGTGCTGAAAGCGCAGGCTGCAGCCTCAACCTATCCCGACGCGCTCATCATCGGCTCCGACCAGGTGCTGATGCTGGACAGCGAGCAACTCGGCAAACCCGGCAACTTCGACAACGCCTTCACCCAACTGAAAAAAATGCAGGGCCGCGCCATGGTGTTCCACACCGCGCTGACCTTGCTCAACAGCAAAACCGGACACTCTCAGACGCGCGACGTGCCGACCGTGGTCCACATCCGCCCGCTCACCGACGCGCAGATCACCGCCTACCTCGAAAAGGAAACGCCCTACGACTGCGCCGGTTCGGCCAAAAGCGAAGCGCTCGGTATCGCCCTGATGACGCGCATGGACAGTCCCGACCCCACCGCACTGATCGGCCTGCCGCTGATGGCGCTGACCGAGATGCTCGCCAACGAAGGCCTCGATGTACTGACCTGGAAAGCGGCAAACTGACATGGCCAGCCTCTACCTGATCCCGGTTCCGCTGGGCCCGGTCGATCCGCACACCTGCCTGCCGCCGGATACCCTCGCCGTCGCCCGCCGCCTCGAGTACTTCGTCGTCGAACGCGCCAAAACCGCGCGCGCGCATCTCAAGGCCATGGGGCACCCGCAGCCGATCCAGGCACTGCATATCGAAGAGCTCAACGAGCACACCCCCGCCGCCTTGATACCCGCGCTGCTGGCGCCGCTCAAGGCCGGGCACGATGTCGGCCTGCTGTCCGAGGCCGGCTGCCCTGCGGTCGCCGACCCCGGCGCGGCACTCGTCCTCGCCGCGCATCGTGAAGGCATCCCGGTCGTGCCGCTGATCGGCCCTTCGTCGATCCTGCTGGCGCTGATGGCCTCGGGGCTGGGCGGCCAGCGCTTCGCTTTCCGCGGCTACCTGCCCGCCAAAGAACCGGAGCGCAGCCAGGCCATCCGCACGCTCGAACAGACCGCCCGCCGCGACCGCGCCACCCAGCTTTTCATCGAAACGCCCTACCGCAGCGCAGCCCTGCTGGAAGCCCTGGCGCAAACGCTCGCGCCCACCACCCTCATCAGCGTGGGTGCGGATCTCAGCCTGCCCAGCCAGTGGATTCAAACCCGTAGTGCAAAAAACTGGCGCGGGCAAACCGATGCTGCAAAAGACCGTCTGGCCGTCTTCGGAATCGGACTATAAGTTGAGATTGAACTGCGCTTGATCGAGACAGTCATTGAACAAACCTGCCGCATTTTGATACCGTGCCCCATCCCGGCTGATTGGACGCAACATGAATTTTTGCAGTGAATGCGGCAGCACCGTCATGCTGCGCGTACCGGATGGCGATCACCTGCCACGCCATATTTGCCCCGATTGCGGCACGATCCATTATCAGAACCCCAAAATGGTCGTGGGTTGCATCCCGGAATGGGAGGACAAGGTATTGTTGTGTCGCCGCGCCATTGAGCCCAAATACGGCTTGTGGACGCTACCCGCCGGCTTTATGGAAAACGGCGAAACCACGCTTGAAGGCGCCGCGCGCGAGACCTGGGAAGAAGCTGGCGCCCGCATCGAGGTGAGCGGTCTGTATACCTTGTACAACCTGCCGCACATCAATCAGGTGTATCTCATGTTTCGCGCCCGGCTGCTCGACCTGGACTTCAAGTCAGGCATCGAATCCCTGGAAACCCGGCTCTTCACTGAGGCCGAAATTCCCTGGGATGAAATCGCCTTTCGCACCGTGCGTGCCACGCTGGAGCAATATTTCGACGACCGCCGCAACGGCACATTCAACTTCCATTTCGGCGACATCCGCTCACGCTAAACCCCGCATCAATCCGGTTTCAGCGTAGCTCAAGCCGCTACTGCAAGCTCCTGTTCGCGTCCCACCACATCCATGCTCACGCGCAGCCATTCTTCATGGCTTTCCTGCACCTCGCCCAAGCGCAGGCGATAGACTGCGTCGTCCTCACGTAGCATCAGTGGCGCGCCCAGTTTGTAGTGACTCTGCGGAATCAGCAGATTGCTCACGCTCTGTTCGGTATGCGTCATCGGCAAATACACCGCCCAGACTTTTTCCAGGGCTGCGTCAGCACCCGGCTCATCAAAATAAATTTCTACCCGTTTTGGATGACGCGACAACCGCTGCGTCCCGACCAGATTCTGGCCATCTTCTTCACGGTTCCAGCGTGTCGCCAGCAATTGCCAGACGTTTTCTGCAGGATCCCAGCTCACCGCCACCAAGCGGCCATGAGGCAGCACCTGATCTTCAGGCAATGCAAATCCCAAACCATCCGTACTTTCGTCACGCAGCATCCAGGGTTCAAGCACCGGGTTACTTTTGGCCGCAGCAGGACCCAGCAGCGCTGACAGAATATTGACCATCCCGGCTGCCACCCACACCCGGCCGAAACGGTGCGTACGCTGACGGTTGCGGCGAATTCCGCCCCGTTCGATCAAGCTTGCGACCTGGCGCGTAAAAAACTGATCGGACTCGGCATCCGGGCTTGAATCAAGCGCCTTCAGATACTCGATCAAGGGGCGCAAGGCAAAGTAGCGCAGGCGACGCCCCTGTCCCCACCCGTTCTCCGCCACATAGGCACCTTCGTCCTGCGACAAATCCACCATGTGGGTATGCACGCCTTGCTGCGGCACTTTTTCCGGCAAAGCCAAACCGGCATAGCCTTCAAATATCTGCGCAATGGCCTCGATTTCCTGGGCACGGTAGCCCACCGGCTGCACCAGCCCCATCAGCATGGCCAGCGAATATTCGCGTGCGCAATGGGTTGAGCGCGAATTGAAGATCACCTCACCCCGCGCCAGGCCGTCGCGCTCGACCAGACGGTAAATCTTGTGCAGACGGCACCAGCCGGACGCCGCCGGGTTGCGCGCCTGATGGTAATCCCAGCGCATCACCAGCCCTGCGTAGCGCAACGCACGAACCGCCATGTCGGCAACATACGGCTTGAGTTCCGCGCTATGCGGTCCCCGATAAGCCTGCTTCAGCATCCCCAGCCAGGCGTCCGCCTGCAGAGACCAGAATACCCAGGTCTCGCGCCACAAGGCCTGCCGCGCCAGGCGAAACGTCGCCTGATTCCGCACATACTGATCCACCACGCGAGACTGCAGTGGCAAGCCAACCGCTTCCAGTTTCAACAAGGCCTGCATGCGCCCAAGCGTGGCCACCTCGTTCTCTGCATTAAAACGCTCCATCCCCTCGACCAGCGCATGGTGCGCGTCGTAATCCGAATCGGACGGCAATGCTTTCAACCATTTGTCGACTGCCTTCACCGAGGCAAAAGGCGATCCCGTTTCCACATTTCTGCGGCGGGCAATGTTGCCAAGCATTTCAAAAAAGTCGGTCATATGTATTTCAGCTTGGGTTGGATACACATTGACCAGCACCATTTATGCCACCGTCCAGGCGCAGCCGCCTGGTTCCAATACCTTGGTTTTATTCGTGTTTGTAAAAACGATCCCGGGCCGTGCGCCGGCGCATGAATGAAAAATCGACAGCGCCTGCTGAAACCACGTCAACTCACGCCCACGCTCGAGTTCCCCCGCCCCACCCAGCACAAAACCAGGTGAACCCGCTACAATGCGCGCCTACGGAAGCGTGGCCGAGCGGTTTAAGGCACCGGTCTTGAAAACCGGCGAGGATGCGAGTCCTCCGTGAGTTCGAATCTCACCGCTTCCGCCAGACTGATCAAACGACCCCTGCGGGTCGTTTTTTATGCGTGCCCGACAACCTGCTCACGATCAGCCACCGCACTCCGCAATGAGCGGCAACGCAGCGCAACCCGGGCTGCGGTATGCTTCGAACTGTTTTTCACCCGCTGGTTGAAAGCCATGACCCTGCAAACCCAAACCCTCAACCTGATTGCCGTATTGCTGTTTGCCCTGCCTGCCCATGCCTGGGAAATAGGTGAGTTCAAAAACGGGATGCAACGCAACGAGGTCGAGCAGGCGCTCAAAACCTGGAATTTCGATAAAACCCTGACGGTTGGAAACGATGGCCTGTTTGCTTACGACCTGCCGAACAATCCGGCCGGACGCCGTTTCCTGTTCACGTTTTGCAACGACAAACTGGTCGCATTCGATCAGGAAATCGAGCCCGCATTTCGCTCGTTCATTGTCATCGCATCGAACTATTCCAACCTGTATGGCAATCCGCTCAAGGTGATTCCCTATTCCGGTGTGGTCGCCAATGGTGAAAAAAACCTGCTGGCGATGTTCTGGCGCAAAGGGTCGGATTTCATCGGCGTCAAATACGTGCTTTACCCCGTCAGTGAACAACTTTCGATGACCTGGCAGGTCAACAACAACTGCTGGCAGGCGCCGCGCTGATCCGGATTTTTACAGCGCCGCGCGATTTGAATTCGCGCGGCGACAACGTATTTGGCGACTAGAGGTTGTTGTAAAGCCAGCCGCGCCGTACCAGCCATTTCTCGATTTCCACCGCAAAAAATACGATCGACGACATCGCGAGGCAGAAGACCAACTCACCCAGGTCGAGCGGTTCGGTCTTGAAGATGGGATTGAGCCATGGCACATAAAGTACGGCCATTTGCAGGACGAAGGTCAGCAGTACCGCGCCGATCAGCGCCGGGTTGGAAAACACACCCATGCTAAACAGCGATTCGCGCTCGGACCGTATGGCCAGCACATGTCCCAGTTGCGAAAGCGTAAGCACGGTAAACACCATGCTCTGCCAGTGCGCAGAGCCGACGTGGACCGCCCAGGCTTGCGTCAGCAGCGTGATACCACCCATCAGCAAGCCCACCCACAGCATGTGCTGCCACATCCCATGCGCAAAAATGCTCTCCTTCGGCGGACGTGGTGGCCGCTGCATCACGTCGTGCTCGGCGCGCTCGTTGGCAAGCGCAAGCCCCGGCAGCCCGTCGGTGACCAGGTTGATCCACAGGATGTGAATCGGCAGCAGCGGAATCGGCAAGCCGAGGAACGGCGCCAGGAAGATGGTCCAGATTTCGCCGGAATTGCTCGTCATGGTGTATTTGACGAACTTGCGGATGTTGTCGAAGATGCGGCGGCCTTCGCGCACCGTCGCGACGATGGTGGCGAAGTTGTCGTCGAGCAAGGTCATATGGGCCGCTTCCCGCGCCACGTCGGTGCCGCCCTTGCCCATGGCGATGCCGATGTCCGCCCTTTTCAGTGCCGGGGCGTCGTTCACGCCGTCACCGGTCATCGCCACAAACTCGCCCTTGTCCTGCAGCGCCTGAACAATCTTGATTTTCTGCTCCGGATTGATGCGGGCATAGACCCGCACCGATTCCACTTCGCGCTCGAAGGCTTCCAGCGATAGCTGCGCCAGTTCGCTACCGGTCAGCACCTTGCCGCCATCGTCGACGATGCCCAACCGGACCGCGATGGCGCGTGCGGTGGCTGGATGGTCGCCGGTGATCATCACCGGGATGATGCCGGCGGCCTTGCAGGCTGCAACCGCCGCAGCCGCCTCGGGGCGCGGCGGATCAATGAGGCCGGCGAGGCCGATGAAGGTGAGCCCGGTTTCCACCGTGGCCGCGTCAGGCGCATCGGGCGCTTGCGGCAGACGCCGTAGCGCGAAGGCCAGCACACGCAAGCCCTGTTTGGCCAGATGCTCGGCTTCGGCATACAACGCAGCCCGATCGATCGGCCCTGCTCCGTTTGCGAAAAGTTGATCGACACACAACGGCAACATGCCCTCAGGGGCACCTTTTACCAGCACCAGAACCGCATCGCCCTCCTGATGCAGCGTGCTCATGCGCGCACGCCCGGAATCGAACGGAATTTCCGCCACACGGGGCAATGCCTGGCGCAGCGCTGCCTGGGTAAACCCCGCTTCCTGCGCGGCAACAAGCAGCGCGGTTTCAGTCGGGTCGCCGGTCAGGTTGCCGGACGCATCGATCGCGGCGTCGTTGCACAGCGCCATGGCCCAACCCAGTTCGCGCCAGGGCGTTCCCTCCGCACCTTGCAACACGGGACGGTTGATGCCATCGGCCAGCACGCAGTCGACCTGCATCTGGTTCAGCGTGAGCGTGCCGGTTTTATCGGAGCAGATATAGGTGACCGAACCCAACGTTTCCACCGCCGGCAAACGGCGGATCAGGGCGTTTTGCCTGACCATGCGCGCCGCGCCCAGCGCGAGCGAAATGGTGACCACGGCGGGCAGGGCCTCGGGGATCGCGGCGACGGCTAGGCTGATGGCGGTCAGCAGCATCACCATTGGCGGCTCGCCGCGCAGCCAGCCGGCAACAAAAATGATGATGCAGATGGCGAGCACCACCAGCGCCAGATTCTTGCCAAAACGTGCCAGGCGTTTTTGCAGCGGCGTCTTGCCGGTTTCTCCGGACAACAGCGCGGCAATCTTCCCCAGTTCGGTTTGCATGCCGGTGCCCACCACCAAACCGAGTGCGCGGCCATAGGTGACGACCGTTCCCTTGTAAGCCAGGTTGAAGCGGTCGCCCAGCGGCAGATCGGCCTCGTGCAACGGCGCCACCTGTTTCTCGACCGCCTGCGATTCGCCGGTCAGCGCGGACTCGTTCACCTTGAGTGAAGCCAGCTCCAGCAGGCGCAGGTCGGCCGGCACGATGTTGCCGGCTTCCAGCTTGACGATATCGCCCGGCACCAGCTCAGATCCCGCAATCTGGCGGGGCTGACCATCGCGGATCACGCTCGCCATCGGCGCGGCCATTTGCTTGAGTGCAAGCATCGCGCGTTCGGCCCGGTACTCCTGAACAAAACCCAACAGCCCGTTGAGCAGCACGATGACGACAATGGCGATGCTGTCCTGCGGTTCGCCCACCACGCCGGCAATGACGGCAGCGGCAATCAACACCAGAATCATGAAGTCGGTGAATTGCGCAACCAGCATGGCGAGCGGGTGACGCCGGCCGGTTTCCGTCAGGCTGTTGGCACCATGTTGCTGCAGTCCGCTGGCTGCCGCTTCACTGGACAGCCCCTGCTGCGGGTCGCTCGCCAGGCGTGCAACGGCCTCCTCACTGTCCAGACGGTGCCAGTCGGTCTGCGGTGTTGCGGCGAGTTTAGCCATGAAGATAGAGGAACCATGTGTTGAGCAAATAAATTACCAGCAGCAGCAGGCTGATCCAGTTCACCGTGCGAAAAACGCGCGACGCAGGTCGCAGCACCAGCCCCACCACGGCCAGCCCGCTCATCATCATGGCGGAAAAGGCGGAGGTGGCATGAACCAGAGACACATCGGCCAGCAGCGGGCCAGGCAGATAGAACAGATCGTCGATAGCCAGAATGGCGATATTGAACAGATTGCTGCCGAACAAATTGCCGATGGCCAGATCAATCGCGCCCATGCGCAGCGCCGCCACCGTGACCACGATTTCGGGCATCGTCGTCACCGCAGCGACAAACAGTGTGCCGACAAAGCTCTGCTCCCATGCCATCGACGCAGCCAGATTTTTGGCGATAAAGGGCAGCCAGACACCGGCCGCCACCACCGCAAGTGCGGCCATGACGTAGCCTTTCACTGCCTGTTTCAAACTCATGTCGGGATGCAGTTCGACACGATCTTCGACATACTCGCTGACCTGTGCCTTTTCGTATTGGTAGAGCGAACGCATGGCCAGCAGATACAGCAGCAGGATGAGCGGACTATAGAGGCCGACATGGCCGAGGGAAAGCGTCGTGCCTTCACGATATAGCAGCAAATTAAAGCCAGTAAAACCGAGCAATACCACGCTATAACCGGCAGCCAGCACGTTGCCTTGTCGGGCACGTGTGTAGATGGACTCCTTGCGGTAGAGAAAATCCAGCACGACGATAAAACCCAGATTGAAAACGCACGCCCCGAGAATATTTCCCACGGCAATATCCGGCACATCGGCAACCGTAACGGAAGAGATTCCGGTCACCAGTTCGGGTAGAGACGTGACAGAAGCCAACAGGATCAGTCCCACCCAGCCGCGGCTCATCCCGCTTTTCTCGGCGATGATGTCGCCATAGCGCGAGAGCTTGAAGCCCGCCACGCCGATGACGGCGAGACTGGCAAGCAGCGACAACCAAACAGTAGCAAGGCCTTGCATAGTGGGATGCCCCCTTCCCCATGGGCGCGATGTGCCCGTCAGAAAAAGTATACGAAACTCAAACCGGAGAGGATCAGGTTAACAGGGGCACGTGCTCCTGCCCCGAGGTAAATGGGGTCCGGCCGCTGTTTTAGCGTGAGCGGCCAGCCATGCCCATTGCGACGGGCGACCAGCCGGCTGGAAAACCGGCCTGGGTTTTGGCTGGTCACAAACGGAAACCATTCTGGAAGCCCGCCCCCCACACAGTGCAGCGTCGTGCATCGCGAACACTCAGGGGGTCTAGCCATCCTCCAACTCGGGGGGACATCGTGTTGAGGCCGAACATTCGCGAGCCGTTCACGCTATCAGGCCGGATTCAGGCGCGGCGCCAACTTGCGCCGTTCGATCTAACCCATATGCGGTGCAAGTTCGCGCCGCAGAAACGCATGAAAATGCATCATGCCGTCTTCCAGCGGCGACTGGTACGGCCCGGTTTCGTTGAGTCCCTGCTGATACAGCGCGCGCCGTCCCCGCTGCATGCGGGTGCAGATGTCGTCGTCCTCGACCGCAGTCTCCTGATAGGCAGCCTGCTGGGCGTCGATGAAGGCGCGCTCGAACAGCACGATATCTTCGGGGTAATAAAACTCGACGACGTTGCGGCAGGACTCAATGCCGGTGGGAATGATTGACGACACCACCAGCACATGCGGATACCACTCGACCATCAGGCCGGGGTAATACGTCAGCCAGATGGAGCCGTGTACGGGCGGTTTGCCCTGCTGATAGGCCATCACTTGCTCATGCCAGCGCTGATAGACCGGTGATCCGGCTTTGGCCAGCCCACGGTTGACCCCCACCGTTTGCACCGACCAGTTGTCGCCGTATTCCCATTTCAGGTCGTCGCAGGTGACAAAATGGCCGAGACCGGGGTGCGCGGGGCCCACGTGGTAATCCTCCAGATACACCTCGATGAAGGTCTTCCAGTTGCAGGCGTATTCGGTCACCTGCACCGAGTCGAGCACGAAGCCGGAAAAATCGAGATCGCGCACGGCCTGCATGCCGGCCAGGTCGGCGTTGACGTCGCGTTCGCCGGCAAACAGCAGGCCTTGCCAGGTTTGCAGGCCGCTGCGGTTCAGATTCATGCAGGGATTGCCAGCGAATTCCGGCGCGCCCAGCAGCGTGCCCTGACTGTCGTAAGTCCAGCGATGAATCGGGCAGACGATGTTGCCGGACGGCAGCTTGCCGCGCCCCTCCAGCATGATCGCCTGACGATGGCGACAGACGTTGGATAGCAGTTCGGTACCGGAACCGCTATTGACCAGCAGCTTCGCGCCGTCGAACACTTCCAGCGCGTGATAGTCGCCCGGCTCGGGCACCATCAACTGATGCCCCACATAGCCGGAACCGTGCTTGAACAAATGCTCGAGTTCCAGCGCATAGACAGCTGGATCGAAATACCAGGAAACCGGCAACTGAGGAGAAGTTAGCGACAAGGCGCTGGATTCGGCGAGATCGCTCATGGCGCACCCTACAAAATCAGCCCGCTTCCGGCAGGCACCCGAAGCAGCAGACGTGACCGCAAACGGCCACCATTAATAAAGGATCGGCGCAAAATAATGGGGCGATGACCGCCCCGAAGCCCACCGATTCAACCCATGACTCCCTGACGAGGGCAGCATGCCCCTTCAGGAAAGGGCGGGGATTCTAGCACAGGCCACCCCTGCCCCGACTTGCCAGACGCACCGCCCGAATTGACCCACAAGCCGTACGGTCTTGTCGCGCCGGACACGGCTAGAATGGCATTTTTTGATTAGGTATTTCCCATGTCCGAACCCGTTGTGTATGACCGCGCGCCCGCCGAACTCGACCTCGAACCGGGTGAATACTGGTGGTGTACATGTGGCCGCTCGATGACGCAGCCTTTTTGCGACGGTTCGCACGAAGGCACCTCAATGGAACCGATGTCATTTGTCATCGCGGAAAAATCCACGGTATGGCTATGCAACTGCAAACACAGCAAGGACAAGCCGTTCTGTGACGGCAGTCACAATGATTTGCCCGACGACATTTTTTAAAGTCACCTGTTGAAATGACCCAGACAGCCGCGCCCGAAGACGTTCTCGATTTCTGGTTCGGCAAACCGGGCCCGGCGGCTGACGTCGCCGCACGCCAAAGCGCACTCTGGTTCGGAAAATCGATAGCCAACGACCAGTTGGTAACCGAACGCTTTGCCGACACGCTCCTCGCGGCGGGCGCAGGCAAACTCGATTACTGGGCACTCACCCCGCGCAACCAGCTTGCGCTCATCGTGGTGCTCGATCAGTTTCCCCATCACATCCACCGCAATCATGGACAGTCATTCGCTTACGACGCGCAGTCGCTGGCACTCGCGCTGACCATGATCGAGCGTGGCGACGCCGCCCGCATTGCGCCGATCGAGCGGGTATTTGTTTACCTGCCGCTGGAACACGCCGAATCGATGGCGATGCAGGATGAGTCCGTCGCGCTGTACGCGCAGCTCGAAGCCGATGCCATACCAGCCGAGCGTCCCCTGTTCAAGGGGTTTCTCGACTACGCGCAGCAACACCGCGACGTTGTGGCGCGTTTCGGCCGTTTCCCGCACCGTAACGACTTACTCGGACGTCCCAGCACAGCCGAAGAAATCGCGTTTCTGAAGCAACCCGGCTCACGCTTCTAACCGTTATTTATGCTCACTGGGTATTGATGCCCTTCGGGTATTTATGCCCCCCGGGTAAAATGGCGGACTTCGCCCTCTGGGCATCCGCCCAGTCGTTTTCACATCACGCCATCCATGTCCCGCCAAATCCTCGTCACCTCCGCCCTGCCCTACGCCAACGGCAGCATCCACCTCGGCCACCTGGTTGAGTACATCCAGACCGACATCTGGGTACGTTTTCAAAAGATGCGCGGCCACGACTGCCGCTACATGTGCGCCGACGACACCCACGGCACCGCCATCATGCTGCGCGCGGAGAAGGAAGGCATCACACCGGAAACGCTGATCGGCCGGGTGTGGGACGAACACGCGCGCGACTTCGCGGGCTTTCACATAGGCTTCGACCATTACTACTCGACGCATTCAGACGAAAACCGCGAGCTGGCCTCGACGATCTATCTGCGGCTTGCAGACGCCGGCCTGATCGAAACCAAAACCATTGCGCAACTGTTCGACCCGGTCAAAAACCTGTTCCTGCCGGACCGCTTCATCAAGGGCGAATGCCCCAAATGCGGCGCGCTCGACCAGTACGGCGACAACTGCGAAGTGTGCGGCGCGACCTACAGCCCGACCGAGCTGAAGAACCCGGTGTCGGCGGTGTCGGGCGCGACGCCAGTACACAAGGATTCCGAGCATTACTTCTTCAAGCTCGGCGCGTGCGAAGCCTTCCTGCGCGAATGGACGACCTCGGGCGCGCTGCAGGCGGAAGCCGCCAATAAGATGCAGGAATGGTTCGCCTCCGGCCTCAACAACTGGGACATCAGCCGCGACGCGCCCTACTTCGGCTTCGAAATCCCCGGCGCACCGGGCAAATACTTTTACGTGTGGCTGGACGCGCCGGTCGGTTACATGGCGAGCTTCGCCAAGTACGCCGCGGACAACGGCCTCGACTTCGACGCCTGGTGGGGTGCCGACGCGAAGACCGAACTGGTGCATTTCATCGGCAAGGACATCCTGTATTTCCACGCCCTGTTCTGGCCGGCGATGCTGAAATATTCCGGCCATCGCCTGCCGACAGCGGTGTACGCGCACGGCTTTCTGACCGTCAACGGGCAGAAAATGTCGAAGTCACGCGGCACTTTCATCACCGCCGAAAGCTACTTGGCGCAGAAACTCAATCCCGAGTGGCTGCGCTACTACTACGCGGCCAAGCTCAACGGCTCGATGGAAGACCTCGACCTCAACCTCGACGACTTCATCGCGCGGGTGAATTCCGATCTGGTCGGCAAGTTCATCAATATCGCCAGCCGCACCGCCGGTTTCATCCACAAGAACTTCGACGGCAGGCTGGCCGACGGCGTCGCCAATCTTGAACTCATCGGCGCATTCCAGGCCGCCGCCAGCGACATCGCCGCGCATTACGAAGCGCGCGACTACGGCCGTGCGCTGCGCGAAATCATGGCGCTGGCCGACCGCGCCAACCAGTATGTGGCCGATGAAAAACCCTGGGAACTCGCAAAGAAACCCGAAGCGGTGTATCGCCTGCACGAAGTGTGCACCGTGGCGCTGAACTGCTTCCGCCTGCTGACGCTGTATCTGAAGCCGGTGCTGCCGAAACTGGCCGAGCAGGTCGAAGCCTTCCTCAATATTGCACCACTCACCTGGGATAACGCGCAAAGCCTGTTCATCCGCCATGCCATCAACGAATACAGCCACCTGATGACCCGTATCGACCCCAAATCCATCGAAGCCATGGTAGACGCCAACAAGCAGAACCTCGAACCCACGCCCGCTCCTGCGCCGGTGCGCCACGCCGAAGCGCAGGCGCACGCGGCACAACCCGCAACTGGCACACCGGTGGCTGAGACGATCAGCATCGACGACTTCGCCAAGATCGACCTGCGCATCGCGCGCATCGCCAACGCCGAGCACGTCGAAGGCGCCGACAAGCTGCTGCGCCTCACGCTCGATCTGGGCGACCTCGGCACGCGCCAGGTCTTCGCCGGCATCAAGTCAGCCTATGCGCCGGAAACGCTGGTCGGACGGTTCACCGTGATGGTTGCCAACCTCGCGCCGCGCAAGATGAAATTCGGCATGAGCGAAGGCATGGTGCTGGCGGCCTCGGGCGATGCGCCGGGTCTCTTCATCCTGTCGCCCGATTCCGGCGCTCAGGCCGGCATGAAAGTGAAATGAGCCGGGTCACCTTGCATCTGGTCATCCACGGCCGGGTGCAGGGCGTATTTTTCCGTGAATCCATGCGGCAGCAGGCGGTGCAGCTCAACATCCACGGCTGGACACAAAACCGGGACGACGGCACCGTCGAAGCCGTGATCCAGGGCAGCGCTGAATCGGTTAGCAAACTGCTCGAATGGGCGCAGCATGGGCCTCCGCTGGCCAAGGTGACGCGCATCGATCAGGACGCGGCAAGCGGCGACTGGCTAACGTTTGAAATCCGGCCATCCAGCGCCTGAAGCCTGGCAATCCAAACGCAAGACAAAAAAATGCCCAGCTCCTGAGAGCCGGGCAGAGAATCCAACTTATGAGGAAGGATTGGAGGAGACAACACTGAGAGCCGTTGCGGCGTCATCAGCGTTATTAGTATCTTCTAATATTGTGTTATTCCTGTCAACACTTATTTGCAGGCCAACCCTGAATTGGTACATTTATATCAATCACACGGGTCCGATCAATACACCACATTGACCGCTTCAGGCTTGAGCCAGCCTCGAAGCGACTCCAGTAAACGGTCGTCCAGACGGACCCGCCAACCCTCCCCCAGGTGCACCCGACAGCGCGCATTGGGGTTTTGATAGTCCACCCAGACCGGGCACCCCCCTTCCTGCGCCTTGTAGGCTTCAAGCAGTTCGGCCAGTTTGCGGCCGCTGTTGGGTTGAGTCGAGACTTGCCCGTTGCATGCCAACCGTAATCCCTGCGCAAAGCGGGTGCGTGCGCCCGCCAGATCGTAGATCTTTTCAGCCGTGACGCGAATGCCGCCAGAATAATCGTCGCGATTGACCTTTCCCTCGATCACCAGCAGCGCATCGTCTTTGAGCAGGTGGCGGTTCTGCTCGTACAACTCGTTGAAGATCACCACCTCGACCTGTGCGGTCGCATCGTCCAGCAGCAGAATCAGCATCTTGCCGCGCCGCGTCATCTGGACGCGCAGCGAGACGACGATCCCGGCCAGCATCACCGGATCGCGTGAAGGCTCCAGGCTGTTGAGCTGGCGTTTGGCGAAACCCGATACTTCGGCCAGATACGAGGTGAACGGATGGCCGCTGAAGAAATAGCCGAGTGCGGATTTTTCCTGGATCAGCTTGTCCAGGTCCGACCAGTGCGGCACCTCGACCAGGTCTTCGCCGCCTTCGAGCGCCTCCCCGAACAGGCCAACCTGGCCTCCGCTGCGCGCCGCGCGGTCGGCGGTTTCAAGCGCCGCGCTGACCGACGCCATCAGGCTGGCGCGATGATTATTGATCGTATCGAACGCGCCGGCTTTCACCAGCGCTTCAAGCACACGGCGGTTCAGAAAACGCTTGTCCACTCGCCGCGTCAGATCGAACAAGCCCTTGTACGGGCCGTTCGCCTCGCGCTCGGCCACGATCGCGCCGATGGCCGCCTCGCCGCTGCCCTTGATCGCGCCAAGGCCATAACGGATTTCGGTTTTCGACACCGGCTCGAAACGATAGATCGACTGGTTGATGTCGGGCGGCAACATGGTCAGACCATTGGCGCGGCAGTCTTCGTAAAAAATCCGCACCTTGTCAGTGTCGGAGATTTCAGACGACATCGTCGCCGCCATGAACTCGGCCGGGTAATACGCCTTGAGCCAGGCGGTGTGATACGCGATCAGCGCGTAGGCGGCCGAGTGGGATTTGTTGAAGCCGTATTCGGCAAACTTCTCCATCAGGTCGAACAGCCGCCCCGAGACCTTGTCGTCCACCCCGCGCTGCTTGGCGCCTTCCAGGAAGATCGCGCGCTGTTGCGCCATTTCCTCGGCTTTTTTCTTGCCCATCGCGCGCCGCAGCAGGTCGGCGCCGCCGAGGCTGTAGCCCGCCAGGATCTGCGCCACCAGCATCACCTGTTCCTGGTAGACGATGATGCCGTAGGTCGATTTCAGCACCGG
>MGZO01000106.1:81297-83430 GCA_001802655.1 Hydrogenophilales bacterium RIFOXYD1_FULL_62_11
ATTCGGGTTTCTGCTTGCCCTGCTTGCGCGCGATGAAATCGTCCACCATGCCCGAACCGAGCGGCCCCGGCCGGTTCAGCGCCATCAGGGCGATGATGTCTTCGAAGCAATCGCCCCGAAGCTTTTTCTCCAGGTCTTTGGCCGAACGCGATTCGGACTGGAACACGGCGGTGGTGTTGCCGTCGGCAAACAGCTTGTACACCCCGCGATCGTCGAGCGGCAGGTCTTCGAGATTGAAGTCGGCGCGGTCGGCATGCCGCCGCACGAAGCGCACCGCCTCGGCCAGGATGGTGAGCGTGCGCAGCCCCAGAAAGTCGAACTTGACCAGGCCGATCGCCTCGACGTCGTCCTTGTCGAACTGCGACACCGCCGAACCCGAACCTTCGGCCTGGTACAGCGGGCAAAAATCAGTCAGCTTGCCCGGCGCGATCAGCACGCCGCCGGCGTGCATGCCGACGTTGCGCGTCACGCCTTCAAGCTTTTCGGCCAGCGGCAGCAATTCGGCGAGCTCTTCTTCGGCAGCGGCGCGCTCATCGATCTGCGGTTCTTTTTCGCGCGCCTCGGCGAGCGAAATCCCCAGTTCGTTGGGCACCAGCTTGACGAATTTATCGACGAACAGATACGGCAAATCGAGCACGCGACCGACGTCGCGCAGCACCGCCTTGGCTGCCATGGTGCCGAAGGTTGCGATCTGCGACACTGAGTCGGCGCCGTAGCGCTGCTTCACGTAGTCGATCACGCGATCGCGGCCATCCTGGCAAAAGTCGATGTCGAAGTCGGGCATCGACACCCGTTCAGGATTAAGGAAGCGCTCGAACAGCAGGTCATACGCGAGCGGGTCGAGATCGGTAATTCCCAGGCTGTAGGCGACCAGCGAACCCGCACCCGAACCGCGCCCCGGCCCCACCGGCACGCCGTTGTTCTTGGCCCAGTTGATAAAGTCGGCCACGATCAGGAAGTAACCCGGGAAGCCCATCTGGATGATGGTCCCCAGCTCGAATTCCAGCCGCTCGGTGTATTCGGCCTGTTTGGCTGCGCGCGTGGCCTCATCGGGATAGAGCTTGGCCAGGCGAATTTGCAGGCCTTCGGCTGAACGTTGCCGCATGTAGTCGTCCAGACTCATGCCATCGGGCGTCGGGAAGTCTGGCAGCTTGCTCTTGCCGAGTTCCAGCGTGAGGTTGCAGCGCTTGGCGATTTCGACGCTGTTTTGCAGGGCTTCGGGCAGGTCGGCGAACAGCTCCGCCATCTCGTCTGGCGTCTTGAAATATTGCTCGGTAGTGAACAGGCGCGGGCGACGCGGATCGCCCAACATCATGCCCTCGGCGATGCACACGCGCGCCTCGTGCGCCTTGAAATCGTCCGCAGCGAGGAACTGAATCGGATGGGTGGCGACTGAGGGCAGATTCAGGGCCGCGCCCACATCAAGCAAACCATCGATCAGGCGTTCGCTATGCGGCTGGCCGAAGCGTTGCAGTTCCAGGTAATAGCGTCCGGGGAACAACGCCGCCCACGCTTTGGCTGCGGCGCGCGCGGCATCGGGTTTGTCGTCCAGAATCGCCTGCGCCACGTTGCCGCCATCGCCGCCCGACAAGGCCAACAAACCATCGCTGCCCTCAACCAGCCAGGCGGGATCGATCTCGGCGCGACCGCGATGGATGTTGTGCTGATACGCCCGGGAGAGTAGTTCGCACAGGCGGCGGTAGCCTTCGCGGTGCTGCACCAGCAGCAGCAGCCGCGAGGGACGATTGCGGTCAGCGGCATTGCTGATCCACACATCGCAGCCAAAAATGGGCTTGATCCCCGCACTGCGCGCCGCACGGTAAAACTTCACCCAGCCAAAGGTGTTCGACAAATCGGACAGCCCCAGCGCAGGCATCGCAATGTCGCGCGCACGCTGGACCGCCCCGTCCACCCGTACCAGGCCATCGGCAACGGAGTATTCAGTGTGCAGGCGCAGGTGGATGAAACGCGGGTCGGTCATAGGAAAACAGCAGAAATGCAGAGCGGTATTTTAACGCCGGGGCAGGATAGCCAATACCCAAAAAAACAAAAAGGCAGCCGCAGCTGCCTTTTTGTTCGAATACAGCTCGACTCAGTTAGCGCGACGCTTGAATTCGTTGGTGCGGGTATCGA
>MGZO01000106.1:83440-103382 GCA_001802655.1 Hydrogenophilales bacterium RIFOXYD1_FULL_62_11
GTCGCCGATATCGACAAAAGCTGCCACCTGCAATTCAAACCCGGTGGGCTTGATGCGAGCGGGCTTCAACACCTTGCCCGAAGTGTCGCCGCGCACGGCAGGTTCGGTGTATTCGACTTCGCGAATAACGGTGGTCGGCATGTCAACCGAGATCGCCTTGCCATCGTAGAACACGACTTCCAGCGGCATGCCGTCGTCCAGATAGTTCAGTGCGTCGCCCAGGTTTTCGGCTTCGATTTCATACTGGTTGTAATCGCTGTCCATGAACACATACAGCGGATCGGCGAAGTAGGAATAGGTACATTCCTTGCGATCCAGCGACACCATTTCGAATTTATCATCAGCACGGTAAACGGTTTCAGTACCGGAACCATTCAGCAGGTTCTTCAGCTTCATCTTGACGACGGAAGAGTTGCGGCCGGATTTCGAAAATTCGGCTTTGATCACGACCATCGGGTCTTGGCCGATCATCACGACGTTGCCGGCGCGGAGTTCCTGGGCGGTTTTCATGGGTGTTTATCCTGCTGCAAGTGCGCGCTGCGTGGAGCAAGGCAACGCTAAGGGGTTGAGAAAACGCAGGATTTTAACTTATTTTCGGCAAAATCCGCCAGCGCATCGGTCAAACTCGGCTGAGCGGCCAGGCGCGCCTGCCAGTCCGTCGCGTGACGCCTCAATTCACCCCGCTGCGCTCGCCAGCCCGCCCAGCAGGCCATCATATCCGGCGCGCCGGACACCCCATTCCAGCGCCGCCAGGTGTCCGTCAACACCTGTGCCGCTGCAGGTGCCAGCGTCTCGGTATACCTGCCCAGCAAGGCGTCGAGCTTGTCGTGATGCACGGCATCGGCTTGCGGGTACGCCTGCCACACCAGCGGGCGCGCCGCCCACTGCGCCCGCACGCAGGAATCCTCGCCACGCACAAAATTGAGGTCGCACGCCCACAGCAGGCGGTCGTACTCGTCCTGGCTGGTAAACGGCAGCACCTGCACATGCAATGCGTCACACTGAACCGCATCCCCTGTCCGCAGCTCGCTTAATCCCGACCAGGCCGACACCTGCGGCAGGATGCGGCCTTCCGGCACCAACAGCGTGACCAGCTCGGGGCCTGCCCGCCAGGCGTCCAGCAACTCGGCCAGTGCGGGGTTCTCATACGCAAACAGAGAAATTCGCCACTCGCCCGGCAACGGCGCGGCCAACCCAAGCGACTGCCAGTACGCATCGACTCCGTGCTGCACAAAATCCGCACGCCGCGTGAGCACATCACGCTCGCGCAACAGCCCACCGGTTTGCTCCGTATAGCCCGGAAAGAAAAAATACTTGGTCAGCGGTAGCCGGGGATGTGGTGAAGGCAAGCCGTGGTGCGCCGCCACCCAGAACTCCGCACTCAGGTATTCCAGATTGATCCAGACCGGCGGCGGCGAATGCGTGGCCATGGCCGCCACATAGGCGTCGGGCAGGACACAGCCAAACGCTTCGACCACTATATCGGCTGTGCATGCTGCAGGCATGCCCGGTGACCATGCGCAGACCGTCACGCCGTCGCAGGACTGCTGCGCAAGATCAGGCTGAACATCCGGGCGAATACGCTGAAACGCCGCCAGATCATCCACCCACAAACGTACTTGGGCGCCCTGCTCGTGCGCCAGGCTGCGTGCCAGCCGCCAGCTCACGCCGATGTCGCCAAAGTTGTCGATGACGCTGCAGCAAATATCCCAGGTGCGCATGCCCGCATCGTACCGCAATGAAAAAGGCTCCCGCGGGAGCCTTTTAATTTGAAACGTGACGCTTGGCAAAAAAGCCAGCCTACATCTGCGCAACCATCACTTCGGCAAACGCCGAGCACTTCACTTCGGTTGCGCCCTCCATCAGGCGGGCGAAGTCATAAGTCACGCTTTTCGACGCGATGGCTTTTTCCATGCTGGCGACGATGCAGTCCGCGGCTTCGATCCAGCCGAGGTGGCGCAGCATCATTTCGGCCGACAGGATCAGCGAACCCGGGTTGACGTAGTCCTTGCCCGCATATTTCGGCGCGGTGCCGTGGGTGGCTTCAAACATCGCCACGGTGTCGGACAGGTTTGCGCCCGGCGCGATGCCGATGCCGCCGACTTCCGCCGCCAGCGCGTCGGAAATATAGTCACCGTTGAGGTTCAGCGTGGCGACCACATCGTATTCCTCCGGGCGCAGCAGGATCTGCTGCAGGAACGCGTCGGCGATGACGTCCTTGATGACAATGCCGTTCGGCAGTTCCATCCACGGCCCTTCGCCGATCAGCTTGGCGCCGAATTCGCGTGCGGCGAGTTCGTAGCCCCATTTCTTGAAGCCGCCTTCGGTGAACTTCATGATGTTGCCCTTGTGTACCAGGGTCACCGAACGGCGATCATTGTCGATCGCATACTGGATCGCCTTGCGGATCAGCCGCTCGGAACCTTCGACCGACACCGGCTTAATGCCGATGGCCGAGGTTTCCGGGAAACGGATTTTCGTCACGCCCATTTCATTCTGCAGGAAGGCGATGACCTTTTTCACCGCCTCGCTGCCCGCTTCCCACTCGACGCCTGCATAAATGTCTTCGGTGTTCTCACGGAAAATCACCATGTCGACTTTTTCCGGCGCTTTCACCGGGCTGGGCACGCCGGTGTAATAGCGCACCGGGCGCAGGCACACGTAGAGATCGAGCATCTGGCGCAGCGCCACGTTGAGCGAACGGATGCCGCCGGAAGTCGGCGTGGTCAGCGGGCCCTTGATGGAAATCACATAGTCCTTCACCGCCTGCACGGTTTCGTCGGGCAGCCACTGATCCGCGCCGTAAACCTTGATTGATTTTTCGCCCGCATACACTTCCATCCAGGCGATCTGCTTCTTGCCGCCATAGGCTTTGGCCACCGCCGCATCGACCACGCGGCGCATCGCCGGAGTGATATCGACGCCGGTGCCGTCGCCTTCGATGAAAGGAATGATGGGCGTGTCCGGCACGTTCAAGCTGTTGTCGGGGTTAACGGTGATTTTCTGCCCGTGTGCGGGAATCTGGATGTGTGTGTTCATGAGGATCTCGGAACGTTGTGCCCTTGAAATGGGTAAAATCGGGAATTTGCCCCCCACCGAAGTGTCGCGTCTTATTTTGTTCAACAAACCATATGGCGTTCTGAGCCAGTTCACCGCTGAGGGGCGCTGGCAGGGTTTGTCTGATTACCTTTCGCTGCCAGGAGTGTACGCAGCCGGACGTCTGGATGCGGACAGTGAAGGTCTGCTGATTTTAACCGATGACGGCGTGCTGCAAAGCCGCATCGCCGACCCCAAACACAAGCTGCCCAAAACCTATTGGGCACAGGTTGAAGGCGCGCCCGATGACGCCGCACTGGATGCACTGCGCCACGGCGTCGACCTTGGCGACTTCGTGACCCGTCCGGCCACTGCGCGTTTGATCGACGAGCCTGCCGGCCTGTGGTTGCGCAGTCCGCCGATTCGTCATCGCGCGGCCATCCCTACCCACTGGATCGAGCTCGTGATTCACGAAGGCAAAAACCGGCAGGTGCGCAGGATGTCGGCCAAGATTGGCTACCCGACGTTGCGGCTGGTTCGTGCCGCCGTCGGCGAATGGACGCTGGGTGATCTGCAACCTGGAGAATGGAAAGAATTGCATGTCTGACCCCACGCTGAATACCCCGTGGTTACCGCACGTCGTCGTCGCCGCCATCGTCGAGCGCGACGGCAAATTTCTGCTGGTGGAAGAAGAAACCACCGAAGGCCTGCGTCTCAACCAGCCCGCCGGCCACTGGGAGCGCGGCGAAACGCTGATCGATGCCGTGCGCCGCGAAGCGCTGGAAGAAACCGCACATCACGTTGAACCCCGTGCCGTGCTCGGCTGCTACACCACCCACTATGCGCGGCGCGATATCACCTACCTGCGGTTTGCCTACATTTGCGAGGCGGTCAGCTTCGAGGCTGACCGCGCCCTGGACACGTGCATCGTGCGCGCGCTGTGGCTGACGGCCAACGAGCTGTCCGCCAGCCCCATCCCCCACCGCAGCCCGCTGGTCATGCGCTGCGTTGAAGACTATCTGGCCGGGCGGCGCTTCCCGCTCGACTTCGTGAGCCACGCATGAGCACGAAGGTCGTCGTCGGCATGTCGGGCGGGGTCGATTCCGCCGTCGCCGCCTATCTGCTAAAGCAGCAGGGCTACGACGTGCTCGGCGTCTTCATGAAGAACTGGGATGACGACGACGACACCGAACACTGCACCGCGCGCCAGGATTTTCTCGACGTGCTGGCGGTGGCCGACGTGCTGGGCATCGAGGTTGAGGCAGTCAACTTCGCCGCCGAATACAAGGAACGCGTGTTCAGCTATTTCCTCGCCGAATACCAGGCCGGGCGCACCCCCAATCCCGACGTGCTGTGCAACGCCGAGATCAAGTTCAAGGCGTTTCTGGAAGATGCCGTCGCGCGCGGCGCCGAGTTCATCGCCACAGGGCATTACGTCGGCAAGGGTGTGGACGCCAGCGGCCGCGCCACGCTGCTGCGCGCTGCAGACGCCAACAAGGATCAAAGCTATTTTCTCTACCGGCTCGCTCCCGCCCAACTCGCGCCTGCACTGTTTCCGCTGGCGCATCTGCCTAAACCCGAGGTGCGCCAGATCGCAGCAAAAATCGGCCTGCCCAACGCAGCCAAAAAAGACAGCACCGGCATCTGCTTCATCGGCGAGCGCAATTTCCGCGAATTCCTCGAGCGCTACCTGCCGCGCGATCCCGGCGACATGCGCACACCCGAAGGCAAGTGCGTCGGCCAGCATCAGGGCCTGATGTATTACACGCTGGGACAGCGCCAAGGCCTGGGCATCGGCGGCCAGAAAGACGGCAACGACGACCCCTGGTTCGTCGCCGCCAAGAACATGGATTCGAACACCCTCGTCGTGGTTCAGGGGCACGAGCACCCGCTGCTCTTGCGCAGCAGCCTCGGTGCTGCCCAGCTCAACTGGATCAGCGGCGTCGCCCCCGATCCCGAACGCGCCTACACCGCCAAGACCCGCTACCGCCAGACCGACGCCGCCTGCCACATCACCACGCTGGCCGACGACACCCTGGAACTGGCATTCGACACGCCGCAATGGGCAGTCACGCCCGGCCAGTCGGTCGTTTTATATGACGGCGAGGTCTGCCTCGGCGGCGGCATCATCACCTGAACCGCTACAATTCCCGCTTTCAAGCTTCACATCCCATCATGTCGCACGACACTGCTCCCGCCCCCGCCGCCAACTTCATCCGCAATATCATCGACGAGCAGAACAGCGCCGGGAAATGGGGCGGCCGCGTGGAAACGCGTTTTCCGCCCGAGCCCAACGGCTATCTGCACCTCGGCCATGCCAAGTCGATCTTCCTCAATTTTGGCCTGGCGCGCGATTACGGCGGCGTCTGCCACCTGCGCTTCGATGACACCAATCCGGAAAAGGAAAGCCAGGAATACGTCGACGCCATCACCGAATCAGTGCAATGGCTGGGCTTCGACTGGGGTCAGCATCTGTATTTCGCGTCGAACTATTTCGACACCATGTACGCCTGCGCCGAGTCGCTGATTCAGTCCGGCCACGCCTATGTCGATTCGCTCAGCGCCGACGACATGCGCGCGTATCGCGGCACGCTGACCGAGCCGGGCAAGGACAGCCCCCACCGCAGCCGCAGCGTGGAGGAAAACCTCGACCTCTTCCGCAAGATGCGCGCCGGCGAGTTTCCCGACGGCGCCCACGTGCTGCGCGCCAGGATCGACATGGCCTCGCCCAACATCAATCTGCGCGACCCGGCGATTTACCGCATCAAGCGCGCGCATCACCACAACACCGGCGATACCTGGTGCATCTACCCGATGTACACCTACGCGCACCCGATCGAGGATGCGATCGAGCACATCACGCATTCGATCTGCACCCTGGAATTCGAGGACCAACGGCCGTTCTACGACTGGCTGCTCGACAAGCTGGCCGACGGCGGCTTCTTCCCGCGCCCGTTGCCACAGCAGATCGAATTTGCGCGGCTCAACCTCACCTACGTCGTGCTGTCGAAACGCAAGCTGATTCAACTGGTGGAAGACAAGCACGTCAGCGGCTGGGACGACCCGCGTCTGCCGACGCTGGCCGGTGCGCGCCGTCGCGGCTACACGGCGGAAGGCCTCAAGCGTTTCACCGACCAGATCGGCGTCTCCAAATCCGACGGCTGGATCGACTACAGCCTGCTCGAAGCCTGCCAGCGCGACGGGCTGAACGACAGCGCACTGCGCCGCATCGCCGTGCTCGACCCGGTCAAGCTCATCATCGACAACTACCCCGAGGGCAAGTCGGAAGACTGCTTCGCTCCCAACCATCCGCAGCATCCTGATCTGGGCAAACGCACCGTACCGTTTTCACGCGAACTGTGGATCGAGCGCGAGGATTTCATGGAAACCCCGGCCAAGGGCTATTTCCGGCTCTTCCCTGGCAATTCGGTGCGGTTGCGCTACGGTTATGTCGTCACCTGCACCGGTTGCGACAAGGACGCAAGCGGCACCATCACCGCCGTCCACTGCGACTACCTGCCCGACACCAAGTCCGGCACACCCGGCGCCGATTCGGTCAAGGTCAAAGGCAATATCCACTGGGTGTCGGCCACGCATGCGTATGAGGCTGAAGTGCGTTTATACGACCGCCTGTTCACCACCGCGCAGCCGGGCGGCGACAGTGGCGATTTCCTGCGCGATCTGAACGCCGATTCGGTCCGTATCATCCGTGCACAGCTCGAACCCGGCCTGCGCGACGCAGTTGCGGAAGACCGCTTCCAGTTCGAGCGCCACGGCTACTTCGTTGCTGATCGCATCGACTCGAAAACGGGTGCGCCGGTGTTCAACCGGACGGTGACGCTTAAAGACTCGTGGGCGAAGTCCGAGAAATAAGCCGGCTTAACCCTTGAGGCGCGCGGCGTATTTCGCCTGCGCTTTCGCCACTTTCGGTGCCACCACAAACTTGCAGTAAGGCTGATGGGGATTCTGTTCAAAGTAGCCCTGGTGGTAATCCTCGGCGGGATAGAAAGTCGTCGCCTCGCTCAATTCCGTGACAACCGGCGCGCCAAACTGTTTGGCCAAGGTCATGCCGGCAATCACAGCTTCAGCCTCGATTTTCTGCTCAGGAGTGTGCCAGAAAATAGCCGAGCGATATTGCGTGCCGACATCGTTGCCCTGGCGATTGAGCTGGGTCGGATCGTGCAGGGTGAAAAAGACGTCCAGCAGCTCACGGAAAGAAATCACGTCTGGATCGAAGTTCACCCGCACCACTTCGGCGTGGCCTGTGTCGCCGTTGCAGATGTCCTTGTAGGTGGGGTTCGCCGTGTGCCCGCCCATGTAGCCGGAAACGGCCGACGTTACGCCATGCAGTCGATTGAATACCGACTCGATGCACCAGAAACATCCCCCCGCGAGGGTTGCGATTGCGTGTGACATGGTTTTCTCCCAGCGTTATTGGATTCACTGCCTGCAGGCTATCAGAGGCATCACACAGCCCCCTGCCAGGTCAATCTAGACGACGGGCACGGTTTCCTTGAACGAGGCTCGTTCCATCAGCTTGTCCATCAGTTTCGCCAGGTTCGGGTGAGCGCCGCGCCAGTCGATTTCAGCAAAGCGCAGTTCGAGATAGCCCAGCATGCAACCGCAGGCAATATCGGCCAGCGTCATGCTGTTGCCGAGATACCAGGGCTTTTCACCGAGGGCTTCGGACAGCGCTTCCAGCCCGCGAAACAGCGTTTTCTGCTGCAGGGCCAGCCAGTCGCCGCTTTGCTGTTCGGGCGCACGCTTCCTTTCCAGAAACACCGCTACAGCGGCATCGATCACCCCATCCGCCAGGGCTTCTATGCCGCGCACAACCATGCGGGTTTTCGGTTCGCTGGGGATGAGATGGGCAACCGGGCTGATGTGATCGAGATACTCAACGATGACGCGCGAATCGAACACAGACACGCCGTCTTCCAGCACCAGCACGGGCACTTTGCCGAGCGGGTTGATCAACGCCACCGGGCCGTCAGGCAGCCAGGGGTTTTCAACCTGCAACTGGAACGGGATTTTCTTTTCAAGCAGAACCACACGGGCCTTGCGGCCGTAGGGGCTGGTGAGCGAGGTGACGAGTTTCATGCGGGTTCCCCGGAGGCGACTTGATTGGCCTGAATGTGGTTCGCCATTATCGCTTGCCGCAAGCGGCGTTCCAACCCGTTCACGCAACCGGGAAAAAACCTGGTTTCGAACCCCGCATGGCGCTTCATCATCGTCAGTTGCGCGGGTCGGTGCGCGGGAATACGACTGGCCATTGGCGCAGACCGTGCACACTCGCACCACCGCCAACTGTTCAGCAAACGTTTCTGCTGCGTCAGGATGAACCGACGTGGTCGACGATGAACTGCTTGACCGCATTGACGTCTGCATCCATCACATGCTTTTTTTGCGGTTGGGCTTCCAGGTCGGCGAGATCGGCCGGACGCACCGGTTCGATGCCAAGCGCCTCGCGGATAGCGTCGTCAAATTTGGCGGGCTGTGCGGTTTCCATGCAGATCAGCGGCACGCCAGGCTCGCGGTGTTCCATGCCCACCTTCAAACCATCGGCGGTGTGCGGGTCGATCAGGGTGCCGTAGACCTCGTACACCGTGCGGATGGTGTCGAGGCGGTTGGCGTGGTTACTCGAGCCCGAGACCATGCCGAACTCGGCGACGCGCTTGAACAGGCCGTCTGCATTCAGGTCGAAACTGCCACCGGATTCGACGGCGCCCCACAGGCTGCGGATTCTGGCGGCGTCGCGGCCGCTGAGATCGAAGATGAAACGCTCGAAGTTGGATGCCTTCGAGATATCCATGCTCGGGCTGGAGGTGTGTTGGGTTTCGGGGCGCGGACGGTAGACGCCGGTCTTGAAGAACTCGTCGAGCACGTCGTTCTCGTTGGTGGCAACGATCAGCTTGTTGATCGGCAGGCCCATCTGACGCGCGATGTGGCCGGCGCAGACGTTGCCGAAGTTGCCCGACGGCACCGAGAACGACACGCTCTGGTCGTTGCTGTGGGTCGCCGCGAAATAGGCCTTGAAGTAATACACGCTCTGCGCCGCAACACGCGCCCAGTTGATCGAATTGACCGCGCCGATGTGGTGCTTCGCCTTGAAATCCAGATCGTTCGACACCGCCTTGACCATGTCCTGGCACTGGTCGAACACGCCGCGGATCACCAGGTTGTGGATGTTGGCGTCCTGCAATGCATACATCTGCGCCTGCTGGAAGCGCGTCATGCCGTGCTCGGGCGACAGCATGAACACGCGCACACCGCGCTTGCCGCGCATCGCGTATTCGGCAGCCGAACCGGTGTCGCCGGAGGTGGCGCCGAGGATGTTCAGTTCGCCGCCGGTTTTCGCAAGCGCGTACTCGAACAAATTGCCGAGCAGCTGCATCGCCATGTCCTTGAATGCCAGCGTCGGCCCGTTCGACAGCGCCAGAATGTGCAGGCCGGGTTCCAGGGTTTTCAGCGGGGCGATATCGGCCGCGTTTTCCTTGTCAGTGACATAGCGATAGACGTCGGCCGTGTAGGTCTTGTCGATCAGCGCGCGCAGGTCCTCATGCGGGATGTCGTCGATCAGGCGCGACAGCACGGCGAAGGCCAGTTCGGCATAGCCCATGCCGCGCATCGCCGCGAGCTCGTCGGCGCTGAAACGCGGATACGATTCCGGCACATACAGGCCACCATCGCTGGCCAGACCACCGAGCAGGATTTCGGAGAAGCGAAGTTGCGGGGCGAGGCCGCGCGTGCTGAGGTAGTTCATGTCTGACCTTTTTACTTGGACGCCAGCTCTTCGAGGCGGATGCGCATCACTTGCCCCGCCACCGTGTCGAGCGCTTCGATCTTGGCGATTGCCGCGTTGATATTCTTCTCCACCGTGATGTGGGTCAGCAGGATGATGTTGACCTGCACTTCCCCTTCGGCCGGCTCCTTCTGCACCATGGCGTCGATCGAGATGTTGCTGTCGGCCAGGATGCGGGTGATGTCGGCCAGCACGCCGGGACGGTCGAACGCACGCAGACGCAGGTAATACGCGGTGCGCACTTCGTCCATCGGCAGGATCGGCGTGTCGGACAACTGATCGGGCTGGAACGCCAGATGCGGCACCCGATGGTGCGGGTCGGCGGTGTGCAGGCGGGTGACGTCGACCAGATCGGCCACCACGGCGGACGCGGTCGGCTCGGCGCCTGCGCCGGCGCCGTAGTACAGCGTCGGGCCGACGGCGTCGCCCTTCACCAGCACGGCGTTCATCGCGCCATCGACGTTGGCGATCAGGCGGCGCTCGGGAATCAGCGTCGGATGCACGCGCAACTCGATGCCGTTTTCGGCACGGCGGGCAATGCCCAGCAGCTTGATGCGGTAGCCGAGTTCTTCGGCGTACTGCACGTCTTCGCGCGTGAGTTTGGAAATGCCTTCGGTATAGGCCTTGTCGAACTGCATCGGGATGCCGAACGCAATTGCCGACAGGATGGTGAGCTTGTGCGCGGCATCAATGCCTTCGATGTCAAAGGTCGGGTCGGCTTCGGCGTAGCCCAGGGCCTGCGCCTGCTTCAGCACGTCTTCAAACGCTGCGCCCTTGTCGCGCATTTCGGTGAGGATGAAGTTGCTGGTGCCGTTGATGATCCCGGCCAGCCACTCGATGCGGTTGGCCGTGAGGCCCTCGCGCAGCGCCTTGATGATGGGAATGCCGCCCGCCACCGCCGCCTCGAACGCGACCATCACGCCCTTGGCCTGCGCCGCCGCAAAGATTTCGTTGCCGTATTTGGCGACCAGATGCTTGTTGGCGGTGACCACGTGCTTGCCGTTGGCGATCGCCTGCATCACCAGCTCGCGCGCCGGCTCCAGCCCGCCTATCAGTTCGACCACGATATCGATTTCGGGGTCGTCGACCACGTCGAACGGGTTGATCGTCAGCGGCAGATCGCCCGCCAGCAGTTTGGCTTTTTCAAGATCACGCACCGCCGCGCGCACCACGCGGATTTCGCGCCCGGCGCGACGGGTGATTTCTTCGGCATTGCGGCGCAGCACGGTCAGCGTGCCGCCACCGACGGTTCCCAGGCCCAGCAGGCCGACGTTGATGGGTTTCATTAATAAAGGATCTCAGTCAAAAAGGGGAATCAACGATGCGTGCGATTGCGGTCAAGGAACCGGCTCATGCGCCCGATCGCCTCGGTCAGGTCTTCCTCATGTGGCAGGAACACCACCCGGATGTGGTCCGGATGCGGCCAGTTGAACCCGCTGCCTTGCACCACCAGCACACGTTCCTCTTCCAGCAGGTTGAGGATGAATTTCTGGTCGTCGCTGATGTGGTACTGCTTGGGATCGAGCCGCGGGAACAGATACATCGCCGCCTTGGGCTTGAAACACGTCACGCCGGGAATCAGCGTCAGTAGCTCATGCGCCAGATCGCGCTGGCGCGTCAACCGGCCGCTCGGTGCGACCAGGTCGTTGATGCTCTGGTAGCCGCCGAGCGCGGTCTGGATCGCGTACTGCCCGGGCACGTTGGAACACAGGCGCATCGACGCCAGCATGTTCAGGCCTTCCAGATAATCCCGCGCGTGGCGCTTGTCGCCCGACACGATCAACCAGCCCGAACGGTAACCGCAGGCGCGGTAGTTTTTCGACAGGCCATTAAACGTGACGATCAATACATCGTCGGCCAGTGAGGCCATCGAGGTGTGAATCGCACCGTCGTACAACACCTTATCGTAGATTTCGTCGGCGTAGACGATGAGCTGGTGTTGACGCGCGATTTCCAGGATTTCCAGCAGCAGTTCGGTCGGGTACAGCGCACCGGTTGGATTGTTCGGGTTGATGACGACGATGGCGCGCGTGTTGGACGTGATCTTGGCGCGGATGTCGTCCAGATCGGGCAGCCAGCCCGCACCTTCGTCGCACAGATAGTGGCGCGGCTTGCCGCCGCCCAGGCTCACTGCCGCTGTCCACAACGGATAATCCGGTGCCGGTACCAGCACCTCGTCATTGTTGTTCAACAGCGCCTGCATCGACATCACGATCAGTTCGGAGACGCCGTTGCCGACAAAAATATCGTCAATCTGCACCCCGGCAATTCCCTTGCGCTGGGTCTCGTGCATGATCGCCTTGCGCGCCGAAAACAGCCCTTTTGAATCGCTGTAGCCCGAGGCGTTCGGCAGATTCAGGATCACGTCCTGTACGATTTCTTCCGGCGCTTCAAAGCCAAACGGCGCAGGATTGCCGATATTCAGCTTGATGATGCGTTGGCCTTCTTCCTCCATCTGCCGCGCGCGCGCCATCACCGGCCCGCGGATGTCGTAGCAGACGCGGTCGAGTTTGGTTGATTTATGGATGGTGCGTAAGCGTGGCGTAGTGTCGGCCGTCACAGCGAATCCTTGTCAAGCTGCGTAAAATCAAGGCCATGCAACACCTTGTAAAGCGTGGAATTTTACCGGAGCCGCCCTGCCCGGGCAAACCCAAAGCCATCCCGCGCGCCTGCAACCCTTCAATCTGCTAAGGTTTCAGCATGAAACTGCACCTCAACACCGACGCCGGCCAAAGGCTGTTTACCGGCTATGACACCGATCATGTCCTGATCAACGACCAACGTTTTGATGCCAGCCTGCTGTTGAGCGCACAAGGCATCGAGATCGCACCGTGGGCCGGGCTGGGTTTTGACGCGCTCACCGCTGCGCATTTCGAGTGGCTGGCCCAGCACAAGCTGGACATTCTGCTGCTGGGCACCGGCACCCGCCTGCGCTTCCCGCACCCCTCGCTTACACGCGCCCTGACCGAGGCACGCATCGGCCTCGAAGTGATGGACATTGGCGCGCTGTGCCGCACCTACAATTTTCTTGCGACCGAAGGCCGCAATGTGGGCGCTGCGCTGTTAATCGAGCCGGATCACCTGCCCCTGTTGTAAGGCCGTCAGCTTCCAGTCCGGTGCGGCGGTACGCAGTTCATCCATGATCGCCGCCTCGTTGCCTGGCTTGAGATGGGTGATCCAAACTTCGGGATGCACACTGAGCCCAGCCAGTTCGACCGCCAGCGAATCCGGCCAGTGGTGCTGCGACTCACGCGCAATGCCGGCGAACGCATTTTCGAACGAGGTTTCGACAATAAGATGGCGCAGGTCAGGGATGGCATTCAACGCAGCGACGAAGGCATCGCTATGGGTGGTGTCGCCGCTGAACACCAGGCTACCCGCCGGGGTGCGAATCTGGAGACCGCAAGCCGGCACCACATGCTGCACCGGCAACGGGGTAAAGCTGCGCTGCCCCAACGTACACGTTGCGCCGAGAGGCAGGGGTTCGAAGCGCAACCACGGCGTATCAATGCTGGGGATCTCGCGAAAATCCGGCCACAGCCGCCAGTTGAACAAGTCTGCCGCGAGAATATCCAGCACCTCGGGCAGGGCATGCACCACAACCGGGGCTGACCGTTTTTCCCCCACGACGTCGAGCAACAACGGCAACCCCAGCACATGATCGAGATGCGAATGGGTGATGAAGACGTGATCGATCGCCAGCAGTTGTTCAAAGTCCAGCGTGGTGATGCCGGTTCCGGCATCGACCAGGATGTCGTCGTCGACCAGAAAGGACGTGGTCTGTCGGCCGTCGCCGATGCCTCCGCTGCAACCGAGGATGCTGAATTTCATGGCTGGTTTATTCCGTCTTTATTTGGTTGTGTAGACAAACACCCCGTCCCAGTCAGCGGGCGGCGGAGCGGTGCGAAAGTGCACAATGCGCTCAAGATAGATATCGTAAAGCGTGCGCGGCGCGCGCGCGTTGAGCGCGTGTAAGGCCGCTTCGGCGGCATCCCAGTCCTGCGCCTGATACTGCGCGAACGCGGACTCGAACGCAGCCGCATCGGCTTTCAGGGGGTCAGGCAAACCGGCGATCGCCCCGAGCGGCTCGTAAATCGCCACCGGCAAGGCCTTGCCCTTGACCCGCACCTCGTCGACTTTCATGAAGGCGTGCAACGGGTCGGCTTCGACCGTCGGCTGAGTGGCAAGGATGCCGACGCCATACTGCTTGGTAATGCCTTCGAGCCGCGAGCCCAGGTTCACCGCATCGCCCATCACGGTGTAGGACTGACGAAACTCCGAGCCCATGTTGCCGACGCTCATGCGGCCGGTATTGACCCCGACGCCGATTTTCAACTCGGGCCAGTTGCGCGCGGCGAATTCCTGGTTAAGTTGCGGCAGGGCGGCCTGCATGTCGAGCGCGGTCTGCACCGCCCGGCTGGCATGATCGCTCAAATCCACCGGCGCGTTCCAGAATGCCATGATGGCGTCGCCGATGTATTTATCGATGGTGCCACGCTGCTGCTGCACGATGCGGGTCATGGTCGACAGATAGGCGTTGAGCACGGCGGCGAGCTCGGCCGGCGGCAGCTTTTCGGAAAAGTCGGTGAAGCCACGAATATCGGAAAACAGCACGCTCATCTCGCGCGACTGGCCTTCCATGGTGTAGTGCGCCGGGTCCAGGCTCATTTCAGCCGCAAGTTCGGGCGGCACATACTGGCCGAACAATTTGGTCATCTGGCGTTTGCTGCGCGTTGTGGCAAAAAACCCATAAGCGGTGTTGAGCGCATACAACCCCGCCACCGTGAGCATCGGCGCGGCCATCGGCACCACCCAGAACCGTATCCAGGCAGCAGCGTAGGCCGCCGCCAGCGCAGCAAGCAACAGCAGCGTGGTGGCCAATCCGATCAGTGGACCGAAGCGCAGCAGCACAACGACCAGCAGCCCCCCAAGCAGCAGCACAGCCAGCACGCGTACATCGTTGGCCCACGGCGGGGTTATGCGGGTCGTGCCGTCAAGCATGCCCGCAATCAGGTTGGCATGGATTTCCACGCCGGGAAAACGGTTCGAGAACGGCGTCACCCGCAGATCGGCCAGTCCCGGAGCGGTGGATCCCAGCAGAACAATCCGGTTTTCCAGTTGCGCCAGCGGGGCTGTGCCCGCCAACACCGTGCCTGCCGAGATGTAGGGGAACGGCGCACCCGCGCGATACGGCACATGCACAGTGCCGTCGGCCCCCAGCGGCACGCGCAGGCCGCCGACCTCGATCCACGGCGTGGCGTAGTGCCGCCCCAGCACACGGGTTTTTTCAACGCCCGCGCTCACCGGATCGCCGCCGAAAGCCACCCGCAATGTGGAAGCGGACAAGGCCAGATAGGTAGCGGCGCCATACGGCGTCAGCAACTGCATTTGCCGCGCGGTGCCATCGGCATCGGCCAGCATGTTGAAAAATCCCGCGCCTTGCGCCGCGTTCTGGAATATCGCCAGATTCGCACCATAGCCCGTGGGCGCGCCCTCGCCCAGTGCCACGGGCAGCGAGGGGGGCGGCAAGCTGCCGGTTTTGGCATCGCCGGAGCCTGCGGGGATGAAGTAATAGCCCAGTGAAATGGGTCGCCCGGCCAGCGCCTGGGCAAAGCGGGCGTCGTAGTCGAGGCGCGGCGCAAGTTGCTTGAGCGCGGCCTGAAAGTCGCGATTTGCGCCCAGGTCGTGCTGCGCCAGTCGTTTCAGGGAATCCAGCCCCGAACTGGTGTCGGGCTCAGCAAACACCACGTCAAACCCGACCGCCGCTACGCCATAGCGATCGAACAATTGATCGACCAGCTGCGCCATCTGGTCGCGGTTCCAGGGCCAGCGACCCACACTTTTCAGACTGGCTTCGTCGATATCCAGGATGGCGACGCGATCATCGAGACCGGACGGCGCAGTCCACCTCAGCCCGCTGTCATACAACCAGGCTTCGGCACGCTGCATCGGGGCGATCACGATCAGCCCCGCTGCATGCGCCGCCATCAGCAGGACAAACAGCGCCGACAACGCAGCCTGCGTCAGCCTCGACGACAGACGCGTCACCGGATGCGGTAAAAACGGCTGGCCAGATCTTTGCCCTGCACCGCATCAAAATGCCCGCCCACGGACTCACCCAAGGTTGCCAGACGGTCGGCAGGATGCGGGTGCGTTTTGTAAAGCAGGCTGGTGCGCGCGTCCTTGGCGGGCAATCCGGCCAGGTCCTGCAACACATCGGGCAAGCCCCAGGGGGTGTAACCCGCCCGCGCCGCGTACACCATGCCGACACGATCAGCCTCGAACTCGGCATTCTTGTCGAGACCGCGCGCCATCATTTCGGCGCCGTTGCCAATCAGGTTTTGCACCGCCTGATCGCTTTTTTGTGCCTTGCTGCTGGCCACCTGTCCCAGTGCGCCGATCAGGCTCGACTGCTTGAGCACCTTGAGATGGTGCCGCTGCGTGACATGGGCGATCTCATGCCCCAGCACGCCAGCCAGCTCGGCCTCGTTATTCAATCGCCGATACAAGCCTTTGGTCACGAACACATAGCCGCCCGGTGCCGCAAAAGCATTGATGTCCTCAGTGTCGAGCACACCAAAGTGCCAGACCCGATCCTTGCTGCCGCTCTGCAACGCCACCCAGTTCCCCACCTGATTAACGTAACGTTGCAGCTTGTCGTCGCGCACCAGCGGCACTGCGCCCAGCAAATCGCCTGAAACCTGCTTGCCAATGCGGCGTTCCTGCTCGGGCGTGTAATCGCCGAACAGGGCGAACCCCAGCTGGTTAACATCCAGCTGCTGCTTGGCCGGTGCCGGCGCGGCCGTGCTGGGCTGGTCTGTCGGCGCCGTCTTTTGTTCAGACGGGGTCGACTTGTTCAACTCCTGATTCAAGCGGTCTTCCAGCATTTTCCCAAAATCGAATCCGCTGGCTGTCCCACTCAAAACCAGCATCGAAACGGCCAGTGCAACGTGTTTCGTATTCATTGATTATTCTCCCAGGAGGATGCAGGGGTCGGCGCGGGCTGCGGTCTGGACAGAGTCGGCACCTTGATTGCGACCAGGCCCGCCTGGCGGGCAAAGCGTCTGCCCTCCTCCGCCGATACGCGCGTCCTTTCCAGCCGGGCCAACTCGTCCGCATTGAATGTGGCTTTTTTCAGATCTTCCTCGTTCAAGCCGCGCAACCCCGCCACCGCAACCACGCGACTGGGATCGGAACGGGTGGTGGCCGCCCCCACCACATCGCCCAGGCCATTGCCGCGCAAGCCTCCCGCGCCAACACGTACCGACAGCAAACGTATCCAGCCGGTTGTTTTGCCTGTGCTCACGCGCAGCCAGCCCCCCTTCTTGGCAAGCACATTGAGGGTAGTCCCTTTGACTGCCGTTCCCGCCACGCTGGCTGTCGAACTGGGCTGGCTATACAGCTTGTCGGTGCGCAACACCGTACCAGCGGCCGCCAGAGCAGACCCCATCGTGGCAATCAGCAGCAGTAAGCCTGCCGGAATCAAATAAGGTTTCATCGTGCGTTTCTCCATCAATTAGCAGAACTGAATGACCCACTCCCTAGGGGGGCAAGCCGCATTGAAAGCGTTAAGATACTGCGATGAATTTCCTTGCAGCCTCCATCGAATCGATCGGTGCCAAAATCGTCAGGGGCCTGGCCGTTGGCTATGGACTGCTCGCCTTTCTGACAGAAGCCCTGTTAGCACTGCTCGACCGCAACACCTGGAACCGCGCCACGTTCGACGTGGTAGTTAAACAGATTTATTTCACCGCAGTGCAGATTCTGCCGGTCTTTCTCACGTATGTGCTGGTCATTTCGTGGCTCATCATCACCATCATCCTCACCACGGCTCGCGACTTCGGTCTGAGCGCATTCGCCAGCGAAATGACCATCCGGGTGCTGGTGCTGGAGCTGCTGCCTTTCCTCACTGCACTGTACATCGCCTTGCGCTCGGGCAGTGCGATCAATACCGAAATCGCGCTGATGCGGGTCAACAATGAACTGGACGCCCTGGCGCATTGCAAAGTTCCGCCGATGCCGTTCGAGTTTCTGCCACGCCTGATCAGTGGCGTAATTTCGGTGGTCGCGCTTGCCAGCCTGGCCTGTCTGCTCGCAGTGCTGCTAGGCTACCTGGCGATTTATGGGCTGAACGCATCAGGATTCGAGTACTACACCCGCACCATCTCGAAAATCCTGGATTTCAAAATTGTGGCCGGCCTGTTTTTCAAATGCGCACTGTTTGGGCTGGCTGTAACCGCCATTCCAATCACGGCCGGACTGGAAACCCCCAAAAAACTGTTCATGGTGCCGGTCTCGGTGTTACGCGGCATGATGAAGGTATTTTTCGCCATCATGGTGATCGAGGTGGTGTCATTAGCACTCAAATACATCTGACATCGTTTGCCGACCGCACCGCACTGATGGCGGCAGTTGCCGAACTTGGCGACGATGTGGCACGGGTCGGGTTCGATCTGCCGCTGCGCGCCAATCTGTCCGCGCTCGACAACATTGCGCTGATCCCGCTGTATCAGCGTCATTACGGTGCGGCCGAAGCCAGCCAGCAGGCGCAAGCACTGTTGACGCTGCTGGGGCATGCCGACATCGCCTCCTTGCGTGATCCGGACATGACGCCCTCGCAACGGTTCGTCACCCAGTTGGCACGCGCGCTCATCCTCAAACGCCCACGGCTGGTCATCGACCGTCCCGGCGCCACCCTTTACGATGTGCCCTACCCGCGCTTTATCCGCCAATTAGCCGACCAGGCCAACACAATCGGTACGTGGGAAATTTTCGACTTCAGCTGGAATCAGGCGCTTTATTCAGAATGAACACATTTAATTTCAAGGTGGGACTGTTTGCCTTGGCCACCCTATTGCTCGGCGCCGCTTTTCTGGCCTACCTGCTCTATGCCCGCGGCTATTTTGAAAACACCTACCGGCTGCAACTCGCCGCTGCCAGCGCCGATGGCGTCGTACCCGGTGTGCCACTGGTTTTTTCCGGTATCGAAATCGGCAATGTCACCTCGCTGGGCTTTAATGAAGGTGGTGGCATTGTGATTCAACTTGAGCTGCCGGAACGGCACGCCAAATGGCTCAAACAGGACAGCATCTACACGCTGGACAAACCCTTGATCGGCAGCGTCAAAATCAGCGTTGACTCGGGCGATCTCGCTGGAGCCGCCTTGCCGGAAAACTCCACCATGCTGCTGCTTACCCCGGATATCAACAAAGAAATCCCGGTGCTGATCGCACAAGTCAAAGCGATTCTCGTCAATGTCGAACACCTCACCCGCAAGGAAAGCGACGTCAACGCCACCCTCGCCAACCTCAAGACGGTGACGGGACGCATGACCGGCGAATATGGCATGCTCGAAAGCATCCTCGGCAGCCCGGAACAAGCCCGTGCAGTGACCGATTCGCTCGACAAGACCCGCGCGCTCATGATTAAACTCGATGGTCTGGCAGGCAAAATGGATCAGTGGCTGTTCGCCCAGGACGGCGTGGCCGACAGCACCCGCGAATCGCTGGCCCAGATCCGCCTCATGCTCAATGATGCGCAATCCAGCCTGAAAAAAGCCGATGAGATGATGACGAACGCAGTTGCGATTTCTGCTGACGTCAAGGCCGGCACGCAGGACATCGCTGCACTGCGCGCCGAGATCGACGATGCCGTGCGCAAAGCCAATGCCCTGGTCAACGAGATAAATAAAATGTGGCCGTTCGCACGCGACCCCGAGGTCAAGCTGCCATGAAATCCCTCCTCGTCATCGCCTGCCTGGCGCTGCTCACCGCCTGCAGCAGCGGCCGCCCGACACCTGACTGGAAAGTCGACGCTGCGGATCTGGTCGAGCGCTATCAAAAGCATGCACTGTTGGGCGAAAACACCCTGGCTGAACGTTATTTCCAGCAGGCGATTGCTGCCACGGGCGGTGCCGGCCGCGTAACCGAAACAGCGCAGCTGTGGCTGGTCCACTGCGCCACCCGCCGTGCCATGTTGATCGACGACCCTTGCGCCGAATATGTCGAACTGGCCCGGATCGAACCCCATACTGCGAATGCAGCCTATTTCCAGTTTCTGACCTTGCGCTGGGAGTCTATCGATATCGCCCTGTTACCCAAGCAG
>MGZO01000106.1:103405-105034 GCA_001802655.1 Hydrogenophilales bacterium RIFOXYD1_FULL_62_11
GCGGATGCCAACACACTCAGCCTGGCCACCGCCGCCGCCTCGGATCAGGGCTGGCGACAACCGCTCCTGACTTATCTCAAACTCCAGCACAAGCAAGCCAGCGCGCGCGGCGATGCACCTGAGCTCGCCCGCCTGACCCAGCGCATCCAACTGGTCGAGCAAAGCCTTGAAACGCCGCCATAAACTCAGCTAGTTTGCCCATAAGCAAAAGTTGACCGCACGGCTGCCGAAAAAATGACGATTACATTGACAAGCCAACAGTGCATCGTTAACTTGGCGGGTCGAAGCGTCCAGCGTCTTCGTATCTACCAAGTTGTACCCCAATACTTAAATGGAGGAGTCCCATGAAATACGCATCGATCGCCCTGGCCACCCTGGCCGTATTTTCAACTGCGGCCCACGCCGCTCCCGCCCTGATGAATGCCGAGTGGACCGCTCAAGCGTGTGAGGCCTGGAACAAGGATGCCACCCTGACCACCGGCCTGGGCGACAAATGGATCAAGAATGATGGCGGTCGCGGGCACAAGATCATCCATCTGTATCGCACCGACTGCGGTGAAGTCACCCAGACCGAGCTGAAAATTGTGCCCAAGGATGGCAAGGCCATCTGTGCCTACGGTGGCGCGGTTCAAACCACCAAAATGGAATACGCATACGACTACACGATGCACGCCACCACCGAAAAATGGACCGAAATGGGCGCCGGCGAATACGGCCCGATGAAAGCCATGATGTTCGGCCGCCTCAAGTTTGTCGGCCCCAAAGTGGAAGCCATGACGGTAATGGGTCCGTTTGAAACGTTCCTGAAACTGCCAGGCAAAGTGGCCTTCGACAAAGCCTGCCCAGCCAAATAAGCAGGATTTGCCACGAAAAAAAACCGGGGAATTCCCCGGTTTTTTTTGTCTGTCTTCTGCCTAGAGTTTCTGCCAAGGATTAATGCACCGTCCCGGTTTTCACATCAAGCGGCCGTCCATTCTGGATTTCCTCTGGCGTGGCATCGCGAATATCAATGATGTTTACCAGGCAAGTCACGGTTTGTCCTGCCAGGGAAGGATTGCCATCCAGCGTGAGTTGGCCATTCTCGATTGCGGTGACATAAAAAACCTTGGTTTCACCCGACGCGTTCTCGAACATGACCTCTGCCCCCACCCGGCGAAACTCCGGCGGCACGTTTTCAATGTCATCCACAAACACCAGGCTCTCGTCGCGCACCCCGTATCCGTCTTCCGGCATCAGCTTGATTTCGATCCGTTCGCCCAGCGTGTGCCCTGCCACGGCCGACTCGATGGCTGGCAAAATACCGCTGTTAGCGCCCTGCACATAGCCAACGGGTACATCATGCTGTTCAACGACCATGCCGCGTTGATCCAGAATGGAATACGTTATGTATACAAGTTTATGACGTACTACGGTAACCATGCTGTCTCATCCTGAACCATCTAAAAAGGGGGCTGCGCATTGCCTGACCGGCATCCGCATCGCCCGCTTATGATACCTTTGATGCTCGCCCTGCACACTGCCTGACTATGACTCCACTCAAACAGCTCCCTGCCTGGAAAGTCCTCGAACAGCACTTCAAGTCGATGCGACAGTTTGACATGCGCACGGCGTTCCGTGAGGACCCCCACC
>MGZO01000107.1:0-1844 GCA_001802655.1 Hydrogenophilales bacterium RIFOXYD1_FULL_62_11
TTCAACCCCTACACCATCCAGATCGAGCCGCACGACGCCATGGCCGAATTGTTCGACGCCATCGCGCGCGCCAACACCATCCTCATCGACCTCAACCGCGACGTCTGGGGCTATATCTCGGTCGGCTACTTCAAGCAGAAGGTGAAAGCTGGCGAGGTCGGCTCCAGCACCATGCCGCACAAGGTCAATCCCATCGACTTCGAAAACAGCGAAGGCAATCTCGGGCTGGCCAATGCGATGCTGCGCCATCTGGCCGAAAAGCTGCCGATCTCGCGCTGGCAGCGCGATCTCACCGATTCCACTGTGCTGCGCAACATGGGCGTCGGTTTCGGCTACAGCCTGCTGGCCTACGAGTCCTGCCTGCGCGGTCTCAGCAAACTCGAAGCCAACCCGGCTGCACTCGCTGCCGACCTCGATACCAGCTGGGATGTGCTCGCCGAGCCGGTGCAGACCGTGATGCGGCGTTACGGCATTGCCAATCCCTACGAACAATTGAAAGAACTCACGCGCGGAAAAGGCGGCATCACGCAGGATGCCTTGCATGGTTTTATCGATGGGTTGAGCATTCCCGATGCCGAGAAGTCGCGCCTGAAGTTGATGACGCCGGCAAGCTACATTGGCGTGGCGGCGGAACTGGCGCGACAGATTTGAGGGAGGACAGCCATGTCTGATGTTGATCTTGATGTTAATTTGGCCGACTTTCAGGTCGCCGTCCTCGACGAGTCCCGCACCCGTCCGGTCGTGGTCGATTTCTGGGCACCGTGGTGCGGGCCGTGCAAGTCGCTGAAGCCCATCCTTGAAAAGCTCGCCGCCGAGTATGGCGGCAAGTTCCGCCTCGCCAAGGTTAATGCCGACGACAACCAGGCGTTGTCGCAGCAGTACGGCGTACGCGGGATCCCTGCGGTCAAGGCGTTCGTCAACGGCGAAATGGTTGATGAGTTTTCCGGCGCGCTGCCGGAGGCCGAGGTACGTGCATTTCTGGATCGGCTGGTTCCCGGCCCGGCCGAGGACCTGCGTGCACAGGCCGCAGCGGCGCACACGGCGGGCGATCATGGCGCGGCACTGCAGCTGCTGGCCGAAGCGTCAAAGCTCGATCCATCGCACATCGGCGTGCGTCTCGACGCTGCCGAGATCATGCTCGACCTGAACGAAGCCGACGAGGCACAGCGTTTGCTCGGCAGCGTGCCGGACGACGCCGATCCGCGCGTGGCACAACTCAAGGCTCGGCTGCAATTCATGGCGGCGGCAGACGCTGACGAGGGGGCGTTGCAGACGCGCATCGCCGCCGACGGCAATGATCTCGACGCCCGGCTCGCGCTGGCCAATCTGGCGATTGCCGGGCAGCGCTACGAGGACGGCATGGAGCAGTTGCTGGAAATCGTTCGTCGTGATCGCGCCTTTCAGGACGATATCGGGCGCAAGACGCTGTTGTCTGTGTTCAATCTGCTGGGCGGCGGTGAGCTGGTAAGCCGCTATCGGCGGCTGCTGGCCAGTGTGCTGAATTAAGCCTTCTCAGGCTATCGCCTGGCTGGTTTGAACACGTATCAGGCGATTGTCTGATACCGCACTTCGATGATTTCCACTTCACGCCGTCCGTCTGGCGTCTGCACGCTGACCGTGTCGCCTTCACGCGCTTTCAACAGTGCATGCGCCATCGGCGAAATCCAGGCAATGTGACCGCGCCCGGCATCGGTTTCGTCTGTGCCGACGATGGCGTAGGTGGATTCGCTGCCGTCCTGATCGGCGACGGTGACGGTGGCGCCGAAAAACACCTGGTCGGTGTCTTCGCGGGTTGCCGGGTCGACCACTTCGGCGTGTTCCAGGCGTTTGGACAGGAAACGGAT
>MGZO01000107.1:1853-5638 GCA_001802655.1 Hydrogenophilales bacterium RIFOXYD1_FULL_62_11
GATTTCACGCAGGCGTTTTTTACCGTAGATATAGTCGCCATTTTCCGAGCGGTCGCCATTGCTGGCCGCCCAGTAAATCGTTTCCACCAGTTTTGGGCGCTCGACCTTCCACAACTCATTGAATTCGGCATCGAGCCGCGCGTAGCCTGCTGGCGTCATGTAATTCTTGGAACCGGCAGGCAGCACGGGTGCGACGAGCTCTTCTTCGTCATCTTCCGCCGCGTCGGATTCTTTAACAAAAGCTTTGTTCATCGACCCAATAGATAAGCAAGTAAGGAAAGCAGCAGCGACATGAGAATGACGCTGGTGAAGGGGAAGTAAAATGCGCCACGCTTGCGTTTGATCTGCAGGTCGCCGGGCAAACGACCCAGCCCCAGACGATTGAGCCACGGCGTGAGCAGACCTAATATCAGCAACGCCAGAACCAGTGTTACCAGCCATTTAACCATGAAGGAATTTTAGCCGATGGACGCCGCCCAGCTGCCGCAATTTGAACGTACCCGGATTCTGCTGGACACCAGTGAGCAAGCGCGGCTCGCCAATGCACACGTGCTGGTGGCCGGACTCGGCGGCGTCGGTTCCTATTGCGCCGAGGCGCTGGCGCGTGCGGGCGTGGGGCGGCTGACCCTCATCGACCACGATGTGGTCGCCATTTCGAACATCAATCGCCAGTTGCCCGCGCTGCTGTCCACCGTGGGGCAATCCAAAGCCGAGCTGATGGCGGGGCGTATCCGTGACATCAACCCGGCGTGCAAACTTACGGTGATCTGCGAGTTTCTGGTGCCCGAAACCGTGGCCGACATCGTGCCGGCCGATGTCGATTACGTGATCGACTGCATCGATTCGCTCAACTGCAAAGTCGCGCTGGTGGCCAGCAGCTTCGAGCGCGGCTTGCGCGTGGCGTCCAGCATGGGGGCCGGCAACAAGCTCGATCCCGGCCGGATCCAGCTTGCCGACATATCGAAAACCAGCATGTGCCCGCTGGCTTCGGTCATGCGCAAGCGGCTGCGTAAACGCGGCATTCCCGAAGGCGTGCTGACGGTGTTTTCGGACGAACCCGGCCGTGCCCCGTTGCCGCCGCAGCCGGTGGAAGGGCGCGGCCGTGCGCGTGCGGTGAACGGCACCATCAGCTACATGCCGCCGCTGTTCGGCCTGATGCTGGCGGGGGCGGTGGTGCAGCGCTTGCTGGCTGAGGTTGGAATTGTGGCAGCCGACGCGATTGCCGAAAATGTAACGGAAACAAAAAACGCCGACTCAGTCGGCGTTTGAAGTGTAAAAAATTCCGACTCGGTTGGTCGTGGCTTATGCGAGCGCAGCGGCTTTGCGACGCAACTGCAGACCGACTAGACCGAGGCCGGCGAGCAGCATGACCCAGGTTTCGGGTTCCGGAACGGGGACGGTGACCGCGGCGACGGTGTACGCGCCGGAGGGGATGAGGCCCCCCAGCCCCGTCCCAGTGGCCTGGCCGCCGATCTTGAGCGTGTAGCTTCCGATGCCGAAATAGGTCCCGAGAGGAAGCACCAGGAGGTCTCCGCCGATCGGCGTGAAGGACGCATAGGGGGTGATGGTGTTGCTGGTCGTGAAGATGCTGGCGGTGAGGCTGTCGATGTTGATGATGTGAGCCAGAGAAAGATCGAAGACTCCCGACCCCGCATAAAGGTCGCCGGTGATGTCGAAGGTCAGGCTGTGGTTGATCGTGCCGGCGGTCGCTACGGTGAAGGTGTTGAGAAAGATCTCCCCGCCGTCGAAGTCGCCCAGATCGTGAGTGGCGACAAGGTCAAGACTGGTCGCGTAGGCATTTCCAGTCAT
The DNA here is from genome assembly GCA_001802655.1 of Hydrogenophilales bacterium RIFOXYD1_FULL_62_11. Taxonomy (GTDB): domain Bacteria; phylum Pseudomonadota; class Gammaproteobacteria; order Burkholderiales; family Thiobacillaceae; genus Thiobacillus. The sequence goes on from MGZO01000107.1 coordinate 3,663, forward strand.
CGTGAGAATGGCAGCCAGGGCCAGAGCGCGTAATTTCATTGTTGTCTCCTCAAAAAAATCTACAGCTTGTTGGATTGAAACAGGTCACTACAAACATCCAGACGAACCTCAAGCAATACCCATTCCAGAATCGCAAGTGGTTGTTATTTATGGGTGTTGGCTCTCCATCCCGGGTTGGCGTGTAAAGAAAGCCGACACTTCCTGTGCGAGCCCGTCGTGCTTGAGCTGAATTTGCCCTGTCATTGAGTCGCTTCTTCCACCTGTTTGCGCTGCGCTTCAGCTGCATCCAGCACTTGCCCTTCGACTGCCTGGGCTTTTTTCATCGCCTGAATCTGCGTTTCAAACACCGGGTTGGGTGGACGCTCGGTTTGCGGCTGGGGTGGCGGGCTGACATCACAGGCGGACAGGCACATCACCAGGAGGATCAGGGTACGTTTCATCAGGTGTTCTCCAGTAAGCCGGACGTCAGGCCGTCGATGCTGATCTGGTTTTTATCGCGCCAGTAATCCAGTAAACCGACTACGCCTTTTTTCTCGGCCCAGCGCGCCAGCGTATCGCGTTCACCGGTGTAACTGTACATCGGCACGGCATAGCCGCACGAGGTTTGCACCGATTCGATATCCAGAACTATCAACTGACGCTCACCGGGCAGGGGCGAAAAGTGGCGGTGCAGCCCACCCCATTCGGCATCCTGCCGCCGCACCGCACGACCGCGCCCGTACACCCGCAGAATCAGCGGATCAGAGTCGAAGCTGCACCACATCATCGTCATGCGGCCATCGTGCTTCAGATGGGCGGCGGTTTCGTTGCCGCTGCCGGTGAGGTCGAGGTAGGCGATGTGTTGCTCATCGATTACGCGCAGGCTGTCCATACCTTTTGGTGAGAGATTGATGCGGCTTTCGGGGGTGCCGCTGGCAGTGAAAAACAGTTTTTGCGCGGCGATGAAGGCGCGGTGCTTCGCATCGAGTGCGGGATAAAAGCGCGCCATCAATTGATCTGCTTTTTAAGGATTTCGCTGAGGATGCGCAAGCGTTCCACGCTGTCGTTCATTTCCAGCAAGTCTTGTTTGGTGCCGAGCTTGAGTGGCAGCACTTCGGACAGGCGGTAACCGACCCACACCGCATCGTCGAAGGCGTGTGGCGCGGGGAAATGCGACTCACCATATTCGTTGATGATGTGGCGCAGGATTTCGGCGGCAAGCAGGAGGTCGTCAGGGATGGCGGTGGCGGCTTCGATGCTGACGGGCTCGACCGTGCCGACAAGTAGGCCATTGGGTTCGGTATGGCTGCTGCGGATGACGAAGCGTTCCTGCGCCTGGGTATCGATGTGCAGGATGCCGGTTTGCGGCATGTCCCAGTCGGTGATGATCACCCGGGTGCCGATGGTGTACGGAACGGCCGGTGCGCCGACTTCGGCGCCGTCGCGAATGGCGCAGATGCCGAACGGAGTGTTGTCGGCGATGGCGTGCTTGACCATGTCGAGATAACGTTGCTCAAAAACGCGCAGCGGCAGTCGGCCGCCGGGAAACACAATTGCATTGAGCGGGAATAGCGGCAACACCGTTTGCTCAATGCCGGTGCTCACTGCTCGTCACCCCAGCGCGCCATCAGCGCATGCTCGATGCCGAGCTGGTCGAGGATGCGTGCAACGATGAAATCGATGATGTCCTCGACGCTTTGCGGCCGGTGATAAAAACCGGGATTGGCCGGCAGGATCACCGCATTCATGCGCGACAGCTTCAGCATGTTTTCCAGATGCAGGGTGGAAAACGGCGCTTCGCGCGGCACCAGGATCAGCTGCTTGTGTTCTTTCAGCATCACATCGGCGGCGCGCTCGATCAGGTTGTCCGACGTGCCATGGGCAATCGCGGCGAGCGTGCCCATCGAGCAGGGGCAGATCACCATGGCATCGGCCGGGTTGGATCCCGAGGCGACCGGGGCATTCCAGTCTTCGCGGCCATACACGCGCAGCTGGCC
>MGZO01000107.1:5687-15651 GCA_001802655.1 Hydrogenophilales bacterium RIFOXYD1_FULL_62_11
CGTGCGGGCAACGCCACGCCGAGTTCCTGTTTGGTGACCAGATGGGCCGCGTGCGACACCAGCAGGTTGACGTCAATGTCGGCAGCCAGCAGGCATTCGAGCAGACGCAGGCCATAGGCCATGCCGGATGCGCCGGACAGGGCAAGGGTGACGGTGTTCAGGGAAATAGGCATGGCGCGGATTGTCGCCTGTCTGATGTGGAGGCGGCAAGCACGCGCATGACGATCATGCCGTTTACCGCGCCAAAAATCAGCGCGGCCGTGGCGAACACGGGCAGCAGCTTGATGAGTGCGGCGCCCGGTAACAGCCACCACCCGGCCAGTGCGAGTTGTCCGCCGATGTGGCCGAACGCCGCCAGCACGGACAGGCTGACAGGACCAAAAAAGGCCTGAGGCAGATGACGTGCCAACGCTAGTACCAGCAGGCTGGCGAGCGCACCGGCGGCCGATAGCCAGAAGCCCGGCGCAAACAGACTGCCGAACAGCAAACCGCCGGCCAGCACACGCAGGGCGGACACCCAGGCTGCTGCGCGCCAGCCGTGTTGCAGCAGCACCAGCAGGATGACGATATTGGCCAGCCCGGGCTTGACGCCGGGGATGGGGCTGGGAAGCGCGGCTTCGGCCAGGGTCAAGCCGATTGCCAGCGCGGCGAGGCGGGCAATGCGGCGGTCGTCGGCGTGGACCGGCAGTTCAATAACCGAGCGTGTCATAGGCTGCGGCGCGGCCGCGGATCTCGAGGCTGACCTGGTTGGGCAGACACAGTGCCGTCTGGCCGGACTGGGTGAGCCAGCCCTGTTTGACGCAGAACTGGCGCGGCGACGGGTCAGCTGCTACGCGGGCGCGGCCGGGCTGAATTTCGACCTGGGTGATGCCGAGCGGACCGTTGATGGAGAAGGTTTTCGCGCGGGTGAGGGTGGTGGTTTCGACTATCTGCCCGGCGGCGCGGATGACGGCGGTATCGCCCTGTGAGCCGCCCCAAGACCACAGCGTCAGTCCGGCAATGCACGCTGTACCCGCCAGCAACACGCCGATGTCGCCGATGCGAAATCGGGTTCCCGGGCGTAGCAGGCTTGGTTGCGTTTCCGGCATGGCGGCATCAGGCCAGTTCGCGGTGCCGCACCAGCACCTGCTCGCGTTCACGGAAGGCAGCCGCCAGCGTTTCGGCGAAATACACGCTGCGATGCTGGCCACCCGTGCAGCCGATCGCCACCGTAAGGTAGGCACGGTGATCGCGAATGAAGCAGGGCAGCCAGTTTTCAACAAACGCGCGGATGTCTGTCAACAGCGCCATGGCATCGGGGCTGGCTTCGAGGTAGTCCTTGATCGGCTGGTCGCATCCCGTCAGCGGGCGCAGTTCTGTGACGTAATGCGGATTGGGCAGGCAGCGTACGTCGAACACCATGTCGGCATCGAGCGGGATGCCATGCTTGAAACCAAACGACTCGAACAGCAGGGTGATGCGCGAACGGTCCTGTCCGATCAGATCCTTGATCCATAGCCGCAGCGCCGAGGGAGACAAGTCGCTGGTATCGATGCGGTTCCCCAGCGGCGCGATGTCGGCGAGCGTTTCGCGCTCGAGCTGAATGGCTTCCTGCAGCGAGACGCTATCACTGGAGAGCGGGTGGCGACGCCGGGTTTCGGAAAAACGTTTGACCAGCGACAGGGTTTTCGCTTCGAGAAAGATGATCCGCAGGTCGGCGCCCTGTTCGCGCAGCATGGCGGAAATCTGCGGTAACTGGGCAAAGCTGGCACCGCTGCGTGCATCGATGGCGATGGCAATGCGGGAGTGGCCTTCGCTGGTCAGGTATTCGACCAGCGCGGGCAACATGGCCAGCGGCAGGTTGTCGACGCAGTAAAAGCCGATGTCTTCCAGCATCGCGATGGCGATGCTCTTACCCGAACCGGACAAGCCGGACACCAGAACAATTTGCACTTAGCTTGCCTCGTCGATCGCCGCCTGCTGGCGCTTGATGAACTGCTCGACCGGATTGATGCCCCGGCTTTTAAGAATGTTGTTGCGCACGGCGACTTCTACCAGCACGGCGAGGTTGCGGCCTGCGGCAACCGGAACGCGCACCTTGGGGATGGCGACACCGAGTATGGTTTCGGCCGAGGCGACCATGTCGATGCGGTTGAGTCCGACTTCGCCGATTTCCTGCGGGTGCACCAGTTCGACGATGAGCTTGAGATTTTTTTGCAGTTTGACCGCCGTTTCGCCGAACAGAAAGCGGATGTTCAGGATGCCGAGGCCGCGTACTTCGAGAAAGTCGCGGATCAGCGCCGGACAGGTACCTTCGAGGATCTCCGGGGCGACATGTTTCAGATCGACCACGTCATCGGCAACCAAGCGGTGACCGCGCGTGATGAGTTCCAGCGCGAGTTCGCTCTTGCCGACCCCGGCATCACCCTTGATGAGCACGCCGGTACCGAGCACTTCGAGGAACACACCATGAATCGAGGTGGTCTCGGCCAGGCGCTGCGTCAGGTAATGTCCCAGATGAGACATCAGAACCGGACTCGCCAGGTTCGAGGTGAAAAGCGGTGTTTCGGTCTTTTCTGCGCTGTCGTTTAACGCCGCCGGAACGGTTTCACCGTTGGAAACAATAATGGCAGCAAGTTCGGTCGAAAACAGATGGTTGATCGCGTATTGCAGGCCGGCGGGTGACAACCCGCGCAGGTAGTCCATTTCGGCACAGCCCAGGACTTGTACCCGGTTGGGGTGGACGAAATTCAGGTGGCCGATGAGTGCCAGTGTCGGTTTCTGGATGGTTTCTGAGGACAGACTGCGCTGCCCGCCGTTGTGTCCCGCAATCCACTTCAGGTCAAGCTGTTCCGCCATGTCGTGGAACAGGGACTCGACGGAAACATGGGTGAATTCGTCCATGCACTGCGTGCTGCGTTCAGCTGGTCCATGCGCTGAAAAGCGCAATCAGATCATCCGGGGTGGCGATTTTCAGGAGTTGGGCGCGCATGGATTCGTCCCCGAAAAGCTGCGCCAATTCGCCGAGAATTTGCAAATGCTCTTCGTTGGCGTCTTGGGGAACCAGCAAAATGAAGCAGATCGAAACCGGCAGGCTGTCGGGCGCATCGAATTCAAGTGGCGTTTGCAGGCGATAAAACGCGCCGCACGCATGCTTCAAGCCCTTGATCCGGCCATGCGGAATGGCGATCCCGCAGCCAAGCGCGGTCGACCCCAATCGTTCGCGTTCGAACAGGCTGCTGAAAATATCGGCAGATTTGAGGCCGTAAATCCGGGCGAACAACTCAGCCGCGTGTTCGAACAGCTTTTTCTTGCTGGAAAAGCTCAAGTCCAGCAAGGCGGTGTCTGCGGTAATGAGGGGAGCGATGAGGTTCATGCTGAAGGCTGGGCCGGTTGAGGGAGTCCGGTGCCTGGAAATTATACGCCCGGAGGTGCTAATCCATCTCCGGGGCGTGTGTTCAGGTCGGACTCTCGGTCGTTTGGTGCTTCAAACCGCCATCGCCCTGGTGGACATCGGAGGTTTTTTCCTTGTGCTTGACGATCTGGCGATCGAGTTTGTCGGCCAGAAGATCAATGGCCGCGTACATGTTGCCATCTTCGCTGTGTGCATGGAAGTCGTGGCCTTTGACGTGCAGGGTGGCTTCCACCTTATGCACCAGCTTTTCGACTTGCATGATGACATTGATGGTGATGACGTGGTCGAAGTGACGTTTGACTCGGTCGAGCTTTTCGGAAACATAGCTGCGAATGGCAGGGGTCACTTCCAGGTGATGGCCGGAAATCGTCAAGTTCATAAAGCCTCCTAAGTCTACTGATAAAAACTGCAACGGGAAGTGGAAACCCCGCTCCAGAAGCGAAACGTCCCGCTCACTTTCATTGTGGGGCGAAAGTGGGGCACATTCAAGCGCAAGTCGGGTATTTGCACCCAATGAGCCAAAAGTATTTGCCCGGTCAAAGTGCACGCCGCATGTTGGCGGTCGGGATCTGCATGGATTCGCGGTATTTGGCTACCGTGCGGCGTGCCACAACGATGCCCTGGCGTCCCAGTTCATCGGCCAGTTGGCCATCGGACAAAGGTCTGCGGCCGCTTTCGGCGGCGATCAATTGCTTGATGAGCGCGCGGATGGCGGTGGAAGAACAGGCCCCCCCGCTGTCAGTCGAGACATGGCTGCCGAAGAAGTATTTGAGTTCATACAGGCCGCGCGGCGTCATCATGAATTTTTGCGTGGTGACGCGTGAAATGGTCGACTCATGCAGCTCAACCACATCGGCAATTTCACGCAGTACCAAGGGCCGCATCGCCACTTCGCCATGTTCGAGAAAGCTTTTCTGGCGGTCAACAATGGCTTGCGATACGCGCAGGATGGTATCGAAGCGTTGCTGCACGTTTTTGATCAGCCAGCGGGCTTCCTGCAATTGACTGGCCAGTTGCTGGCTGCCGCCATTTTCACGGTGGCGTGACAGGATGTCGGCGTAGACACGGTTGACCCGCAGCTTGGGCATGGCGTCGGCGTTGAGGCTGGCGATCCACATACCCTTGATTCGGCGGACATAGACGTCCGGGATGACGTAGTGCGTCTCGTCTGCGCCGAAGCTTGCGCCCGGACGCGGGTTGAGGGACAGGATCAGGGCGCGTACGGCGCGCAGTGTGGGGTCGTCGATGCCGAGGATTTTCTTGAGCTTGCCGACGTCGCGGGCGGCGAGCAGATCAAGATGGTTCGCGGTCAGTTGCATGGCGATCGTGCGCAGCGGCGTGTCGGTCGGCAGGGCGCGCAATTGCAGGGTCAGGCATTCGGCCAGGTTGCGGGCGCCGACACCGGTCGGGTCCATGTTCTGCAAGTGCTTGAGTGCGGTTTCAACTTCTTCCGGCTCGAGTTCCTCGAGTTCGGTTTGCAGGCTGGCGGTGATGTCGGCCAGCGGCTGGGTGAGGAAGCCAGCCTCATCCAGGTCGTCGATCAGCGCGGCCACCAGGGTGCGGTCGCGCAGGGTGAGTGCGCTGACGATCAGCTGGTTCAACAGATGCTCGCGCAGGCTTGCGCCTGAAACCGAACCCTGCGAGGAGTCCGTGTCGTCGTCGTCCCCGCCGGCCGAGCTGTAATCATTCCAGTCGGAGTCATCCAGGGTGGTTGCAGATTCGGTGTCCGCACTCTCAACACTTTCCGTTGGCGGCGTCTCGGTGCTTTGTGCTTCGGCTTCGGCGGTATGGGCAGGGGGTTCGGCGGCGACGAGGCTGGAATCGTCCTCTTCCTCGCGCTCCAGCAGGGGGTTGTCCTGCAGCATCTGCTCCAGCTCCTGGTTCAACTCCAGCGTCGACAACTGCAACAGCCGGATGGACTGCTGCAGCTGCGGTGTCAGGGTGAGGTGCTGGCCAAGTTTTAGTTGGAGGCTGTGCTTCATAGCTTGGGTCTACGGCAAAAACCGTGCCGTCTTGAGGAGGTCGTGACGCGATTGTCCGACAAATAAATCACTACAGGCGAAAGTTTTCTCCCAGATAGACTTTACGTGCGCTTTCGTCCTGAATGATGAGGTCGGGGGCGCCGGAAATGAGCACCCGGCCTTCGTTGATGATGTAGGCGCGGTCGCAAATGCCCAGGGTTTCACGCACATTGTGGTCGGTAATGAGTACGCCGATATCGCGCTCCACCAGGAAATGCACCAGTTTCTGGATGTCGATTACGGCAATCGGGTCGACGCCGGCAAAGGGTTCATCGAGCAGGACGAAGCGTGGGTTGATTGCCAGTGCACGGGCGATTTCCACACGACGGCGCTCGCCGCCGGACAGGCTGACAGCCGTTGCATCACGCAGATGTTCGATATGCAGGTCGTTGAGCAGATTATCCAGGTGCTCTTCGCGTTCGCTTTTGCTGTAGGGCTTGAGCTCGATGATGGCGCGAATGTTTTCTTCCACTGTCATCTTGCGAAAGATGGACGGCTCTTGCGGCAGGTAGGACAGCCCCATGCGCGCGCGCTGATGGATCGCCATGTGGGTGAGGTCGTGCGTATCCATTTGCACGCTGCCGCCATCCACCGCAACCAGTCCGATCACCATGTAGAAACAGGTGGTTTTGCCCGCACCGTTGGGGCCTAGCAGGCCAACGACTTCGCCGCTGTTGACGTCGAACGAGACGTCATGCACCACGGTTCGCTTGCCATAAACTTTTTTCAGGTTGTGGGCGGAAATCTGGCTCATGGCTTGGCTGCAGGCTGTTCGGCGCGGGGTTTCGGCATGATGGTGGCGCGCACACGGCCGGACGGGCTGGTGGCGTTGGGCTGCCCGACAACTTTATAAAAGCCGGTGTTGGCATTGTATGAAATTTGCGCGCCACGCAATTCGTCGCCACCGCGCTGGAGTTGCGCCTGGCCGATCAGCTCGAGCTGATTGTTGACGCTGTCAAACTCGATGCGGTTGGAAACGCCTTCGATCACATCGTCGCTGTTGTCCAGTTTCTGGCGGAACGACACCGGGCGGCCGGAGGCGCTGAGTTTGTCGAGTCCGGTGGCGTTTTGCGTGGCCTCGACGCGATCGGCACGCAGCATCAGGGTGCCTTGCGTGAGGATGACATTGCCGGAGTAGACACTGATTTTCTTGACGTCATCGAGGGTGACGGTATCGGCCTCGATATTGACGGGCTTGTCGCGATCCGCTTTTTCGGCGTGTGCCGGGGCGGCGAGCAGGCTGGCGCAAAGCGCGGCGTAAATCCCTGTTTTCATGATGTGCATGGTGCTTATGGCTTTCTGGGAAAGTAGCGGGCTTTGACGCGCCCGGTCAGGATGATGAGGCGTTGATCGGCGCGATATTCCATGGCGCCTGCACGCAAGTCCATGAGGTCGTCGCGAACCTCGACGTTCCCCGGTGAGCGCAGCAGGTTGCGGTCCGGATAGGCCAGCAAGCGTGCCGTACGCAGCGTCATGACGGATTGCCCGGGTTGAGCGGCTCGCACGATGACCACGTCGCCCTGCAAATCGACTTCATCGCCTGCAGGTGAAACGGTGGCCTGCTTCGCCGTCGTGTCGATCTCGCCGGTCTGGGCGCTGAGCTGGATCAAATGTGGCGACTCCATTTCGGTGCGCTTGGTGCCGGTGTAGTGCTTGAGGCGTTTGGCGGACAAACGATATTGTGGCTGACCAGCCAGATCGGTGCGCATGGCCTCGAAGTTTTCCATGATGCCTTCCGGACTGCTGTTTGCCGTTTGCGGGGTGTTCAGCGGCAGCTGCACCACGTGATCAATCCAGTAGCTGAGACCCGCCAGCAACAACAGGACGACCAATGGCAGCCACAGTGACCCGCGTGCGTTCATGCCGCATCCAGCATAGGAGCGTGGGTAGCGCGCATCACTTTAAATAGGGGGCCAGTGCGGCATCGAGCGTGCCCTGTGCGCGCATCAGGAACTCGCAGGCCTCGCGTACCGCGCCGTGACCGGCGGCGCGTGCGGTGATGAAGTGGCTGTGTGCCTTGACCAGTTCGGGCGCGGCGGGCACGCTGATCGCCAGGCCGGCGCGCCGCATCACGGGCAGGTCGACCACGTCGTCGCCCATATAGGCGGTGGCGTCGCAAGCGAGTTTGAGTTCGCGGCACATCGCTTCGTACACCACCAGTTTGTCGTGCGCGCCCTGATGGACGATTTCGATACCGAGGTTTTGCGCGCGCTGCGCCACCAACCTTGAACTGCGGCCGGTAATGATGGCGAGTTGTACCCCACTGCTTTTGAGCATTTTCAGGCCGTGGCCGTCGAGCGAGTTGAAGCCCTTGTATTCCTGTCCGTCGTCGGCCAGGAACAGGGTGCCGTCGGTCATTACGCCATCGACATCAAACGCGATCAGCTTGATTTTTTGTGCGCGGGCGATCAGCGACGCGTCCATGGATTGAGCATGCATTACACCACTCCCGCTTTCAGCAGGTCGTGCATGTTAAGCGCGCCCACCAGGGTGTGGTCGGCGTCGACCACCAGCAAGCCATTGATTTTGAGGGTTTCCATTTTTTCTACCGCCGCCACGGCGAGTTCGTCCGCGCGGATTGTTTTGGGGTTGGATGTCATCAGGTCAGTCACGCGTGCCAGTTGCAGGTCGAGCGCGTGTTCCAGTGCGCGTCGCAGGTCGCCGTCGGTGAACACGCCGGCCACCTTGCCTGCCGCATCGACTACGGCGGTCATGCCGAGTCCTTTCTGCGTCATTTCGAGCAGGGCGGTTTTGAGCGAGGCCTCGCGATCGATTCGGGGCAGCGCGTCACCCGTGTGCATGACGTCGCGCACATGAATCAGCAGGCGCCGCCCCAGGGTGCCGCCGGGATGGGTACGGGCGAAGTCGTCGGCGGAAAAACCGCGTGCATCGAGCAACGCCACCGCCAGCGCATCGCCCAGCGCGAGCGCTGCGGTGGTGCTGGCGGTGGGGGCCAGGTTGAGCGGGCAGGCTTCCTTGTCGACGCTGGCATCGAGATGCGTGTCGGCCTCCTGCGCCATGGTCGAGTGGCGGTTTCCGGTCATCGCGATGAGCTTGGCGCCGCGCCGTTTGATGAGCGGCACGATACTGACGATTTCGTTGCTTTCGCCTGAATTCGACAGCGCCAGCACCACGTCGTTGGGCGCGATCATGCCGAGGTCGCCGTGGCTGGCTTCGCCCGGGTGCATGAAAAACGCCGGGGTGCCGGTGGAGGCCAGGGTGGCGGCGATCTTGCCGCCGATGTGCCCCGACTTGCCCATGCCGGACACCACGACGCGGCCAGTGCACGCCAGAATCATGTTCACGGCATCGGCAAAACCGCTGTCGAGACGCGAGGAAAGCGCACGCAGCGCATCGGCTTCGATGTCGAGCACCTGGCGCGCGAGCGTGAGCAAATGTTCGGAAGAGGGGGCTTGGGGTCGCATGGGTGGCAAGTATACTAAAGCCTTCCTTGCACCCGTGAGCTTGTGGCCGCATTTGGCCGCTTGCCACGATGTCCCGCAACACGGGGGCTCCGACTCAAATATGGGCGCAAGCCCATGAAAGACCGTATGCACAGCAGCCTCCAGCTTGTTCTCATTCTGCTTGCGGTGGCCGTCCTGGTGACGGCCGCCGCCCGCGCGTTGCGCTTGCCGACCATGCTGGGCTATCTGGTAACCGGGATTGCGATTGGCCCGTTTGCGCTGGGCTGGATTCCGGACAGCGAAGAGGCGCGTTACCTGGCCGAATTCGGCGTGGTCTTCCTGATGTTCTCCATCGGGCTCGAATTCAGCCTGCCGCGCCTGATGACCATGCGCATGACGGTGTTCGGCTTCGGCGGTGCCCAAGTCGTGCTGACGATCGCGTTCACCACGCTCATCGCCTGGCTGCTCGATTTGCCGCTGCTGGCCGCGATTGCGCTGGGCGGCATCATGTCGATGTCGTCCACCGCGATTGTGTCGAAGATGCTGGCCGAACGGCTGGAAATCCAGACCCCGCACGGCCGCCAGATTTTTGGCGCGCTGCTGTTCCAGGATCTGGCGGTGGTGCCGCTGCTGATTCTGATCCCGGCCTTTGCCCGGGAATCCGACGAGATGGCCACGATTCTTGTCTGGGCGACGGTCAAAGCGGTTCTGGTGCTCGGCTTTCTGCTATTTGTGGGGCAGCGTTTCATGCGCCCGTGGTTTCAGTGGGTGGCCGGGCACAAGTCGCCTGAACTGTTCACCTTGAATTTGCTGCTTTTCACCCTCGGGCTGGCGTTCCTGACCGAGACTGCCGGCCTGTCTCTGGCGCTGGGCGCGTTTCTGGCCGGCATGCTGATCTCCGAAACCGAATACCGCTATCAGGTGGAAGACGACATCAAGCCTTTCCGCGATGTCTTGCTGGGCTTGTTCTTCGTCACCATCGGGATGCGGCTCGATCTGATGCAGGTGATGCTGAACTGGGGCGACGTGCTGCTGCTGGTGGCGGCGATCGTGATCGGCAAGGCCGCATTGGTAGCGGTGCTGGGCATGGCCTTCGGCAGCACCCGCCCCACCGCCGTGCGCACGGCATTGGGCCTAGCGCAGGC
>MGZO01000107.1:15724-19130 GCA_001802655.1 Hydrogenophilales bacterium RIFOXYD1_FULL_62_11
GTGCATGACATCGCGGTCAAAACCTTTGGCACCTCCCAGCATGTCATCGTCTGCGGTTACGGTCGCAGCGGACAGAATCTGGCGCGCCTGCTGGAGGCCGAAAACATCAGCTTTGTCGCGCTCGACGCCGACCCCGAACGTATTCGCGCGGTGGCCGCATCGGGTGCATCCGTGGTGTATGGCGACGCCAGCCGGCGCGAAGTGCTGGTGGCAGCAGGGCTCTCCCGCGCGCAGGCCATCGTGGTGACCTATTCCGATCTGCCTTCGAGTATGGCCATCCTGCGTCATGTGCGCGAACTGCGGCCGGAACTGCCAGTGGTGGTGCGCACCATCGACGATGCGCATATCGATGCACTGAAGGAGGCCGGCGCCACCGAAGTGGTGTCCGAAGTGATGGAAGGCTCGCTGATGCTGGCGTCGCACGCGCTGATGCTGCTTGGGGTGCCGCTGTCGCAGGTGCTCAAGCGTATCCGCATGGTGCGCGAATCGCGCTACGCCATGATGCGCGGCTTTTTTCGCGGCGCATCGGATACCGACAGCACCCTGGACCAGGAAAGCCAGCCGCGTTTGCACACCGTGTTGATCACCCAGGGTGCGGCCACGGTGGGGCGCCGTCTGGAAGAATTGATGCTGGACGAGTTGCTGGTGGAAGTGGTGGCGATCCGCCGTCAGGGAATCAAGGGCGTGGATCCCCAGCCCGACACCGAAATCCGCGTCGGCGACGTGCTGATGCTGCGCGGTGCCGCCGATGGACTGGCGGCGGCGGAGTTCAGGGTCTTGCAGGGCTAGGCCTGCAACGTAAGCGGTTTAGGGCGCTTTGCAGACAGTGTAAAAGTTAGTGCCGTTATCGACATAGGCCGCAGCAGTTGTCGTCGTGGTGCCTGTTCCGGCGCGCACGGTTCCGGTAGTAGCAACGCCATCGTCAAATTGGGTGTCAACCGCCTGTGCGATTTTGGCGGATAGGTTGTTGGAACAAATAACGATGCCCGGAATGGCAAATGCGCCATTCTGTACGCCCGTCACTCCAGAGGCCGCGTTGGGTGGTGTCGTGTCGTCATCGGCAGCTCCGCCAACCAAACCTGCACGACGCAGGTGCAACCAGAACTGGCGGGACTCATCTGTCGCTGTCGCCGTGTTATAGGCCCCTGAAATAATGCCGTCCCCCACTGCACCCGTACTTGCTGTCGGCGCAGTAATAGTCCAGCGTGCTGCCGCACCGGCATCGTCTCCCGGCAGAGCCCGATAACGGTCCTGATACAGGTTGATTGCGGCGGTCATCGACTGGAAGTCGTTCGCCACATTGCGGATGCGCCCTTGGGTGATCAGTTCCTGCCCCTTCAAAATGCCGCCCAGCAACAGGCCGATGATGACGAGCACAATGGCGATTTCGATCAGCGTGAAACCTGACTGGCGCCGTTTGATTTGGGGATAAGGCATGGCAAAGCGCTCCGGTTATTATGGTCTGCTGTGAAAAATGCAAAATGCGTGCCAAATGGGCGGCATGTTTGGATGCCTTGTTTTTAAAGGAATAAAGTTTACTTGCGGACGTGAAAGCCGCGCGGGTTTGACGAAAACGCGACACCCCCGCTGGATTTCCGTCAGGTTTGCGGGGCTGCGCGGTGTTTGCCGGCTCCATTTCGTCCGCTGCATGCCGATAGAGTAGGGGGACCCTGTTGCCTTTATCCTGTCGGCCTTTCTTTTTGCGTATTTCATGACTGAATCGATCAAACCCCCGCCACGCGGAGCCTGGCTGACTTCGCTGGCCATCCATTTCACGCGGGTGGCGCCAGGGCGCTGGCTGGCATTGATGCTGCTGGCCTTGCACGCGGCCGTCGTGTTCGATGCTGACGCGGCCCTGACGCGCGCGTTCCTGCTGGCGCACTACGGCCTGTTTTTGCTGTGGCAACCGCTGGTGCGCAGTGAAACGCGGATCGAGCCGCGGCTGGCGCTGCCGGTGTTTGCGATGGCGGCGCTGCTGGTGCTGGTGGACAGCACCTGGGTGATGGCGTTGTGGCTGGCGATTCTGGCGGGGCTGGTGGGCGCGGTGGCGACCTCACAAAACGAGCGCGGGCCGCGCTGGGCGTATCTGCTGGCACTTGGGTATCTGCTGGCGCTGCTGCTGGCCTGGGTGCTGCCGCAAAGCCTGGGCGGCGCGGCGTTGCCTGAATCCTTGCGGGCCGGGGTGCGCTACGGCCTGCCGCTGTTGCCGCTGCTGATCCTGTTTTTGCCGGCCACCCGCCAGCGCAGTACCTCGTCCACGCTCGATTTCATTTATGGCCTGATGCTCTCGCTGCTGATCATGGTGATGGCACTGGGCGTGTTCGCCGTAGTGGCGGTGGCCAAGGTCAGTTATGCCTGGGCGCTGGTGCAGACGCTGTTGGGCATGGCGGCCTTGCTGCTGGTGCTGTCGTTGTTGTGGAATCCACACGCCGGGTTTGCCGGGCTGGGACAGGTGACCTCGCGTTATCTGCTATCGGTGGGCCTGCCGTTCGAGGGCTGGGCGCAACGGCTGGCGACGCGCGCCGAGCGCGAGCGCGACCCGGAATCGTTCGTGCGCGATGCGCTGGCCGATTTGCATGAGCTGACCTGGATACGCGGGGGACATTGGCAGGCGGCGCGCGGCGAAGGGGATTTTGGCGAGCCGGCCGGGCATAGCGTGATGCATGCCTTTCATGGCTTGAGCCTGACCTGGCAGTCGCAGCGTCCGTTGACGCCCGCACTGGCGCTACACGTGCGCTTGCTGTCGCAGTTGCTGGGCTATTTTTATGCCGCCAAGGTACGCGAACAGACCCTGCGCGAGCAGGCCTACAGTCAGGCGATACACGATACCGGCGCGCGCCTGACGCACGATGTCAAAAACATTTTGCAATCGATGAAAACCCTGCTGGCCGCCGCCGACATGTCGACGCCCGAGGACAGCGACCGCCTGCTGGCGCTGATGAAGCGCCAGTTGCCGCAATTGGCCGCGCGGCTGTCGCAGACGGTCGACAAACTCAAGCAGCCGAGCGAAATGGACGTGACGCAACAACCGGCGCAGAGCTGGTGGAACGCCCTGCAGGCACGCTACGAACAGGATGATGTGCAGTTTTTTGCCGACGCGCTCGACGACACGCCCTTGCCGCAGGATCTGTTCGACAGCGTGGTGGACAATCTGCTGACCAACGCGCTACGCAAACGGCAGAGCGAACCCGGGGTGGCGGTAGAGGCGCGGCTGGAACTGCATCCGCTGGTGCGGCTGACCGTGACGGACAGCGGGACGGCTGCGCCGGAGCATGTGGCGCGCAATCTGTTCCTGAGTCCGGTGGTGTCGGATTTTGGCCTGGGGGTGGGGCTGTACCAGGCCGAGCGGCAGGCCGCGCGGGTCGGTTACCGGCTGGAGCTGACCGACAACCAGGCGGGGCGCGTG
>MGZO01000107.1:19158-41460 GCA_001802655.1 Hydrogenophilales bacterium RIFOXYD1_FULL_62_11
GATCAGCTGACCAAACGGCAACCAGGTGACGAGGTCGTCGAATTCGCCACCCGCACCGCCGGGTTTGCTCGGCGTGCGCGAGACGTAGCATGCGTTGTCTCCCAGCAGGTTTTCGTTTTCATCTGCGCTGCCAGGCGCGGCCAGCGTGTTGCCATTGACGTTGCGTGCGCCCCAGCCATTGGGGCCGTGCGAAACAAGCACGAACGGAACCCTTGACGCCACATCGACGGGGGCACACCCGTTTGAGCTTGCGATGACTTTCCAGGCGCCCGTCTCCTGGTCGATGCCAGAGGAAAATCCGCTTATCCGGTTCGCCAGTTTGGCTGTCACCACATAGCGCAAGCGGTTGCCCCAGGCATCATGCGCAGCGCCGCCCAGATCGACCCAGGGAAAGTAGCCGTAGGTTAGAGGACAGCTTCCGTCGAGGCCGGGGCCCAGTCCGGTAACCCGTGCTTCTTCGCGGCCATCCCCGTTGGTATCCGGGCAGGGCAGGTAGGGGCGCTGATTGCCGTCGGTGGATTTGTGCGTCATGGCGTAGCCAATGATCGCCTCTTTTGCTTCTTCCAGTATTTTGTTGGTTTCCGCAACCCGTCGCGCCTGGATCTGCGCCGACAGCGGCACCGCCAGTCCGCCGATCAGGATGGTGATGATGATCAGCACAATGGCCATCTCGATCAGAGTGAAACCCCGTTGGGTCTTGATCATGGCGTGGGGTCCTTTTCGCTGCTTGCGGGGGGCAGGGGGCGCTGCACTTGGTAGGGTTCGTACAGCTTGCCGTTGGCGCGGACCTGTCCCGGTTTCATGTTCGATATCCCGGTGGTTCCGGTCTGCGCCTTGCCGTCTACCCAGCGGGTGGTTTTGCCGTCGGAACGGATCAGCACGCCGTCAAACTTGACCGCTGCGGAGGGGGCGTCGGGCGAGCCAGGCTGGCTGGGTGAAAGAGGGGGGCGGGTGCGGGCAGTTTGCATCTCGGCGCGTTGCGCCGGGGTGAAAAACAGACGTTCCAGTCCGGCCGGAGGCGTGTCTGCGGCGCCCAGCGGAAGGGGCAGCAGACAGATTGCCGCCAGGAGGCGCAGGGCCTGCCGGGTCCGGCCGGCCTTGTTGAGGGAATGGCGCGTGCTCATGGTGTGGGACTCCCGGTTTTTTCCGCCGGGTTGTCAGCCACGGTAAACCACAGCAGCTCGCATTCGGCACTGAGTTGCGGCGCACGGGCGACGCCCGCGAACGTGTCGTTCAAACGTGACAGCCGACACCCCTGCACGCGAACCACGCCCGGCGCGCGCGCCTTGAGTGCCGTCAAAAAATGGGTGAGATCGGTTTCCACCAGCAGTGGAAGGGTCAGGGTCATCACCGTCTGGCCGAGCGGCAAGCCTTGCGCCAGTTCGGGTGGCGAGGCGGTGCGCGGGGCGAGCCGGTAATCAAGGCCATACAGCCCCGTGTCGCGGTTGGCATGTTGCGCCGCCTCGATCCAGGCCAGGCGGTCTTCCGCGCCGATAAAGCCGCTTGCGGCAAGCGTCTGATAAGCGACGAGATGAGTGGTGATGAGGTGTTGCTGCTGACGGCTGTGGTCGAGTCGCTGCTGCGCTGACTTGAGCGTGTTTTGCTGGTGTTGCAAGGCCTGTTCAGCCTGCTCCGCCAGATCCTGGCTCCACCAGATGCCGCCGATGGTCAGCAGCACGGCGGCCAGCAGAAGCAACAGCGGCAGTTTGAGGGCGGGAAGCGGCGGACGGCTCATGGCTGGGCCTCGCGATATTCCAGACTGAGACTGAAGCGTGCAGCGGGAGCGTCAGCCAGGTTGGGATCATAAGTTTTGCCAGACAGGGTCTGGCTGGAGTCGGCATTGACCGGGCTGCTTTGCAGGCTCACGTTGTGCAAAACGGGAATCGCCTGCAGGTGACTGATGAAGCGTTCGATGTGCTGCATCGCGGCGCGATAGTTGCCGTCGAACGGGGTCAGGGCGGCATCGAGCGTGAGCGTTGCCGGGCCGGCAGGATCGGTCGTGTTGCTCCAGCTCAGGCTGTCAAGACGGATCAGGGGGGCGGCTTGCATGGCCTGGCTGATGGCCACCATCGCGCCATGGGCATCCGGCTCGGGCAGCTTGAGCTGGCGCGCCAGGGCAACGGTTTGCGCCAGTTGTTCGGGGCTGGCCGCCTGGGTGGGAAAGGTGCGGGCAATGGCTTGATAGCGGGCGTCGAGCTGGTTTTGCTGCTGGCTCAGTTGCCCGGTTTGTTCGTTCAGGTCTTGCGCGTGCAGCCAGTAGGCGGCCGTGATGCCTACCCCGAACAAGGCGATGAGCCCGGCGGCGGTGTGCAGGCCGCGCCGCCAGCGGTACTCGGTGTGGTGCCGCAGCAGTTCGGGCGGCGCCAGGTTCAGCTGCACGGATTCGTCGGCAATGGCAGCCAATGGCGCGATTTCCGGCGTGGCCGCAAGGAAATTGTCGGGGATGCGCAGTGCGCGCGCGAGCGTGGCGAGATCGATCTGGCGGGCGCTGAATGCCGGGTCGGCATTCAGCGGCGCCTGGGCACTGTCGAGCTGGCCGCTGGGGTCGAGCAGCAATACGTGGAGACGGGCTTCGCGCGGCAGAATGCGCTGGCCGGTGAGGTACAGCTGCGTTTTGCTGATTTCGTCGGCGGCGTTGCTGGGCAGCTGGGTCGGGGTGTCGCCTCCGATGAGGCGAGAAAAACGCAGCAGGCCGTCGTGGTAATACGACAGGCGCAAACTGTTGTTGAGGCGGTAGGCCAGCAGGGTGTGCGGTTCCTGCAGCCGCAGTTTGTGCAACATATGCTGGCAGGCCAGCGCAAGCGGGGTGATCCCGGCCAATGGCACCTGTTCGCGGTGCAGGATGCTGAGCCAGGGCGTCAGCCAGTCGGCGTCGGTCAGCGCGGCCAGCAGGTAACGGTCATCGCGGCGGCCGGTCGTCTCGCGCGCCTGCCGCCAGGCACCCATGAAGCGGGCATTGCGAAACACCTGCTTGAGTTTGCGCGCCAGTAATTCGTCACGTGCGCGTCCCTGAACATGCGGCAGGATGTCGCTGCGGTAGTCTTCATCTACCGTATCAACGACCAGCAGAACCGGCAGTTTTTTGTGTTTGAGAATGACTTTCTGAAAGCTGGCAAGGCCGGCAGCGGTGGCGGAAAACTCGCCCAGCCAGTGCATCTGACCCGGACGCCAGTCGAGCACGCCGATCTGACGCGGCGTGGCAAGCAGGATCAGGCGGTGGTCGAACAGGCTCATAACGGCAGGTTTCCAATCAGGTCGTAAACCGGCAACAGCACCGACACCAGAATGCCGCCAAGCAGCAGGCCGAGGATGGCTGTCAGCGCAGGCTCCAGGATCTTCAGACCGCTGTCGATCGAGTCGAGCACTTCCTGGTTGTAAAAAACCGTCACGTTGTCCAGCGCCTCGTCGAGCGCGCCGGTGGTCTCACCCACGCGCAGCATGCGGATCACCAGCGGCGGAAACAGCCCCAGCGACTGGAAACTTTCCGACAGCCCTCGGCCGTCGGCGATTTGTTGCGCGGCACGGCGGATGCCACTGGCAATGATGCGATTGCCTGCGACCATTTCACCGGCGCGCAGGGCGTCGAGCACGGTGACCCCGGAGCGGTACATCATCGACAAAGTGTTGGTGAAACGCGACAGCACGATTTTCTGCACGATGGGCCCGATTACCGGCAGCCGCAACTGGGTGCGATCCCACCACTCGCGCCCGGCCTCGCTTCGCGTCACCCACAAGGGCAAACCAATACCCACTGCCAGCATCAGCAGCAGGCCGATCAGCCAGTACGAGCGCATCGCACTCGATATCGCCATCAAAACAAGCGTTGGCAACGGCAGTTCAACGCCCATGGTCTGCACCAGCGTGAGCACCTGCGGCACCAGGTAAATCATCAGGAACAGGATGGCGGCGCCGACGACGATCAGCACCATGGCCGGGTAGATCATCAGCCGTTTGGCCTTGGATGCGACTTCTTCCTGCCACTTCAGCGATTCGCCGAGGCGCTCGAACACCGTATCCAGCAGCCCGGTTTGTTCCCCCGCCTTGATGCTGTGGACGAACACCGCACCGAACACTGCCGGATGCGCGGCGAGCGCCTGCGACAATACCTTGCCGCCCTCCAGGTCTTCCAGCAGCGCGGTGAGGACATCGCGAAAGCCGCGTTTTTCCATGGTGTCGCGCAGATCGCGCAGGCCATCGAGCAGCGGAATCCCGGCGCGGGTGATGTAGCGCATATGGATGCAGAACGTCACCAGGTCGCGCCGAGTGACGCGTTCGCGTCCTTGCGGGGCGTATTGCCGCGACAGCTCGGACAAGGTGACAAGATCGAGCCCCATGCGCTTCAGACGCAGTTCGAGGTCGACATCGTTGACGGCCGACAGCGTGCCTTTTACGTTGCGGCCGGTCTGATCGATGGCGCGGTAGTCGAAGAAGGGCATGAGGATCAGGCACCAGGGGCCAGCAGGGGCCAGGGATCAGGGGGCCGGGAACGAGCGGCTGCGCCGCGCTTCAGATTACAAAAACCTGCAGTGACGCTCCTTGAATCCTGAATCCCGAATCCTGAATCCTGCATCACACCCGCCCCGTCAAATCCACCACCCGCGCCACTTCATCCAGCGAGGTAATGCCATCGCGCACACGCTGCAGGCCGTCTTCCGCCAGCGGGCGGTAACCAAGCTCGAATGCGGCCCGGCGAATGTCATGCAGGGGCGCGTGATTGGCGACCAGTTCATCAAGGGTCGGATCCATCCGCAGTACTTCGATCAGTGCCAGCCGGCCTTTGTAGCCTTTGTTGCTGCAGGCGGGGCAGCCTGCGGCGCGATAGATCGTCGGCGGGCTTTCCGGGTCTGCGCCGAGGATGCGGGCTTCGTGTTCGTCTGGCGTGTAGGCCTCTTTGCAGTGTGGGCACAGTTTGCGCACCAGCCGCTGGGCGATGACGCCGATGATGTTGCCGGACAGGATGCCGGGCAGGATGCCGATGTCCATCAGGCGCGGAAACACGCCGAGCGCGGAGTTGGTGTGCAGGGTGGTGAACACCTGGTGACCGGTCATGGCGGCGCGGAACGCCATCTCGGCGGTGTCCTTGTCGCGCACTTCGCCGACCAGAATGATGTCGGGGTCCTGCCGCATGATGGAACGGATACCGTTGGCGAAATCGAGCTTGAGGGTTTCGTTGACCGAGCTCTGGCGCATCAGCGTGACCGGGTATTCGACCGGGTCTTCCAGCGTCATGATGTTGACGGTTTCGTTGTTGAGGTGCGACAGCATCGAATACAGCGTGGTGGTTTTGCCAGAGCCGGTCGGACCGGTGACGACCAGGATGCCTTCGGGGCGCGCCATCATCAGTTGCAGCTCGCGCAGGGCGTCGTCGGTGAACCCCATGTACTCGAGCGGCATGATGGATTTTTCGCGGTCGAGAATCCGCAGCACCAGGTTTTCGCCGTGGATGCCGGGTTGGCTCGACACCCGGAAGTCGATCGGGCGGCCGTTCAGTGTCAACGACATGCGGCCGTCCTGCGGCGCGCGCGTTTCGGCGATGTTCATCCCCGACAGCACTTTCAGCCGCACCAGAATGCCCGGCCAGTAGGCCTTGTGCAGGCTGCGGATCTGCTCCAGCACGCCGTCGATGCGGTAGCGGATGCGCAGGAAGGAATGCTCGGGTTCGAAGTGGATGTCGGAGGATTCGCGCTTCACCGCGTCGGTGAGCAGCGCGCCCACCAGCCGCACCACCGGCTGGGTGTATTCCTCGGTGTCGGGGTTGAGGCTGGCGTAATCGACTTCGCCGGTTTCGATCTCGCGCAGGATGCCGTCGAGTGACAGATCGAAGCCGTAGAACTTGTCGATGCACTCGAGCAGCTGCGCTTCGCCTGCAAGCAGGGTGTCGATTTCGAGCTGGCCGCCGAGCGCGGCTTTCAGCTGGTCGAGCGCGACCACGTTGAACATGTCGGTGGTCGCCAGCGTCAGCACGTTGCGCGCGGCGTCATGCGCAATTGGCAGCAGGTGGTGGCGGCGCGCGAAGTCTTCCGGTACCAGTTGCAGCGCCTCGGGGTCGGCCACCACCTGGGTGAGGTCGATGCCCTGGCTGCCGAGCGCGTTGGCGAGCTGGTCGCGCAGCACCGCTTCGGTCATGAAGCCCAGCGCGGTCAGCTGGCGGCCGATCGGCAGGCCGGAAATTTTCTGCTCTTTCAGACCGATGCGCAGTTGGTCGAGGGTGATGAGTCCCTGGCTGACCAGGGTTTCGCCCATGCGGAGTTTTTTACGGCGCTCCATGCGGTGACCTTACTGAACCGACTTCAGTTGTTGCACCCGGCTTGCCGCCTGGGCGCGATCAAAGCGGTATGTGCCGGGAGAGGTGAGGGCATTCTCGTAGTACGTCAGCGCAGCGGCAGTCTGATGCAGCTGATCGAGGCTGACGGCGAGGTTGTAGGCGTAATCGGCATTACCGGGTGCGCCGCGATACGCCTCGAAGTAGGCGGCCTGGGCATCGTTCCAGCGTCCCTGGCCGGCATAGAGGTTGCCCAGGGTTTGATGGAGCTGCGGGCTGGGATCGCGTTCGATCAGTATCTTCAGGCGGCTTTCGGCTGCCTGGCTGTCGGTGTTGCCGAGCAGGTCGAGCAGGGCACCTTGCGCGGTGGCATTGCGTGGATCGAGGTCGAGTACTTCGCGGTACAGGCGTTGCGCGTCGGCCTCGCGGTTTTGCACGCTGGCGATGGTGGCCAGGCCCAGCAAGGCATCGACATTGCCGCCGTTTGCATTGGCCCGGGTGTAGAGGCGTTGCGCGTCTGCCAGCGCGCCACGTTGATAGGCAGCGTAAGCCTGGCTCAGCAGCGTGTTATGCGCATCGGGCCGAAACAGGGGCGATTCGGCTGGCATGGGCGTGGACGCAGAACGGCTGGCGCGAGGCGTGCTGCGCGCGGCGGGGGCTGGCTTCGCAATTGGCTCGGGCGGCGCTGGCGGGGACTCGATTGCGGCGGGTTCGGCTGGCATCGTTTCCGGCGCAGCGGGTGCAATTGGAATGGCAACGATCGGGACCGATTCCTCCGGCGCGGCAGCAGGCGCAGCAACGCTTGCCGGCGGTGGGACGATCACTGCCGGCGGTTGCAGGGCAAAGTACAGATAAATGCCGTATCCCAGCGCCACCAGTGTGGCCAGTACGGCGGTGAGCGGTACCAGTGAAAGCTGTGGCCAGCGGAAAGCCGGTTTGCGGCGGGCCGCCTCTGCGGGTGCCAGGCCATTGCTGCCAAACAGCAGGTCGGGTGGTTCCACCCATTCGTGTGCGTCGGCTGAATCCGTCTGGGCGGCTTTGGTGTGTGCAGCCACGGGTTCGAGTTCGAGGTCGTCCAAGTCCGATCCGCGCAGTTCAGGTTTGCCCGCGCCGGATTTGTTCGGGTTGGCGGACTCAGCCTGTTTGAGCGCTTTGAGCAGCAGGCTCACTGCTCACTCCGGGCACGGGGAAGCAGATGCTGGAACTGGCGCAATTCATTGCTTTCCAGTGTCGGGTTGGAAACAACAATGGGGCGCAGGAAGATGACCCGTTCGGTCTGGCTGTTGATGCGTTCCTGCTGGCCGAAGATCGCGCCGAATCCTGTCGGACGCGACAGCACCGGCAGTCCATCTCGGGCATTGCTGGAGTCGTCCTGGATCAGGCCGCCGAGAATGACGGTCTGGCCGCTGCGGATTTGCAGCAGTGATTCCATCTCGCGCACCTGGATTTCGGGCACCAGATTGGAAATATTGCTGAATTGCTTGAGCGCTGGGTTGGGGTCTTCCTTGAACCCCACCACGCGCGAAATGGTCGGCCGTACGGTGAGCGAAACCAGCCCGTTGTCGCCGATTTGCGGCGTGACGCTCATGACGATGCCGACCGGGATGGTGTTGGCCGTGGTGGTGTAGGTCGGCAGGGTGGTCGGGATGCCCGTGGTGGGGGAGATCGTGCCTTGCTGCACCTCGATGGAGAAATACACCAGGTTGTCCACCACCTTGAGCAGTGCAGTCTGGTTGTTCAGCGCCATCAGTTTGGGGCTGGAGAGCACCTTGGTGTTGCCATAGGACTCCAGCAGGTCAATCGCGGCGGAGAAGCCGTTGCTGCCAGAGTTGGTATACGTCGCCTGAATGAAAGGCGAAAGCGAGCCTGCCAGTGCGTTCGTTCCGGCGCCCACCGTGTTGATTGACCAGCCTGTGGCGCCTTGCAGGGCTTTTGACCAGTCAATCCCGGCACGGAATTGATCCTTCAAGGAAACTTCCACGATGGTTGCTTCGATCATCACCTGGCGCTGCGAGGTTTGCGACACGCTGTCCAGGTATTGCTGCACGACTTCGTGCTGTCGCGCGGTGCCGAGCACCGATACGGTGCCGGTCATCGGGTTGACAGCGACATCGTTCTTGCTGTCAATGGGCTGGTTGCCAAATGCGGCGGTAAACAGCGTGGCGGCACCGCCACCGGCCTTGCTGGCGGCTTCTGTTTGCGACACTCGCTCGGCGCGTGCGTCCTTTTCTGCCTGCAGGCGGGCGGCTTTTTCTTCGCCGCTTTGCTTGATGGCGCGGGTGCCCGCCAGCAGCGAACGCAGGTTGTCGGCCAGCACATTCCAGAAGTCGTTGTTGGTCAGACTCGAAACGGTGGTCGAGGAGGAGTTGCCGCTCGTGGTGCCGGTCCCGGTTTGTCCGGCGGCGCTGCCGGTGCTGGCGATCTGCGCTGCGACCCCCACGCTGGAAGTGGTGTTGCGCGCCACATTCACATAGTTGACGCGATAGGTTTTGGGGTAGGGCGTGTCCGGCATCACCGAAATGGATTTGCCGTGTGTTTCGTAACGCAGGTCAGCCTGGCGCGCAATACGGTCGAGGATAGACGGCAAGGGTTCGTTGACCGCGTTGAGCGTGACTCGCCCGGTGATACCGGGGAACAGGTCGATGTTGTACTGCGTGTCGCGCGCAATCGAAAACAGCAGGTCTTTAACCGGCACATCGTTGACCACCACGGTATAGGTCGGAACCGGAGCACTCAGCTTGGGCGGGGGCAGCATGGGCGCCGCTTTGACCGGTGCCGGCGGTGGGGCGCTTTGCGCGGCGGTTTGGGGCGGTTGCTGGATATGGTAAGGCGAAGGACCGAAGGCCGGCAGTGGGGCGCAACCGCTCGCGAGCAGCAGGCCGGGGAGCGCAAGCGCCGTCAATGCAGCGTGATTGAACACGGAGAAGTTAAGCGTTGGAAGGTCAAACACGGTACGGTTCAACACAAAATGAGTCATCCTGTTGGCAAGACTACGCTGCGCAATTTGCCAACCGTGCGCAGAAACGGTGTTGCCTGATGGAGATCCAGGCTGGCGGGCACGGCAGGGAGTTGGCTTAGCGCGGCTTGCGCGGTGCGGCGGTCTGGAAACTCCCCCGCCAGGATGATCCAGGCTGGCGTGCCGCGACTCCGCGCATGCAACACGCGCACCGGTTGTGGGGTGGCTGCGTCCAGGCGTCCCATTACTACGGCCGCCTGTGTGGCTTCTTTAACGGCGGCCAGCTGGATGACGTGGGTTCCGGGTGCTGCTTGGGCAAGCCAGCGCTGGGTTTGCCGGGTCTGTTCAGCTATTAGGGTAGCGGGGGCGGCGACCGATGGTGTGGCCGGGCGCACGGTTTGAACGGGCGGCGGAGGCGTCAACCCCTGCCAGGCGACAAATGCCAGCAGACCCAGTGCCGCTGCAAGCCCCGCGCTCAACCAGGCCCAGCGGTGCCAACCCAAATGGCTGGCGAGCCGTTTCGGCTGCATTTCGGCATCGCCTGCTGCAGCATCCAGATGGGCCGGGGTCAGGGTGTGGGTTTGCCCGGCATAGGCGGCCAGCAGGGTTTTGTCGGCCAGCACATTGATGCGGCGCGACAGGCCACCTGAAAGCTGCGTCATGCGTGTAATGAGTGCGGGTGCAAACAGATCGGGGCCGCGGTAGCCCGCTACGCTGAGGCGGGCACGCAGGTAATCGGCGACCTCGGATTCGCTCAAGGGCGACAGGTTGAGGCTCAGGGTGATACGGTCCTTGAGCTGGCGGATGCTGGGTTCGGCCAGGTGCACATCCAGCTCGGGCTGGCCAAACAAGACGATTTGCAGCAGCTTGTCGGTGGCCGTTTCCAGGTTGGTCAGCAGCCGCAAAAACTCCAGGTTGTCGAGTGAAATGCCCTGGGCTTCCTCGACGAATACCACCACGCGCCGACCCGCTTCGTGGCGCGCCAACAAGCTGGCGTTCAGCTGGGCGAGTCGCGCCTGGCGGCCGTTTTCCGGCGTGTCGATTCCAAGGTCGGCCAGAATGGCCGCCAGCATGTCGTCGGGCGACAGGGTGGGGTTGCCGAGGTAAATGCTGTCGATGCTGTCGGGAAGCTGGATGACCAGCTTGCGGCATAGCATGGTTTTGCCGCTGCCGACTTCGCCAACCACCTTGATGATGCCTTCGCCCTGGCCGATGGCGTAAAGCAGGGCGGCGAGCATTTCCCCGCGCTGACCGCCGGCATACCAGTACTCGGTATTCGGCGTGATGCGGAAGGGAGCTTCCTTTAGACCGAAATAGTCAAAGTACACAGAGTCTTCAGTCTGTCCCGTAGGTCTGCATGCGGCTGTAAAGCGTGGTGCGGTTGATGCCGAGCAGCTTGGCGGCCTGCGACAGATTGCCGTGGGTCATGTTGAGGGCGGCCTCGACGTAGGCTTTTTCCCACAGGCGCAGTGTGACATCAAGATTGAAGTTGGCCTGGGTTTGCAACTGCTTGCGCGCCAGTTCGATCAAGGCCTTGCCGTCGTTGGCGAGCGGGATTTCCAGCGGGTAGGCCTGGTCGGTGTCGAGTTCGGCTTCCAGTTGCTGGGCGTTGACTGCGATGCCCGGGTATTTGGTGGTGAGGCGAATTGCAATATTGCGCAACTCGCGCACGTTGCCGGGGAAGTGGTAGTCGTCCCACATTTGCTGTGCGCGCGGATCGAGCTGAAACGGCTGGCTCTTGGCTTCACGGGCGTAAAAGTCGCGGAAGTGGTTCAGTAGCGTCAGCTTGTCCTGCCCCATCTCGCGCAACGGCGGTACCGCGATGGAAAACACCGACAGGCGGTGGTAGAGGTCGGGGCGGAAGCGCCCGGCCTTGATCTCGGTGCGCAGATCGCGGTTGGTTGCCGTGACGACGCGGGCGTTGGAAAAGCGCGGCTGGGTTTCCCCGACCCGCTGGTATTCGCCATTTTCCAGCACCCGCAGCAGTTTGGCCTGCAGCTCCAGCGGCAGTTCACCGATCTCGTCGAGGAACAGTGTGCCGTTTTCGGCTTCTTCAAAATAACCCGCCCGTGCAGTGGTCGCACCGGTGAACGCGCCCTTGGCGTAGCCGAACAGGGTCGGTTCGACCAGCGTCGGCGAAATGGCTGCGCAGTTGAGCGCGAGATAGGGTTTGACCGCGCGCGGTGACAGTTGATGCAGGCTGGAGGCCACGCGCTCCTTGCCGCTGCCGGATTCGCCTTCGATCAATACCGGGAAGGGTGCGGCGGCGTATTGCTTGATTTGCTGGCGGAGTTTGTCCATCGCCGGGCTTTCGCCAACGATGCCGGAATCCTGGGCTGGCACCGGCGCCTTGTCGGCGCTGCGTTCGGCACCCTGTACCAGCAGGGCATTGAACAACAGGGATTTCAGGCGTTCGGGTTCGCACGGCTTGGCAACGAAGTCGATTGCGCCAAGTGCGCGCGCGTGACGCGCATTGGCTTCATCGCTCTGGCCGGACAACACCAGAATCTTGATGCTGGGCGAGATGCTCAGCAGATCGGCGATCAGGGCAAAGCCTTCATCGGGCTTATGGGGATGCGGTGGCAGACCCAGGTCCACCAGTGCCAGCTGCGGCGGTTCGTCAAGCTGCGTTAACAGGCTGCGTACTTGCGCGCGCGATTCGGCCGCCGATATATCAAAGTCTTTGCCCAAGACATACGTGAGCGTATCGGAAATGAGCGGATCGTCGTCGACGATGAGCAGGGTGGGTTTGTTGGTTTGAGCCACTGAGTCTCCAGATCGTGGGTGCCGCTAACGCGCTTGCACCTTTCGCGGTGGAGTGAATCGTGCGCGTGTCGGATTTTCGTCGATTGTGCCAGAGAGCGGGTGAAAGTTAAACCAGACCGGCGAGGCCGGTTTCGGCATTCGCCAGACATGGCGGGTGCCTGGAGCGGAGAGTCAGGCGCTGACGGGTTCGACGCAGGGTTTGATCATGACGCGGATCCAGCCTTCGCTGTGATCTATCGGCGTGCCCAGCGCGATTTTTTTGGGCTCGGATGCGTGATGAATCAGGAATGTCCGGCCGGGCATGAAATGCACCGGGTCGATGATCACGCTTCCCTTGTCGTCGCCGCTGTCCAGCCACAGGCTGGCATGCGGCTGGCTGGCGCTGTTCAGGTCGACTCCGTCAACCGTGTAGGCGGACGGGGTGGGCGGGTCATAGAGCATGACCAGCGCGGGGACTTCAGCGAAGGTTTCAATCCCGACCGAGCTGCTGTCATTGTTGACGCGCGACAGGCGGCGGACAATGCCAAGATGCCACTGACTCGATTCATGCGATTTGAGGCAGATGAGTGCGCCGACACGGAGCCAGTCCTTGTCGCGGGATTCGATGATTGCGCCAAATCCGCACTCACTTTCGTCGTGCATCACCCAGCTTTCGACGTCGGGCGAACGCTGGATGACCGGAGCCTGCATCTGCGAGACACGCTCACGGGTGCGCTCTGTAATGAAGCCGTAAACCTGCACGTCGTCGGCCTCGCTATAGTTCAGCCCCGAGCCATAAGGCGAAACGTTGGCCGGCGCGTCAACCACCTTGAGCTGGTTAATGATGGCGCTGAGCCCGTGGGCGACATCGAACATGCGCTTCATGGTTGCACGCGGCGCACGGCGCTGCTCACGCGAAGCCAGCGAAGACCAGCTGAGTTGCAGGTGCTTGAGCAGTTCAATACTTTCCGGGGTGCGGGCGCTTTCGGTCAAACCGAGGTGGTCGGGCGTTTTGCCTTCATGCAGGGCCGCAGCCAGTTCGTCCAGTTTGAGGAGCAAAGCCGACGTCGTCCAGAAGCGCATCGGCTTGTTGGGATCGGGTTTGCGTGCCCGACGCGGGCCGTGATCAGCAGACAGGTCAACGACAAAGTAGGGGGCGTCGGCGTGCATCTGCCGGTCCAGCTGGAGGTCTGTCTGCCAGCTTTTAAGCCACTGGTCGAGCAAATCGATCTGTTTGGGGTAGAGCGTGCCGGAGTCGGCCAGGCTCAGCATCGAAATATGCAGGTAGGCGGATTCGCTGCTGCACGGGGCGTTGTCTTCGACGTAAGCCAGCATGGGCTGTCGATGGAAGCCTTCGCTTTCGGCGATGCGATACAGGTTATGCAAGCGTAGCCAGAGCTTCTCGCTTGCAGGCTGATAGCGAATCGAGCGCCATTTCAATAGATGGCCAAAGGCACGGATTGCCCGCAGGGTGATCAGCGGAACCAGACTTTCGTAGTCACATTTTTCGGATCGGGTCGAGAACAGCTGGATAAAGGTGTAATAGCCGCGCGCACTTTCCCAATACAGCCCATAAACCGCGTGCCATAGCTGGCTTTCAATTGATCGCGACATGCGCGGGTTGCGCAGATACTGGCGTATCAGGGTGTCCTGTAGGTCCTGGGCTTTCTCCTCCAGCAGCATCAACACCGTCAGTCGATCTTTCGTGAAGGGTGTCGATTTTTCATTCAGCCGCTTGAGTTCGCCAAGAATGGATTGCTGACACTTGAATGCATCGCCAATCGGCAGTGTGGCAATCCAGCGGGTGACCGCCTTGACGCTGCTCGTAGGATCACCCTCGCCCTTGCTGAAGGGGGTGAAGCGGGCGATTCCGGAGGCGAATTTGGCGGCCAGTGAATTCATGATGTCTGCTTATCAGTGAAGGATAGGAGTGTATTTACGGGTTGATTGGCAAGATCTGTACCAGATCCGTTATGCCAGCTTGCCTTTCGCCCACGCAACCACCGATTCCAGCGCAGCGGGCAGGTGTGCCGCATCACTGCCGCCTGCCATGGCCAGATCCGGTTTGCCGCCGCCTTTGCCCCCGACCTGGGTGGCGACAAAGTTGACCAGTTCGCCTGCCTTGATTTTTCCGGTGACATCAGGGGTGACGGCCGCGATCAGATTCACTTTGCCATCGGTGACGGTAGCGAGCACCAGTGCGCAGGATTTCAGCTTGTCACGCAGCCTGTCTGCCGTTTCACGCAGGCTCTTGGCGTCCGCACCGTCGAGTTGGGCGGCGAGCACGCGAACACCTGCAATCTCGGTTACCTGCTGGAGCAATTCGTCACCCTGGCTGGCGGCGAGTTTCGATTTCAGCCGGTCCAGCTCCTTTTCTAGCATGCGGCTGTGTTCGATCAGTTGCGTCACGCGCTCGGCGGTGTCGGCCGGCGTAGTCTTGACCAGTTGCGCCACCGCGCCGAGATTTTTTTCGGTTTCGCCGAGATAATTCAGCACGCCGGTGCCGGTCGTGGCTTCCACGCGGCGGATGCCCGCAGCTACACCCGATTCGGCAAGGATCTTGAACAGGCCAATGTCGCCGGTGCGCGCCACGTGGGTGCCGCCGCACAGCTCGCGTGAGCTGCCGATATCGAGCACGCGCACTTCGTCGCCGTATTTTTCGCCAAACATCATCAGTGCGCCGGTTTTCTGCGCGTCATCAATGGCCATGACACGCGCCTGGGTCGCGGTGTTGGCGAGAATTTCAGCGTTGACCCGCGCTTCGACTTCACGGATTTGCGTGTCGTTCATCGGCGAAGGCTGCACGAAGTCGAAGCGGGTTTTGTCGGCATCGACCAGCGAGCCTTTTTGCTGCACGTGTTCGCCGAGCACCTCGCGCAATGCCTTGTGCATGAGGTGGGTGACCGAGTGGTTGCGCATGGTGCGCGCGCGGTTGTCGGTATCCACCCGGGCCTGCACCGGATCACCGATTTTCAGGCTGCCGGTTTTCACGACGCCATGATGGCCGAATACCTGCGCCTGGATTTTGAGCGTGTCTTCCACGCCGAACACGCCGCCGGCCGCCTGCAATACGCCGCAGTCGCCAGCCTGACCGCCGGATTCGGCGTAGAAGGGCGTGTGGTCGAGCACCACGACGCCAAGCTCGCCTTCGCGCAATTCGTCGACTGCGCTGCCGTCGCGATACAGCGCGAGAATGGTGCCGTCGTGTGCCAGCGTGTCGTAACCGTGGAAGGTGGTGACCGCGCCGGCGTACGCCAGACCTGCGCCGAGCTTGAACTTGCCCGCTGCGCGCGCCTGCGACTTCTGTTGCGCCATGGCCGCATCGAAGGCGTCGGTGTCGACCGAGACATCCGCTTCGCGGCAGATGTCGGCGGTCAGGTCGAGCGGGAAACCGTAGGTGTCGTGTAGCTTGAACGCCAGTGTGCCGTCGAACACGCCGCCTGCCGGCAGCGTTTTCAGCGTGGTGTCGAGGATGCCCATGCCGTGTTCGATGGTCTCGAAGAAGCGCTCTTCTTCTTGCCGCAGGATGTCCATCACGCGCGTTTGCGCCTTGGTGAGTTCCGGGTAGGCCTCGCCCATCACCGCAACCAGATCCGGCACCATGCGGTTGAAAAAGGCGGTACGCGCACCCAGCTTGTAACCGTGGCGGATGGCGCGGCGGATGATGCGGCGCAGCACGTAGCCGCGCCCCTCGTTGCCGGGGATGACGCCGTCGACGATGAGGAAGGAACAGGCGCGGATGTGGTCGGCGATGACCTTGAGCGAATTGTTGTTCAAGTCCGCCGTCTGCGTCTCGCGCGCGGCGGCGGCGATCAGCGCCTGGAACAGGTCGATCTCGTAGTTGGAATGCACGTGCTGCATCACCGCCGAAATCCGCTCCAGTCCCATGCCGGTGTCGACGCTCGGCTTGGGCAGCGGATGCATGGTGCCGGACTCATCGCGGTTGAACTGCATGAACACGTTGTTCCAGATTTCGATGTAGCGGTCGCCGTCTTCTTCCGGTGAGCCGGGCGGGCCGCCGTAGATGCCTTCGCCGTGGTCGTAGAAGATCTCGGTGCAGGGGCCACAGGGGCCGGTGTCGCCCATTGCCCAGAAGTTGTCCGAGGCGTAGCGCGCACCCTTGTTGTCGCCAATGCGGACGATGCGTTCCTTCGGCACGCCGATGTCGTTGTGCCAGATATCGAACGCTTCGTCGTCTTCGGCATACACCGTGACCCAGAGCTTCTCGGTCGGCAGATTCAGTACCGTAGTGAGGTATTCCCACGCGTATTTGATCGCGTCCTGCTTGAAATAATCGCCGAAGCTGAAGTTGCCCAGCATTTCGAAAAACGTATGGTGGCGCGCGGTGTAGCCGACATTTTCCAGGTCGTTGTGCTTGCCGCCGGCACGCACGCAACGCTGCGACGACACCGCGCGGGTGTAGGCGCGCGTGTCCTGGCCGGTGAATACATCCTTGAACTGCACCATGCCGGCGTTGGTGAACAACAACGTCGGATCGTTGCCGGGAACCAGTGAACTGGATGCCACAATGGCGTGGCCTTTGGACGCGAAGAAATCGAGAAAACTCTGGCGGATGGCGCTGCTTTTCATGATGTTTGGCTGGGTTAAATGTGGGGCGGCGTACGAACTGCGAACAGTTGGCCATTGTATCCGCTAAAGTTCTGCACTTACAGGCGCTAGGAGCGAGCAAGATGGGCGAAAACGAGGTTATCGCAGCGATGCGGGAATGGCTGGAAAAAGCAGTCATTGGGTTGAATCTGTGCCCGTTTGCCAAGGCGGTTTACGTGAGAAATCAGGTGCGCTTTGTGGTGAGTACAGCCAGTCATCTGGATGGCTGGCTGGAAGACCTGGATCGCGAGCTGGATTTTTTAGCCGCCGCCGACCCCGAGGTCGTCGACACGACCTTATTGATTCACCCTACCCTGTTGCCGGATTTCCTCGATTTCAACGATTTCATGCAGTTGGCCGAGGCTGCGGTGGCTGAACACGAGCTGGAAGGCGTGATCCAGATTGCTAGCTTCCATCCTCGGTTTCAGTTCGAGGGAACTGACCCCGATGACCTCGGAAACTTCACCAACCGCGCGCCGTTTCCCACCCTGCATTTACTGCGCGAGGCGAGCATCACCCGTGCGGTGGCGGCTTTTCCCGAGGCGGAAACGATTTATCAGCGCAACATCGAGACGCTAGAGGCACTGGGGCAGGCGGGCTGGGATGCCTTGTGGGACAAACCGCAAAGCCAGGTCATTAACAAGGCCTGACAATAAAAAAGGGGCAAATGCCCCTTTTTTATTGTTGCGGATAACGACAGACTCAAGAGTACGAGCCGTCGTAATCCGCGATGCCCGGATTGCCCTTGCCGACACCGACGATTTTCGGGGTATTCAGCTTGACCCCTTTGATGACTTTCACGTCGCGCAGGTAGCTGGCAACCACGTCCCACACCGGTTCGCCTGTCGCACCCTCTGCCACGGGTGCCCAGCCAGCCACGACATACGTCTTGCCTGCTTCGACCGGCTTGCCCTTCATCGTCATGTCGCTGATGCGCTGACCCATTTTCTTGGTCGGGTTGATGGTGTATTCAATGCCGCCCACGCGCACCATGTCACCACCCTGCTGATAGTAGGGGTCGTCGTTGAACAGGTTGTCGGCGACATCTTCCATGATCGACTTGATGGTTTCGCCGGTCATGTTGGTCAGCGTGGACTGCGGATAGGTGATCGCAGTCTGGTCCATCAAGCGTTCCATGGTGATGGCATCGCCCGGCAGCAGCGTGGTACCCCAGCGGAAGCCGGGCGAGAACGCGGCATCGGCGCCTTTGACTTCCATCAGCGCGTCAACCAGCAGTTGATCCCAAGTACCGTTGAAGTTGCCGCGGCGATAGAGGAAGTCGTCGGTGACGGCAAGCTTCTCGTTCAATTTGGCCTCGTAGGGCGCGCGCACTTTCTTGATCAGCGCGTCCATTCCCGGGTCAGCGGGCAGCAGGTTGGAAAACACCGGCAGCAGGCGATATTTGTGGCTTTGCACCTTGCCGCCGCGAACATCAAAATCCATCACGCCAAGGAATTTTCCGTTGGAGCCGGCGTTGGTCACCAGCGTAATGCCCTTGGCGTTTTTGACCGAAACGGGTTGCGGCATGCCGTCATGGGTATGGCCGCCAAAGATGGCGTCGATACCGGTGACGCGCGTCGCCATTTTCAGGTCGACGTCCATGCCGTTGTGCGACAACAGAATGACGACCTGGGCACCCTTGGCGCGCGCTTCGTCCACCCATTTCTGCATGCTGTCGTCGCGGATGCCAAAGCTCCAGTCCGGCACCATGTGGCGCGGGTTGGCGATCGGCGTGTAGGGGAAGGCCTGGCCGAGAATGGCAACCTTGACGCCGTTCATTTCCTTCATCACGTAAGGCTTGAACACCTGGTCGCCAAAGTCGTTGGTGACCACGTTTTGCGCAACGAAATCAATACCGGCTTTCTGGAAATCCTTGTTGACGATTTCCATCATGCGGTTGGCACCAAAGGTGGCTTCCCAGTGCGAGGTCATGACGTTGACGCCCAGATCGATGCAGGCATCGACCATGTCCTGCGCATTGGTCCACAACGAGGTGGCCGAGCCTTGCCAGGTATCGCCGCCATCGAGCAGCAGCGCGCCGGGGCGCTGGTCGCGCATCTTGTTGACTAGCGTTTTGAGGTGAGCGAAGCCGCCAACCTTGCCGTAGACCTTGGCCGCCTCTTCAAAATTCAGGTAGCTGAAAGCATGCGCTTCGCGGCTTCCGGGCTGGATGCCGTATTGCTTGAGGAGATGCTCGCCAACCAGGTGCGGGGCTTTGCCGTAGGCGCTGCCCACGCCGAGATTGACGTTGGGTTCACGGAACCACACAGGCAAAAGCTGAGCGTGACAGTCGGTGAAATGCAGGAACGAAACATTACCGTGGCGAGGCACATCATAGAAGTTGGCCGGCGCATTGCCTGCCAGTGCAGACTTGCTGTCCAGTGTCATGCCGGATGCGGCGGCGACGGCCAGAAGTTGCAGAAACTCGCGGCGATTCATGTGCATGAGGTTTTCCTTGGAATGGATGCTGGAACGTATTTTCAGTGCGCTTGCCAGAACGGTAAATAGTAGCTCCGGCTCATTCGGCTCAACTCTTTTGTGTCGATGCAAACAGGAAAGCCCGGTTGCCCGGGCTTTCCATCAAATGGGGTATCTGGTTGCCCGGATACGCCATCGAGTGCGTGCCCGGTTGCCCGGGCGATTTCACACAATACTGTTCCTTATTTGCGGAACACCGATGCTTTCATCGGCAGGCCGTTGGACAAGGATGAGTGGAAATACTCCAGATTGTTCATCGTGGTGCCACCTTGAGGCGGAGGCACGGCGCGAACCTGTTTGAAGCAGCCGTCATAGCGCTGCTGCAGCGTCACCAGATTGTCGCCGCCACGAAATACCGGCCAGTGCACGGCGTGACCGATTGCGGGCGAAATCAGCTCCGAACGGAGACGGTTGCCGGCATTTTGCACGTGGCAACTGGCACAGGCGAAATTCAACTGGCCTTTGCGACCATAGAAGGTTTTCTTGCCATCTTCGTACGCAGCTACCGCTTTGGGCGTCTCGGCCTTGATGTTCATGATCATGCCGTTTGACAGCGTGCGCATATACGACGTGAGTACGCCCATGGTCTTCATGTCGTTGAGCTTGTAGGCAGCTTCACCGTTGGCTGTGCGACAGTCGTTGATTGCATCCTGCAGTGTGACGACCTTGCCTTTTGCCTCGTCAAACATGGGGTAGTTGCCAGCGATCTGATTGCCGCCATTGGGGAGGCAGCTGGAATAGGTTTTACCGTTCTTGAATGGGGTATCCCACATCTTGCGGCCCTTTTCAACTTCGGACTCGAACGGCGGGAATTCCATGATGGCGTCGTACTGTGACTTGCTGTCGGCATCGAATGCCAGCGCACCATAAACGTAATCTTCCATTTTGATGTTGGGATATTTGCTGGTGTAGTACTTGGCAAGTTCCTGCCGATCCCCTTCGGGGGAAGCGTGAACGGAGATGGCGCCGAGGGCCATGCCCAGTCCAGCCATCCCCATCAGCAGCTTTCCGATAATTTGTTTTTTCATGCCGTCCTCCTGATACCTGATGAATTAAAACGGGAGCGGAGCAGATGCTCCGCTCGATTACTGCCCGGCTTAAGCAATAGTGGTTTCGGCGGTGTTTTTGTCGCCCTTGTTGTCGGACCAGTTGACGACAACCTTGTCACCCGCCTTGGCGCCCTTGACCTTGAAACCCAGGTAGGGATTCTTCGACACGCCGCTGCCGAGGTTGGCGGACAGTACGGTAGCGCCGCCGACTGTGGCGGTGACTTCCTGAATGAAGTGGGCCGGTACCAATTGACCGGTCTTGGCGTCTTTACGCTGACCGGTTTCCATCGGGTGGTTCATGAGCACTTTGACATCGGCAACGTCGCCAGTCATCGTGGCACGGATACGCATGGGTTCAGCCATTTGGCTTTCCTTTCAAAATTAACGGTTCAATTCGGCTTGATGAGTGCAGGGCGTGGGGACTTAACCGCCGCAACCGCCGATGGTGACTTTGACTTCCTTGGCTGCGGTGTAGGACTTGCCGCCGGCCTTGACGACGGCGCGAACGAGCGACGTCTGACCCATTTTGATGCGGGTGGAAATAAAACCCTGGGCGCCGCCAGACAGCGTGAAATTGCCCACCAGCGGGGTGCCGTTTTTCTCGGCGAGGATGGCGATGCTGGTGGTGCCGGCGATCTTGCTGGTTACTTCTACCGGGACAACAGCGCCGTTTTCAGCGATATCCGGCGCCTTGATGACGATGTCCTTGCTATCGGCCGGACTGGATACGTCCAAACCTTTCATTGCCGCACCGACGTTTTTGGCATCGAAGGCGGGTGCGTTCCAGGCCGCCATGGCCTGGGTTGGTTTCAACAGGCCGGCGGCCACCGCGATGGCGACAGTGCTGGCACCAGCGGCACCTTTGAGGACGTTTCTACGAAGTGCATTCATTTGGGGGATTCTCCTGGATTGAATGGGGGCAGTTGGAATTTAAAGGCCATAGACAAAGTCGGTGACTTTATCAATTTCCGCTTCCGTCAATACGTGGTGCTTACCGAACGGGATCATGGAGCTGGACGGGTTCATTACCGTTGCGTCCCAGATCTGGGCACGCATTTTGGCTTTGTCGGGGAAACGGGCACTCATGGCGATGAGAGGAGGGCCGTATGTGCCAGTGGATTCCGCATCGGGCACCGTGGGCATGGCATGGCAGGCCAGGCAATTGCCTTTTGTGCGGTTGAACGCGATGTCCTTACCGGTTTCTTCCTTGACAGGGGCCGCAGCCGCAGGTGCCTGAGCCAGCACACTCCCTGACAGCATGATGGCGCTTATTGCGCAGGCCGCTGCAACGTGATGCAACTTTCGCATGGTCATCCTCCAATTTATTTGACGTGGTGTTGAAAGCGCTTGCAGATTGGGCTTGCCCGATGTTTCGCGCTATCCAGTAACGGATGTGACAAAGGATAGTTGAATTGGTTTTTACCATGCAAGGCCATATCACTATTTTTTATGCTGAAAGCGCAGGGTAGATTCCTACCAGCCATGCCTGCTGCGCGTTCGCGCTTGATGCGCTATTTTTTTCGCTGGGCTTTTTCGAGCGCTTGCCACTCGCGTCGCCGCGCTTCGGCAGTTGACAGTTCGTGAAAGCTGCCATCCCCTGCCTTGATGCCGAGGCTGACTTGTTCAACTGCTGCGATCAGATTGCCGCTCAGGGCCGAGGCTTCGGCCTGGGCGTGATGGCTGAGCAGCCGGTGCCCCAGCTGGGCGTGGGTCCTGGCTGCCAATTGCCATAGACGACGGTCGTCCGGATGGAACGCGAGATCTTTGTCCACGCGCATCAGCGCGTCGCCCGCGCGGTTTGCGGCCAATAACGCTGTGATGTAGCCATATTGCAGCGGCCTGTAATCGGGGTGCGTTTGGTTGCCAGTCTCGAAGCGCTGCAAGGCGAGCGTTGCATCGCCTGCAGCCTGCGCCACCTGGGCGGCAAGTTGTTGCATCATGGGCCTGATGTTCGGACTGGCCAGCAGTTTTTGTACTTCGGCTTCGGCTTGCGTGAAATCGCGTGCGCGCAAGAGTGCGCTGGCCAGTCCGTAACGGGCGGCGATTTCGTTGCTGTAGCGCTTGTCCTTCAAGGCGTTTCGGGCTGACAGAACCGCGTCGGCCGGACTGCCCTCGCGTGCGCGCAAGCGGGCGCGCACCAGCTGAAAGTCGAGGCTGTCCTGAACTTGCTGGTAGGGCGCGGCTTCGCTGCGGGCTTCCATGTC
>MGZO01000107.1:41497-51720 GCA_001802655.1 Hydrogenophilales bacterium RIFOXYD1_FULL_62_11
TAGGCGGGTGCACTGCTGTCGTAAAAGCGGCTTGCGCGCTGCATGCGGCCGAAAAATGTGCTCATGCCGCGCGGGTCGAATTGCGCCCGGGTCAGCATGTCGTAGCCGAGGCGGTCGGCTTCGCGTTCGTAGTCGCGGCTGTAGTTGAGCTGGTTCTGCACCGAGTAGGCCTGGGTGGACGCAATTGCAGCGCCCGCCACATTCGGATTGGAGCGAGCTGCCAGCAGCGCCAGCGCCAGTGCGGCCATGGTCGGCCAGTAGCTTTGGCTTTGTGCCGCGACCATGCGCGCGATATGGTCCTGCGTGACGTGAGCGATTTCATGCCCCACGACGCTCGCCAGTTCGGATTCGCTTTGTGCCGTGAGAATCAGGCCGGTGTGGACGCCGATGTTGCCGCCGGGCATGGCGAAGGCGTTGATGCTGGGGTCGTCGACGACGAAGAAAATAAACTCGCGCTGGTTGCGGGTGCTGACCGAGACCAGCTTGTAGCCGAGCTGGTTGAGGTAGTTTTCGGTTTCGGGGTCGTCCAGATAGCGCGGATCGGCGTAGACATCACGCATGATGGCGCGCCCCAGCATTTGCTCATCCTGGTCTGAGAAGTACTGTCGTGAAACTTCGCCCAGATCGGGCAAGTCGGCGGCAAGGGCGGGCTGGATGGCGAGGCTGAGAGCGAGCAGGCTGCGTAACATCGGCCGGTGGAGGCGGGGGCGGAGCGGCATTTCGATTACGATGCGAATGTTATCGACAAGGTTCCCTGATATGAGTGAATTCACCCATTTTGATGAGCGTGGCCGCGCGGTCATGGTTGATGTGGCCGGCAAGGACGACACACGCCGCGTCGCAGTGGCGAGCGGCAGGATCAGCATGTTACCCGATACGCTGTCGCGCATTCTGGGTGGACAGGCGGCCAAGGGCGATGTGCTGGGTATCGCTCGCATTGCGGCAATTCAGGCAACCAAGCGCACGGCAGAGCTGATCCCCTTGTGCCATCCCATTGCGCTCACCAAGGTGGGGGTCGAATTCAGCCCCGATGTGACGGAGTCGTGGATTGTCTGCACGGTGACGGCCGAAACCGTTGGCAAGACCGGGGTGGAAATGGAAGCGTTGACCGGCGTCAGTGTGGCACTGCTGACTATCTACGACATGTGCAAGGCGGTGGATCGCGGCATGACGATGGGCGGCATCTGCTTGCTCGAAAAGCAGGGTGGGCGCTCCGGGCACTGGCGGGCGCAGTAAGTGTCGTGCGAAGTCGATTTGGTCACTCCGTACAGAGTGATTCGACTGGCAGTTTCTACGGATTGGCTCGTACCCAGCGCGGAGGTCAATGTCCGGTGATCGGTGCTCGGTACAGGCGCGATTCCCCTGCTTTTTTTAGGGAATTTTATTAGGTCGCCTTATGGGGATATCAGCCATTTTGCTTGCCATAAGGGGTGTGCAAAGTGCAAAATACCGGAATATTCGGAAAGATTAATATACTGTTTTTCCAGCAGTGTCGGCGCGTATGTGCTGGCACTGCTTCCTGACGTCACCTAGTATGGGTACCCACGCATTAATCAGGCGCGGTTTCATGACGAAGCCGCAAGGGATCATTTTGAACCTAGAGATAGCATGAACGCCAAAATCAAACTCGAAAATCACGACGCACAGGAAATCAAGTACACCACTTGTTACATGTGCGCCTGTCGCTGCGGCATTAAGGTCACGCTGGAAGATAACAAGGTCCGTTTCATCCAGGGCAACCGTAATCACCCGACCAATCAGGGCGTTTTGTGCGCCAAGGGTTCGGCAGGGATCATGAAGCAGTATTCGACCGCCAAATTGACACAACCTTTGATGCGCAAGCCGGGCACCGAGCGCGGCGAGGGCATCTACGAGCCGATTTCCTGGGAACAGGCGCTCGACGTGCTGACCGACCGGCTGGAAGAAATTCGTTCGACCGATCCGTCCAAGCTGGGCTTCTTTACTGGGCGCGACCAGATGCAGGCGCTGACCGGTCTGTGGGCGCAGCAGTTCGGCACGCCAAACTGGTCGGCGCACGGCGGTTTCTGTTCGGTCAACATGGCCGCGGCCGGTCTGTATTCGATCGGCTTTTCGTTCTGGGAGTTCGGCGCGCCTGACTGGGACTACGCCAAGTATTTCATCATGTGGGGCGTGGCCGAGGATCACTCGTCCAACCCGATCAAGATCGGCCTGGAAAAGCTGAAACGTAAAGGCGGCAAGTTCGTCACCGTCAACCCGGTGCGCACCGGTTATTCGGCGATCGCCGACGAATGGCTGCCGATCAAGCCCGGCATGGACGGTTTGCTCGCCATGTCGATGGTGCATGTGTTACTCAAGCACGAGCAGTTCGACTATGAGTTCCTGGTGCGTTACACCAACGCCTCGTGGCTGGTGGTGCAGACGCCGGGTCAGCAGGGCGATGGCCTGTTCCTGCGCGACGAAAATGATCAGCCGCTGATCTGGGATATTGACAAGGAAGCGTTCAGGAACGGCATGGACGGCGACATCGCGCCGGCGCTGTTCGGCGAATACGTCGCACCCGATGGCCGTCGCGTCAAGACGGTGATGTCGATGATGACCGAGCGTTATCTCGACGAACGCTACGCACCCGAGAATGTCGCGTTGGAATGCGGCCTGCCTGCCGAGTCGATCACCCGCATCGCGCTGGAAATGGCGCATAT
The DNA here is from genome assembly GCA_001802655.1 of Hydrogenophilales bacterium RIFOXYD1_FULL_62_11. GTDB lineage: Bacteria > Pseudomonadota > Gammaproteobacteria > Burkholderiales > Thiobacillaceae > Thiobacillus. The sequence goes on from MGZO01000107.1 coordinate 44,179, forward strand.
CGCGTTCAAGGAAACGGTCGAATTACCGATCGAATGGACCGACGTGTGGGGCCGCAAGCACGACAAGGTCGTGGGCCGCCCGGTGGCGATGTACGCCATGCGCGGAATTGCCGCGCACTCGAACGGCTTCCACGCCTGCCGCGCGATTCACATGATCCAGATGCTGCTCGGCGCACTCGACTCGCCCGGTAACTTCCGTGCTCGTGCACCGTATCCGAAGCCGATTCCGCCGCACCAGCTGCCGGAAAACAATATCGACATCATCAACGCGCCGAACACGCCGCTGTCGCGTCCGCCACTCGGCTTCCCGACGCGTCCGGAAGACCTGGTGATCGATGAGTTCGGCAACCCACTGCGCATCGACAAGGCCTATTCGTGGGAAGTGCCGATTGCCTCGCACGGCCTGATGCACATGGTCATCACCAACGCGACCAACCACGATCCCTACGCGCTCGATACGCTGATCCTGTTCATGGCCAACATGGCGTGGAACTCGACCATGAATACGGCCAATGTGCAGGACATGCTGCGCGCCAAGGACGAGGAAAACTTTGGCGAGTACAAGATCCCGTTCCTGGTGGTGATCGACGCGTTCCATTCGGAGATGACCAACTTCGCCGACCTGATCCTGCCGGACACCACCTATCTTGAGCGTCACGACTGTATATCGCTGCTGGATCGTCCGATTTCCGAGCCGGACTCCGCTGCCGATGCAATCCGCTACCCGCTGGTCAAGATTGATCGCGACGTGCGCCCATGGCAAGAGGTCATGGTCGAACTGGCGTCACGCCTGAAATTTCCGGCGTTCACCAAGCCTGATGGCACCCGAAAATTCAAGGACTACCCCGACTTCATCGTCAACTATGAGCGTTCACCGGGCGTGGGCTTTTTGGCGGGCTGGCGCGGCAAGGATGGCACCAAGTCGCTCAAGGGTGAGCCCAATCCCAAGCAGTGGGAAAAGTACATCGAGAACGAAAGCTTCTTTGCGCACCACTGGCCCGATGGCCAGAAATACATGCGCTTCGCCAACAAGGGGTATCTCGACGTGGCTGCGGATGTGGGTTTCGTCGGCAAGGCCGAGCCTATCATCATGCAGTTCTATTCCGAGCCGCTGCAGAAATTCCGCCTGGCGGGGCAGGGCTTGTACGACGGCCCGCAACCGAACAACCAGGTCGACCGCGAGCGCCTGGTGAAATACTTCGACCCGCTGCCGATGTGGTACGAGCCGCTCGAACAGCAGCGTGTGGACAAGGAAAAGTACCCCTTCTTCGCGCTCACCCAGCGCCCGATGTTCATGTACCACTCGTGGGACTCGCAGAACGTGTGGCTGCGTCAGATCATGGCGCAGAACTACATGTACATGAACGCCCGCAAGGCGGCGGAAATGGGCATCAAGGACTTCGACTGGATCTGGGTCGAGTCGCACAACGGCAAAATCCGTTGCCAGGTCAAGACCATGGAAGGCACCCAGGAAGATACGGTCTGGACCTGGAACGCCATCGGCAAGCAGAAGGGCGCGTGGGGCCTGAAGGAAAACGCGTCGGAAGCGACCAAGGGCTTCCTGCTCAACCACCTGATTTCCGAGTTGCTGCCGGAAAAAGCCGGCGAGCGTCGTGTCACCAATTCCGATCCGGTGACCGGGCAGGCGGCGTGGTTTGACCTGCGTGTGCGCATCTGGAAAGCCGACCCGGGCGAGACCGGTTCATGGCCGCAGTTCGATGCGCTTAAGGCATTGCCGGGCGACGAACGTTACGAGCGTCCCGACGTGCTGCGTTACGACGCACGTACCCACGAGAAGAACTAAGAGAGAGCAGACATGAAATTAGGTTTGGTTATAGATCTGGACGTCTGTGTGGGGTGTCATGCCTGCGCAATCGCCTGCAAGGAATGGAATGCGTCCGGCACCACCGGCCCGCTGTCCGATTACCAGCCTTACGGCGCGGAGCCGTCTGGCGTGTGGTTCAACCGGATTCGCCATTACGAAATGGACGAGTATCCGAACAACAAAACCGTCAACTTCCCGATGTCGTGCAATCACTGCGAGGACGCCGCATGCGTCACCGTGTGCCCGACCGGCGCGTCGTACAAGCGTGCCGAGGACGGCATCGTGCTGGTCGATCAGGACAAGTGCATGGGCTGCAACTACTGTTCATGGGCCTGCCCCTACGGCGCACGTGAACTCGACCGTTCCAGCGGCACGATGAAGAAATGTACGCTGTGCGTCGACCGCATTTACGATCTGGACCTGCCGGTCGAAGAGCGCCAGCCTTCTTGCGTGCTGACGTGCCCAGCGCACGCCCGCATGTTCGGCGACTTTGACGATCCAGATTCAGCTGTGTCGCGTGTCGTGCGCGAGCGCAGCGGCTATGGGCTCATGCCCGAGCTGAATTACAACCCGACCAACCAATACCTGCCGCCACGCAGCACGCCGGTGATTCCGATTGATGCCAAGCCCAAGGGTGGCCTCAAGGAAAGCATCAAGCAGTTTGCCAACAAGCTGGTTCGCCGTTGAACCTCAATAGATTCCCGCAGGAGTAATCATGCATCCCGCTTTTTCCGTCATTTTTTTTACCGTTGCATCGGGGGCAGGCTTTGGCTTGTTTTCGCTGCTGTTCATCGCAGACACGTTCAAGCTTGGCGGCGGCTTTAGCCGTGAGCAGCTCATCATTGGCGGCCTGATCGCCATGGCCCTGATCGTGTTTGGTTTGCTGTCCTCCACCTTTCACCTCGCCAATCCGAAAAATGCCTGGCGCGCGTTCAACCGCTTCCGCACCTCATGGTTGTCGCGTGAAGGCGTGTTTGCCGTGGTTTTCATGCCGCTGGCGCTGGCATACCTGCTTTGCATCTGGTTTGACGCACCCTTGTGGCTGCGTGAGCTGACCGGTTTGCTGTCCGCTGCATTGGCATGGATTACCGTGTTTTCAACCGGCATGATTTACGCCTGCCTGAAAACGATCCGCCAGTGGAACTCACCGCTGGTTCCGGCCAACTATCTTGCGCTGGGCTATGCCAGCGGCAGCCTGCTGCTCCTGCTGGGCGCAGTCGTTTCCGGACTTGAAACCCTGCCTTACATCGCCATGGCTGCGCTGATTCTGTCTATAGCGGCAGTGCTCAAGGCCATTTATTACTTCTGGATCAGCAGCCCCGGCCTCGGTCCTACCATCAACACGGCAACGGGTCTTACTCGTGCCAAAGTCAAACTGCTGGATACGGGTCATACCCACGGCACCTTCCTGACCCAGGAATTCGGCTTCCAGCTGGCACGCCAGAAAGCCGGGCTGCTTAAGGTTGTGGTTTTTGTGCTGGGTTTTGCCTTGCCCGGATTGATGCTGGTCTGGGTGTTTAACCAGCAAGGCGGGCAGGGCGCCGCGATTGTTGCCGTCGTGACTGGCGTTATCGGCGCGGCCGTGGAGCGCTGGCTGTTTTTTGCAGAAGCGCGCCATGTGGTGAACCTTTACCACGGCGCCCAGCGCTGCTAAATAGCCACGCCTTGGTACCCATGGGGATACGGTATGCGTGTCCCCATTTTTTTGATATATTAGCCGATTCTAATTTTGACAATTCAGAACGGAGTACGCATGTTTGGACTGAATGGTTTTAGAGAGTTGGACCCGCTTGACGTCAAGGCAATCGCTGCCAGTGGCGCGCACTTGATCGACGTGCGCACGGCGGAAGAAGTCGCACATGGCGTGATAGACGGGGCGATTCATATCCCCTTGCACCTGCTGCCCCTGCGTGCCGCAGATATTCCCCAGGACAAGCCGGTTGTGATGTATTGCCGCTCAGGTGCTCGTTCAGCGCAAGCCTGCTCGTTCATGGCGTCCAAAGGCTACGGCAATATGCATAACCTGTCCGGCGGAATCATGGCGTGGGCACGCTCAGGCAACGCATTAAGCCAGACGCGCTAAACCGTTAGCGGGCCTTGGGGTTTTCTTGTTGAAAAGCATTTTAAGGTTGCAATAGGAACGCTTCTGGTTTAATGTTCCGCAGCATTTTTAGAACAGTCACACTGACTTTTAGGAGAATATTTTGAACTTTGATAAAGAACTCGATGCACGCGGCCTGAACTGCCCCTTGCCTATCCTGCGCGCCAAGAAATCCCTGGCTGAAGTCGAAAGCGGCCAAGTGCTGAAGATTCTGTCCACCGACCCCGGCTCCGTCAAAGACTTTGCCGCTTTCGCCAAGCAGACCGGAAACGAGTTGTTGTCCACTGCCGAAGCGGGTGGTGAGTTCACCTTCTTCATGAAGAAAAAGTAAGCATTACAATTTAAACAAGCGCCGTCTGTTCTTGGAACACACGGCGCTGTTTTTTTAACTGGGACACAAGGAGAGAGACAAGCATGGACGACACTAAAAAAATGGCCATTATTGCAACCAAGGGCACGTTGGATTGGGCTTATCCCCCGTTCATTCTGGCTTCGACGGCTGCCGCGCTGGGCTATGAAGTTCAGATTTTCTTTACGTTCTATGGCCTGCAAATGGTTCGCAAGGATCTCTCCGGCCTTAAAGTCAGCCCGCTGGGCAACCCCGGCATGCCGATGAAAATGCCGTTTGGCCCCAAATGGTTCAAAGGCATCAACTGGAATATCCCCAACGCGATTCAGTCGCTGGTGCCTGGATATGAAAGTGTCGCCACCGGCCTGATGAAAATGACCATTGCCAATTGCGGCGTGGCCACCATCTCCGATCTGCGCAGCCTGTGTCAGGAAGCTGAAGTCAAATTCCTCGCTTGCCAGATGACGGTTGAATTGTTTGGTTTCGAGCATTCTGATTTCATCGACGGCATCGAGTATGTTGGCGCAGCCACATTCTTCGAGTTTGCGGGTGATACGGATATCTGCCTGTTCATCTAAGCAGTATCTGATGGGTTGATTGCAGCCCGATGAAAAGAGCCGATTCGTTCGGCTCTTTTTTATGTGTTATTTCTGCAACATCGTTCGAGAATTACTCAAGCAATTACCATTCCTTGCCGATAGGGGTCTCAGGTGTAGGCGTAGTATCCACGTCAGGTCATCGAAAGCATGGCTGCAAAAATTTATCCACAGGAGACATTAATGAAACTAACTCGTGTATTCGCATTCATGGCGCTAGCCGGTCTGGCCGGCAGCGCTTTCGCTACCAACGGCATGTTCTCGCATGGCTATGGCATGAAATCCAAGGGCATGGCCGGTGCATCCACCGCCAGCTCGGATGACGCTTTTTTTGGCGCCAACAACCCAGCAGCAGCTGCTTTTGCCGGCAATCGTCTGGATCTGGGCGTGGATTTGTTTAGCCCACGTCGTGATACGTCGCATACCACCTTTGGATCAGTTGATAGTGAAGCTAACTACTTTCTGATCCCCGAGTTTGGCTACAACCGTATGCTGGGCGAGAACGTGGCGCTGGGCGTAACTGTGTACGGCCAAGGTGGCATGAACACGGATTACCCGGCTTTTGCTAATGGCTTTAATTCACTGGGTGGCTCGGGTGCGCTGGGTGTGGATTTGATGCAGTTGATTATTGCACCGACCGCAGCGTTCAAGGTTGCTCCGAACCATTCGATCGGTATTTCCCCATTGTTGGGTTATCAGAAATTTGCTGCAACAGGTCTTCAGGGCTTTGCTGGCATTTCGTCTGATGGTACGGCACTGACCAACCAAGGCAACGATGACGCGTACGGTTATGGTGTGCGTATTGGCTACATGGGCAAGATCACGCCCACTGTGACCATCGGCGCAGCCTATTCCACCAAGGTGGACTTCCAGGAATTCGATAAATACAAGGGCTTGTTTGCCGAACAGGGCGATCTGGATCTGCCCGAGAACTACAACCTTGGTGTGGCGTGGGATGTGACCCCAGCACTCAAGCTGGCCGCTGACTACCAGCGTATCAACTACAGCGGCGTTGCTGCGATTGGTAACCCAAGCTCTAACTATGCGATACCGGGTGGCGCAATGGGTCTGGATAACGGTGCCGGTTTTGGTTGGGCTGACATGGATATCTGGAAACTGGGCGTTGAGTACAAGCTCAACCAGCAGATGGTCCTGCGGGCTGGCTATAGCTATGGTGACAGCCCGATCGACGGCACTGAAACGGCAGAAGCAACGTTCAACATCATCGCACCGGGTGTGATCGAACATCACCTCACCTTGGGCATGACCTATACGACGGCTTCAGGCGATGAAATGACCGTCGCTTACATGCATGGCTTTGAGAATGACGTGAGTGGCAATCGTCCTGCCGGGTTTGGTGGCGGCGTCGATACGACCACGATGTATCAGAACTCGTTGGGTTTCCAGTACAGCTGGAAAATGTAAGTTCAGCGCTTGTCGGGCTGATAAAAAAAGCCGGGGTCGAAAGACCCCGGCTTTTTTATGTCTGATGTCTGCGTAATCCGTGCTCAGATCAGACGGGCGTGTTGCGCCTCGAGTTTTTGCAGCATGCCCACAAAATCAGCCAGTCGCGCCTGCTCCTGCTGCACCACGGCGGCAGGCGCTCTGTCGACGAAGCTGGCGTTGGCGAGCTTGCCTTGCGCCTTGGTGATTTCACCCTGGATCCGGGCGATTTCCTTGGCCAGTCGCGCGCGTTCTTCGTCCTTGTCAATGACCACTACCAGCATCATCCGCATCTCGCCGACCAGTTGAACCGGCGCGTCGGCCTCGGGCAGGGCGGCGGTGGCGCTGACTTCGCTGAGCTTGCCAAGCGCGCTGATGTAAGGTGCCAGCGCGTTGATCACGGCGGCATCGCCTTCGATCACCAGCGGCACCCGCAGCGCGGGCGACAGGCTCATTTCGCCGCGTAGGGTGCGGCAGGCGTTGACCAACTCCTTCAGCAATTGAATACGGGCGACGCTGTCTGGATAGGTTTGCGCCGCATCAAACTGCGGATACGCGGCGAGCATGATGCTGTCGCTGGCGACCCCAGCAAGCGGCGCGACTTTCTGCCACAACTCTTCGGTGATGAAGGGAATGATGGGGTGGGCGAGGCGCAGCGTGGCTTCGAGAACTGTGGCGAGCGTACGGCGGGTGGCGCGCTGTTGTTCGGGCGTGCCATTGGTGAGCTGGACCTTGGCGAGTTCCAGATACCAGTCGCAGAATTCGTCCCAGACGAATTCGTAGACCGCGCGTGCGGCCTGGTCGAAGCGATAGGCGGCGAAGGCCTCGTGCACTTCGGCAATGGCTTGCTGCAGGCGCGCGGCGATCCAGCGGTCGGCATCCGAGAAGTCCATCGGTAAGCTGGCATCCTGCCCGCAGTCGTGGCCTTCCAGATTCATCAGCGTGAAGCGGGTGGCGTTCCACAGCTTGTTGCAGAAGTTGCGGTAGCCCTCGGCGCGCTGCAGGTCGAACTTGATGTCGCGGCCGTGTGTGGCCAAACTCGCGAAGGTGAAACGCAGGGCATCGGTGCCGTAGGCGGCGATGCCTTCCGGGAATTCCTTGCGGGTGCGCTTTTCGATGCTCGGCGCCTTGCGGGGATCCATCAGCCCGGTGGTGCGTTTGGCGACCAGTTCGTCGATGGCGATGCCGTCGATGAGGTCGATCGGATCGAGCACATTGCCTTTCGATT
>MGZO01000107.1:51732-59083 GCA_001802655.1 Hydrogenophilales bacterium RIFOXYD1_FULL_62_11
TTCGATTTGCTCATCTTGTGGCCTTCGGAGTCACGCACCAGGCCGGTGACGTAGACCTCGCGGAACGGGACTTTGCCAGTGAGGTGCTTGGACAGCATCACCATGCGCGCGACCCAGAAGAAGATGATGTCGAAGCCGGTGACCAGCACCGCGGTCGGCAGATAGCGTTCGAGTTCCGGTGTCTGCTCGGGCCAACCGAGGGTGGAGAATGGCCACAGCGCAGATGAGAACCAGGTGTCGAGCACGTCGTTATCTTGCGTGAGCTTTTTGCCGCCGGCCTGTTTGACAGCATCGGCTTCGGTTGCGGCGACGTAGTAATTGCCGTCCTCGTCATACCAGGCGGGGATGCGATGCCCCCACCACAACTGGCGCGAGACGCACCAGTCCTGGATGTTTTCCAGCCACTGGCGATACGTGGTGGTCCAGTTCTCCGGAACAAATTTCAGCTCGCCCGAATCGACCGCGGCCAGGCCCTGTTTGGCCAGCCCTTCCATGCTCATGAACCACTGGTCGGTGAGCATCGGTTCGATCACCGCGTGGGTGCGGTCGCCGCGCGGGATCATCAGCTTGTGCGGCTTGGCCGACACCAGCAGGCCTTTCGCCTGCAGGTCGTCGAGCAGCTGTTGCCGCGCGACGTAGCGATCCAGTCCCTGGTATTCAGTCGGGCAAAGATCATTCATTTTGGCGTCGAGCGTGAGCACGCTGATCGCCACCAGCTTGTGGCGCTGGCCGATTTGCCAGTCGTTGAAGTCGTGCGCGGGGGTGATCTTGACCACGCCGGTGCCGAATTCGCGGTCGACATAATCGTCGGCAATGATGGGAATGCTGCGCTCGGCAATCGGCAGTCGGACCTGCTTGCCGATCAGGTGCGCATAACGTTCGTCTTCCGGATGCACCGCCACTGCGGTGTCGCCGAGCAGGGTTTCGGGGCGAGTGGTGGCGACGGTCAGAAAGCCGGAGCCGTCTTCCAGCGGATAGTTGATTTCCCAGATGAAGCCGTCTTCTTCGGTGCTGACGACTTCAAGGTCGGACACCGCGGTGCCCAATACCGGATCCCAGTTCACCAAGCGCTTGCCGCGATAGATCAGGCCTTCGCGGTACAGGCGCACGAAGACCTCGGTGACGGCTTTGGACAGACCCGCATCCATGGTAAAGCGCTCGCGGCTCCAGTCGGGGCTGGTGCCGAGGCGGCGCATCTGGCGGGTGATGGTGGAACCAGACTGGTCTTTCCATTCCCAGACCTTGTCGAGGAATTTTTCGCGCCCCAGTTCGTGGCGGGAGATGCCTTGTGCGTCGAGCTGGCGTTCCACCACGATCTGCGTCGCGATGCCCGCATGGTCGGTGCCGGGTTGCCACAGCGTGTTGTCGCCCGACATGCGGTGGTAGCGGGTGAGCGCGTCCATCAGCGTGTGCTGGAAGGCGTGGCCCATGTGCAGCGTGCCGGTGACGTTGGGCGGCGGCAGCATGATGCAGTAGGCGGGGGCGGCGGGCGCATCGCCTGCCTTGAAATAGCCGGCGCTTTCCCAGTGGGCGTACCAGCGTTTTTCGATGTCGGCTGGTTCAAACGATTTGGCGAGTTCCATGGCGTGCGCGCAAAGGCGGCATTATCCCAAAAAAGCCTGGGACACGTCCCAAAAAAGCCTGGCCACGACTAAAAACGTCGCGCTGGGTGCGGCTTCAGCTCGAAGGGTCGCGCGGGGACTTGAGTTTTTCGTTGATCGCCTCGCGCACGATTTCGCGCACGCTGACGTCAAACTGGCTCAGCAGGTTTGCAACGGTCTGGTCGAGGCTCTTGCGCAATTCAGCCGAGACCTGTTGTTCCATCACTTCGGACAGGCGGGGTGCCAGTTCGCTCATCAGTTGTTCGGTCAGGGTGTCGTTGATCTCGTCGCTGGGATTGGCTTCAGCGGGCGATGTTGCGGGCTCGGCGGGCGGTGGAACAGGGGTGGCGGCCTGGGTTATGGCAGGTGGCGTGCCGCGCTCGATCAGATCGGTCAACACCGGCAGCCACGCATTGGGGGGCGGGCTGGTGGCCATGCTGGACGGATTGCCGAGCGCCGGGGAGGGGGAATTAGTGTTGCCGGCCTCTTCGCTGCCGCCACGATGCTTTTTAAGCAGCGCGTCCATTTTGTTCAAGAGGGGGTTGTCGCTCATGGCTGGGTTTACCCGGTTTGGCGCAGGTCGTGCGTTTTGAGTGCATAACCGCGCGCCTGGTAAAAGCGATAACGCGCCCGGCCCTGTTCGCGCCCGGCATCGTCCTGGCCGATGATTTCGACCAGGCGTTCGAAGCGGGCAAATGCGGCGGGCTGCTCGGTGTGCAGATTGATCATGACGTCAGCCGTACGCAATGCATCGGCGTCGGCGCCGATCAGCACTGGCGTCTCGTTCGCCAGCGTGTCGCTGTCATGGCAATGCGGGACGAAGCCAAGCGCCGGCGTCGTCCACAACAGCCGGTCGATGGCATCGGCTACCGCTGCGTCTGGCGCATAAATCATCACCTGCTTGCCCTGGCCGTGTGCCTTGACCGCGACGCGGCGAGCGACGTCGAGCGGGTTGTCGGCAAACGTGTAGAACGTGATTTCGGTCACTTTGCTGCGCGATTGATCAGCCAGTGCACCAGCAGCGACACAGGGCGACCGGTCGAGCCTTTTTCGCGTCCGCCTTTCCATGCGGTACCGGCGATGTCAAGGTGCGCCCAGTGATACTTCTTGGCGAAGCGCCAGAGGAAGCAGGCCGCCGTAATCGAGCCACCGGGACGGCCGCCGATATTGGCCATGTCCGCAAGGCTGCTTTTCAGTTGGTCCTGATAGTCGTCCCACAAGGGCATGCGCCAGACGCGATCCCAGGCGTGGTCTGCGGCGTGTTCGATTTCGCGTGCCAGCGGGTCGTGGTTGCTGTAAAGCGCGCTGGGATGCGCGCCGAGCGCGATGACGCAGGCGCCGGTGAGCGTCGCCAGATCGACCACCGCTTCGGGCTCGAAGCGTTCGGCGTAGGTCAGGGCATCGCACAGAATCAGGCGGCCTTCGGCATCGGTGTTGAGGATTTCGATGGTCTGGCCGGACATCGAGGTGACGATGTCGCCCGGCTTGTTGGCCTTGGCGTCGGGCATGTTTTCGCACGCAGGGATCAGGCCGACGACGTTGAGCTTGAGCCCGAGCTCGCCAATGGCGCGGAATGCACCAATGACCGCGCCGCCGCCGCTCATGTCGTAATTCATCTCGTCCATTTCGGCTGGCGGTTTGAGCGATATGCCGCCGGCGTCAAAGGTGACGGCCTTGCCGACCAGCACCACCGGCCTGGCGTTTTTGGTGCCGCCTTCATGCTTCAGCACGATGAAGCGCGGCGGCTTGTCGCTGCCTTTTCCCACCGACAGGAACGAGCCCATGCCGAGTTTGTCGCAGGCCGCGTAGTCGAGAATTTCGCAGCCAAAGCCGTGGGCTTTGGCCACTTTCTTCGCTTCGCCTGCCAGGTACTCGGGGGTGCAGATATTGGACGGCGTATTGCCCAGGTCCTTGGCCAGATTGATGCCGTGGGCAATCGCCAGGCCGCGTGCCAGTCCGGCGTCGCCCTGCTTCAGTTCGCCCCTCCGCGACACCGAGAAAATCACCCGTTTGAGCGGACGGCGGACTTCGTTCGGCTTGCTTTTGTGGTGGTCGAAGCGATACAGCGCGTCGTGTGTGCAGAGGACGGCCTGCTCGATGTTCCATGCGATGTCGCGTTTTTTGACCGGAATTTCAGAGAGCGTGATGGCCGCTTCCATCGAGCCGGTGTCGCGCAAGGTTTTGACTGCGCTGGCGATGGCATCGCGATAGGCTTTTTCGTGGAAGTCGCGCTCCTTGCCCAGGCCCACCAGCAGGATGCGCTCGGCCAGCACGTTGGGCACTTTGTGCAGCAGCAGGGTGCTGCCGGCTTTGCCGTCCATGTCACCGCCGCGCAGGATTTCAGAAAGGTAGCCATCGCTGGCGCGGTCGATGTCGGCAGCCGGGTCTGACAGCTTGCGGTTGTCGAACACGCCGACCACTACACAGGCGCTGCGCTGCTTTTCGGGCGCACCGCTTTTTATGCTAAATTCAAGTTCGATTTCCTTGTTTTCCATGTCTGTGCCCAATAAATTGCAGTTGTTGGTCAAGCGTCGTTTTACACCTGCCCGATTATTGGCGCAGGCACTGCGGAAAGTCAAAACCCCATTCGTGTCGCAAATGATCTCCGGAACTTTTCATGCTTTATCGCCGTGCGCTGACGCGTGAACTGGCTCTGACCACAGGCGCCGTGCTCACGGTGCTGATGGCGATTGCCCTGGTGATCCTGTTCATCCGTCTGCTGGGCGATGTCGCACGGGGCGAACTGGCCAACGAGGCCGTGTTCACCTTTCTGGGATTTTCGCTGCTGTATTTTCTGCCGGTTTTGATGACGATTGCACTGTTTGCCGGGGTGCTGCTGCCTTTGTCACGCATGTGGCGCGATAGCGAGATGGTGGTCTGGTCCACTGCCGGCGTGTCGCTGTCGCAATGGCTGCGACCGGTGCTGGCTTTTGCGGTGCCGTTTTCACTGGTCATCCTGTTGCTGACGCTGGTGTTGAATCCCTGGATGCAAACCAAGAAAGCAGAGTATCGCCAGGATTTGCGCAGCCGCAGCGAAAGTTCGCTGATCGCTCCCGGGCTGTTTGCCGAATCGGATGCCGGTCAGCGCGTCTATTACGTTGAGTCGCTCAACCCTCTGACCGGGATCGTGCGCAATGTATTCATGCAATCGCGCATCGATGGCCAGTTGGGTCTGGTGGTGGCGCGCGAGGGCTATCACACCGAGCTGTTCGATGGCTCGCGCTATCTGGTGTTCAAGAACGGACGGCGTTACGAGGGCGTTCCCGGGCAGCTCGATTACCGCATCGTGCAGTTTGAGCGTTACTGGATGCGGCTCGATCCGGTGGATGTGAGTGCCATTGAACCGGGTGTCCGCCAAGCCAAGCCGGGTGCGCTCATTCGTGATGCGTCGCCGCCCGCCCGCGCCGAGTTGCTGTGGCGGTTCGGGGTACCGGTTTCAGCGCTGATTCTCGCGGTCATGGCCATCCCGATCAGTTACGTCAACATGCGTTCGCGCCGTTCGTATGGACTGCTGATCGCGCTGCTGCTTTATTTTGTTTACAACAACCTGTTGTCGCTGTCGCAAGCCTGGGTGGCGCAAGACAAACTCAATCCCTGGGTGGGCATGCTGGCGGCGCATCTGCTGATGGGAGGCGTTGCGGCCGCACTGTTCTACCTGCGTTCGCAGCAGCATCAACTTCGCGGTAAACGGGCATGAAGCTGCTTGCCCGTTATTTGACGAGTCAGGTGTTGGCCGCATCCGCCTTGGTGCTGCTGGGCCTGCTCCTGCTGTTCATGTTTTTCGACGTGATCGACGAAATCGGGGGCGTGGGGCGCAACAACTACGGTTTGGGCCAGGCCGCTGTTGTCGTTTTGTTGAATGTCCCCGGCCATCTGTACGAAATCATGCCGGTGGCCGTGTTGATCGGCACCTTGCTGGCCTTGTCGCGCCTAGTGGGCAATTCCGAGTTTGCGGTGATGCGCGTGTCGGGTTTGTCTACCTGGCGGGTGGCGGGATATTTCAGCATGATCGGGGTGATGCTGTCCTTGCTGGTGCTGGTGCTGGGCGAGTATGTTGCACCGTGGTCTGAACAGGCGGCGCAACGCTACAAGCTGCTGGCGACCCATTCGGTAGTGGCGCAGCAATTCCGCTCGGGCTTATGGGTTAAGGACGGATCGCGTTTTATCAACGTGCGCGATGTGATGCCCGACAGCACCCTGCGCGGTATCGAGATTTACGGCTTTGATGCGGATGGCCGACTTGACTGGACGCGCGTGGCCGAGACGGCAAGCTGGCGTGGTAACCAGACCTGGACTTTGCGACACGTGGTGGAGACGCGTTTCAGCGCCGATGGCATCCAGGCCAGCCGTCGCGTTAGTCAGGAGTGGCAGTCGGTGCTGTCGCCCGACATCCTCAGCGTATTGCTGATTGCGCCGGAAAAAATGTCGGCACGCACGCTCTGGCGCTATGTGGCGCATCTCAAGGAAAACGGCCAGAAGGCCACGCGCTACGAGCTTGCGCTGTGGACAAAATTCATCAGCCCGTTCGTGATTCCGATCATGATGTTGATCGTGATGCCGTTTGCCATCCAGGGGCCGCGTTCGGGCGGCACCAGCGGCAAGATATTCATGGGGATTCTGGCCGGGCTGGGCTTCCATCTGCTGAGTCGCCTGTTCGGCCATCTCGGATTGTTGAACGACTGGCCGGCGGTGGCGGTGGCGACGGTGCCGCTGCTGATTTTTTTGACGATCGCCTTGCTCGGTATTCGCTGGGTGGACAAACGTTAATGGGCCTGCCGCAACGGCTGGCCGAGTGCTTGCACGCGCGCCAGCCAGCCGACAAAGTGGCGTATGTGCATGCCTTGCAGGCAGACTGGCTGACCGGCCGTGTGGCAGCCGATGTTGAAGTCATTCGCGCGCCCATTGATGTCCCCGGGCAACCTGACCGTCCCGAACTGATTCCGCCACAGCAGGTGCCGCGCCGCCGTGCCGACACCCTGGTCGGCCGCGTCGCGCTGATTCATGCGCTGGCGCATATCGAATTCAATGCGATCAATCTGGCGCTCGATGCTGCGCATCGCTTTGCCGGTTTGCCACTGACGTACTACGCTGACTGGCTGCAGGTGGCGGACGAGGAAGCCCTGCATTTCGAGTTGTTGAATGTGCATCTGGCTACGCTCGGCCATACCTATGGCGATTTCTCCGCGCACAACGGCTTGTGGGAAATGGCACTGAAAACCGCCCACGATCCGCTGGTGCGCATGGCTTTGGTGCCGCGCGTGCTGGAAGCGCGCGGACTCGATGCCACGCCGCTCATCGTGAGCAAACTTAAAGCTGCGCAGGACCTGCGCATGGTGGAGATTCTGGGAGTGATCGAGCGCGACGAAATCGGCCATGTCGCCATCGGCAGTCACTGGTTCGACTATTTGTGCCGCGCGCGCGGGCTTGAGCCCGAGGCGACGTTTCGGCAACTGCTTGTCGATTACGATGCGCCGCCGTTGAAGCCGCCATTCAATCTGGAAGCGCGCCGCAAGGCGGGCTTCAGCCAGCCCGAGCTGGACTGGTTGAGTCGGCTGTAGTTACAGCCCCAGGGTTGTGGCTGAGACGTGGGCTTGTGAGCGTTGCCACATCGTTTCAAAGCTGTGGTGCAGATTCACGGTTGCGCTGGCATCGTCCAAATGAAGTGAGCCGCGCAATGCAAGCTTGTCAGCACGAATGAGCGCACTGTGATGATCGGCCACAGCAAACGCCTGCTCGGGGCGTGGCGCATC
>MGZO01000107.1:59096-76700 GCA_001802655.1 Hydrogenophilales bacterium RIFOXYD1_FULL_62_11
CGAATTTCGATCACATGGCTGAAATCGCGCAGCAGCTGCATCAGGCGCGGACAATCGCGGCTGATGTGATGGATCTCGTCGAGCAGCAGTTCGATGCGGTGTCCGGTACCGGCCACGCATAGCGCGCGCAAGGCGGCATGGCGCTGCGGCTGGTCGAGGGCGAGTCGGCTCAGGTCATGGTCGTACAGGCGGAGTTGGCGCTGGGTGCGCGCCAGCAGCGCATCGAAGGCTGCGAGCAGTTCCGAGGGAGTCTCAAATTGAATCATTAGGGGCAACCTCCAGCCAGCCGGCTTCATACCAGTCATAAAAACGCTCGCGCAGCGCGACGGGAACAACGGCGAGATGGTGCTGGTCGGCGAGTTGTCGCAGAGCGGCAGTTTCATCTGCTGCGCCATCAAACGCTTCGCCGTTGATGAAAAAGCGTCCGCGGATGAACAGCAGGCGGGATTTGGGGTTCAGCGAAACGCCTGTTTTGCTGATGCGCTTGTTAAAGGCCGTGTAGCTGACAGGCGCCTCGGGCGGATCGAAAAACACATTCGGCTTGGGCTCGGATAAATAACACCCGGCAAACTCGGCGATGTCGCGCTTGCTCCATTGAATGCGGGCGATCATGCCTTCGATCTGGCTCAGCATGGCGCGGCTGATTTCGCCGGGGTGAGCTTGCAGGCGCAGGTCGGGGTCGGCATAGCGCCCCTCCAGGGTGACGCTGTCCTGCAGGTGCATCAGGAACCCCTGCGCCAGTTCGTTGGTGGTGGGGGCGCGGAACCCAATTGAATACGTCATGCAGGCATCTTCGGCCACGCCGTAATGCGCCACGTGCGGTGGCAGGTAGAGCATGTCGCCGGGGCCGAGCAGCCATTCTTCTTCGGGCTTGAAATGGCGCAGGATTCTGAGCGGTGCATCGTCCAGAATCGCCAGGTCGGTTTGTTCGCTGATCTGCCAGCGGCGGTGCCCTTGGCCTTGCAGCAGAAACACGTCATACGAATCGAAGTGCGGGCCGACACTGCCGCCGGGCACGGCGTAGCTCACCATCAGGTCATCTAGTCGGGCATGTGGAATGAAGTTGAACCGCGCCAGCAGGGCATCCGCTGAGGGCAAAACATGATTGAGTGACTGCACCAGCAGGGTCCACTCCGTTTTGGGCAGGCGCTTGAAGTCGCTTTTTTTGAAGGGGCCGTGGTCGAACTGCCAGTGGTTGCCACTGCCCTGGATCAGGCGGGATTCGACGTCTTCGCGCGTCGCCAGTTGCTGCATGGCGACGGGCGACAACAGCCCGTTGAAGTCCGGAACAGCATTGCGGATCAACAGCGGGCGCTTGTGCCAGTAGTCGCGCAGGAAACGGGTAGGGCTTAAGCCACCGAGCAGGGTTTGGGTCATGGCAGCAATTATAACGATGCCATTAGAAACAGCCTGTTAGAATGCTGCCGGAAAATGTGCGGGCGTCCGGGTTTTTGGGCGCGAGCCGCGTCTAGTCAATCCGCAGTGCGGAACGCATCAATCGTTGAAGGAACTCACATGAATATCGTTAAAAACACTGTTGTAACCCTCACCTACATTGTCAAGGATGTGGATGGCAACCTGCTGGAAGAAAGCAACGAGCCGGTCAGCTATCTGCACGGCGACTATGACAATATTTTCCCACTGGTTGAGCGTGCGCTCGATGGCAAAACCACCGGAGAAAAGGTGGAAATGAAGCTGCAGCCGGCTGATGCTTTTGGTGAGTTCGATGAAACGCTGGTGCGGATGGAGCCGCGCGAAGGCTTTCCCGATGACATCGAAATCGGCATGCAGTTCGTGGGTTCTCCCGACAACGGCGGCGAGGAAATGCTCTACACCGTGACCGATATTGCGGAAGACAAGGTGGTGGTTGACGGTAATCACCCTTACGCCGGACAGGCGGTGCATTTTCAATGTGTGGTGTCCGATGTGCGCGCAGCGACAGCGGACGAGATTTCGCACCGCCATGCCCATGGCGCGCATGGCCATCACCATCATTGATACCCATGGGGAAAAAGCGACCGGGCTGTTAAAATGCCCGGCTACCTGTTCTCTGTGACGGTTTGATCCAGGCTATCAATGAAAACGACCTTTCTCGATTTTGAGCAGCCAATCGCGGAGCTTGAGTCCAAGATTGAAGAGCTGCGCTTTGTGCAGGACGACTCGGCGCTGGATATTTCGGAAGAAATCCGCCGCCTGCAGAAAAAAAGCCAGACGCTGACCAAGGATGTCTATGCCAAGCTCAACGCCTGGCAAGTATCGCAGGTGGCGCGGCATCCGCAGCGGCCCTACACGCTGGATTATGTGGCAGGGCTGTTTACCGATTTTTCCGAGTTGCATGGCGATCGCGCCTATGCAGACGATGCAGCGATTGTCGGCGGCATGGCGCGCTTCAATGGTGAGCCGGTGATGGTGATCGGCCACCAAAAAGGCCGTGACACCAAGGAAAAAATTCACCGTAATTTCGGCATGCCGCGCCCCGAGGGGTATCGCAAGGCATTGCGCTTGATGCGGCTGGCGGAAAAATTCGGCTTGCCGGTGTTTACCTTTATCGACACGCCGGGCGCCTATCCTGGCATTGGCGCGGAAGAACGCGGCCAGTCCGAAGCCATTGCACGCAATCTGTACGTGATGGCCGAACTGCGTACGCCGGTGATCTGCTCCATTGTCGGTGAAGGCGGTTCGGGCGGCGCGCTGGCGATTGGCGTCGGTGACCGCACGCTGATCCTGCAGTACTCGACTTATTCGGTCATTTCGCCAGAAGGCTGTGCGTCCATTTTGTGGAAGAGTTCGGACAAGGCTTCGCTCGCCGCCGAAACGCTGGCGATCACGGCTGACCGCCTGAAAGCCAATGGTCTGGTTGATCGCATCGTCGAAGAACCCGTTGGCGGCGCGCAGCGCGATTGGGATGCCCTGTTCCAGACCATGCGGCGCGCGCTCACCGATACGCTTGGCGAGTTGCGCAAGCAGCCGCTGGATACCTTGCTGGATATGCGTTACAAGCGTTTGCGGGCGTATGGCAGCTTCAAGGAAGTCCCCGCCAAATAAGGCTGTCGCCACGGTGGTGGCGGCTGCTCTTGCGCGTCTTTCTGTCCCGCATGCCCGACTCACGCTGGCCTTGTCGGGGGGCGTGGATTCCGTCGTTTTGCTCCACGCGCTGCGGGCGCTGCGCGACCCGCTGGACTTTCAACTGAGTGCCGTTCACATCCATCACGGCTTGTCGGCGCATGCCGATGCCTGGGCGGATTTTTGCGTGGAACTCTGCGCGTCCCATGCAATTGACTTGATGGTTCATCGCGTGCAGATCGCGCGCGACGACGTGTCGGGAATTGAAGCCGCAGCGCGGCGAGAGCGTCAAGCGGTGTTCGCCGTGCTCGATACCGATGTGCTGATTACCGCGCACCACCTCAACGATCAGGCTGAAACCCTGATGCTGCAGTTGCTGCGTGGCGCCGGTCCCAAGGGGCTGGCGTCCATGGCTGAGGTGCGACACCGGCGGGCGTGGCGGGCGGCACACTGGCGGCCCCTGCTGGGCGTAACGCGTGCCGATTTGCTGGAGTATGCCCAGACGCACCAGCTGGCGTGGGTCGAGGACGAGAGCAATCTGGACGTGCGTTTCCGCCGCAATGCCTTGCGACAGACTGTGTTGCCCCTGTTGAACACCTATTTTCCCGGTGCGGACGTCACGCTTGCGCGTGCTGCCGGTTTGCAGGCCGAAGCGGCCGGGTTGCTCGATGATCTGGCACGGATGGATGCTGCTGATGCCATTTCGGGCGAGCGACTGGATTGTGCGAGGCTCAAGCGCTTGTCGATGTCGCGCGCACGCAATCTGCTGCGCTATTTCATCGAGCAGCAGGGCCATCCGTTGCCCAATTTGCGGCAACTCAATGAGGCCCTGCTGCAGTTGCGCGAGGCTCGCCATGATGCGCGCGTCTGCGTGAGCCTGGGGCGTGATGCGTTGTGGCGTTATCGCGACGGAGCCTATCTGGTGCCGGGTCCGCCTGCGTTCGCCGAACCCGTGCGATGGCAGGGGGAAGCTGTTCTGCGGGTTCCTGCAGGCGGGGTCGAAGTTTGCTTCGAGGCGGTTGTGGGTAGGGGCTTGAAGCGTTCCTTGCTGGAAGCGGGCCGGGTAACGCTGGGCGTCAGGCGCGGGGGAGAGCGCCTGCGCTTGCACCCGGGGGGGCCGCATCGCAGCCTGAAAAACCTGTTGCAGGAACATGCTGTCCCTCCCTGGCGACGCGATCAATTGCCCTTGTTGTGGTGTGACGGAGAGCTCTTGTGGGCGGCGGATATCGGGCAGGCTGCCGACGCGCTCGCCGAACCCGGGGAGCCCGGCGTGCAACTTCGGGTTGGGGCGCGGATTCAATGAATCCCATTCTTCTCCGGCAACAATAGATGGGGCGGTCGAGGGTGCCTCGTGCTATCCTAGCGGGCTGATTTGCATGGTTTTTTGAACGTTTTTACTTATTTTCTGGAGCAACACATGGCTGTCCAACGCACTTTTTCCATCATCAAACCTGATGCCGTCGCCAAGAACGTGATCGGCAAAATCGTCAGCCGCTTTGAAAGCAATGGCCTCAAGGTCGTGGCGTCCAAAATGAAGCATCTGTCGCGTCAGGAAGCTGAAGGTTTTTACGGCGTGCATCGTGAGCGTCCTTTCTTTAAGGATCTGGTCGAATTCATGATTTCTGGACCGGTGGTATTGCAGGTGCTGGAAGGTGAAGACGCGATTGCAAAAAATCGTGAGCTGATGGGCGCAACCGATCCAAAGAAAGCCGACGCCGGCACCATTCGGGCTGACTTTGCCGAGAGCATCGACGCCAATGCAGTGCATGGCTCTGACGCGCCGGAAACCGCGGCACAGGAAATCGCTTATTTCTTCCCCGCGAGCGAAGTGTATAGCCGCTGATCGGTTGGCCGGATGCCGCAGAACCTGCTCGATTTCGATCTCGAAGGACTGACTGCCTGGTTCACTGAACTGGGTGAGAAGCCTTTTCGCGCCAAGCAGGTGTTTCACTGGATACACCAGTCTGGCGTGGCCGATTTCGCGCAGATGACCGATATCGCCAAAAGCCTGCGTGAGAAATTGCAGCAGCAGGCAATGGTGCAGGCACCGGCGATCAACTACGCGCACACTTCCAGCGACGGCACGCGCAAGTGGCTGTTCGATGTCGGTGTCGCCAACGGCATCGAGACGGTGTTCATTCCTGAAGACGATCGCGGCACGTTGTGCGTGTCATCGCAGGTGGGGTGCGCGCTGGAATGCACATTTTGCTCGACCGGGCGGCAGGGCTTCAACCGCAATCTGAGCGTGGCGGAAATTATCGGCCAGTTGTGGGTGGCCAATAACAGCCTGCGTGGCGAGGTCAACCGTACCAGTGGCGAAATCGCCGAGCGGCCGGTGACCAACGTGGTGATGATGGGCATGGGTGAGCCGCTGGCCAATCTGGATAACGTGGTGACCGCGCTCGGCATCATGCTCGATGATCATGCTTATGGCCTGTCGCGGCGGCGCGTCACCGTGTCAACCTCGGGTCTGGTCCCGGCAATGGACCGGTTGGCCGAGCGCTGCCCCGTGGCGCTGGCGGTTTCGCTGCATGCGCCCAACGACGCGCTGCGCGACCAGATCGTGCCGATCAACAAGAAGTACCCGCTGCGCGAATTGATGGCGGCGTGCCAGCGCTATCTGGTGCATGCGCCGCGCGATTTCATTACATTTGAATATGTGATGCTGGCCGGGGTGAATGATCAACCCGAGCACGCGCGCCAGTTGATTGAGCTGACGCGTGAGGTGCCGTGCAAATTCAATCTCATTCCGTTTAATCCGTTCCCCGACTCGGGTTATGAAAAACCGCGCAACGACACGATGCGCGTGTTCCGTGAAATTTTGCAGGAAGCGGGTTATGTCGTCACCACGCGCAAGACGCGCGGTGACGACATCGATGCGGCGTGTGGTCAATTGGCGGGCAAGGTGGCCGACAAGAGCGGGCGTGTGATGAAGCGAATGAAGCAGGAGGCGGCGTGAAAAAATGGATGGTGCTGGGTGTGGCTTTGCTCGCGGGTTGTACTACGGGCAAGCAACCCATCGAGCAAAAAAGCAGCGGATTTGCCGGCATGGGGGAAGGCAGCGCGGCCACCCAGCGTGCGCGTACGTTTACCGATCTCGCCGCCGCCTATTACGAGCGTGCCCAGTACAAAATTGCGCTTGATGAACTCCGCAAAGCGATTACGGCCGATAGCCATTACGGCCCGGCCTACAATGTTTACGGCCTGATTTACATGGATCTGGCGGAAGACAAAATGGCCGAGGAAAACTTTCGTCGCGCCATCGAGTTGAACCCGAATGACTCCAATGCACGCACCGGTTTTGGCTGGTTTCTGTGCACCCGCAACCAATATGATGCAGGTCTTGCTCAATTCACCGAGGCGTTGAGCAACCCCTTGTATGCCCAGCCGGAAAAGGCGATGACCTATGCGGGTCTGTGCGCTGAAAAAAAAGGCGACTTGTTGCTGGCTGAAAGCAGTCTGGTGAAAGCGCTCAAGTTGCAACCTGACAATCCCAATACACTCCTGAAGCTGGCCAATCTGACTTTTCGGCAGGGGCGGTTGATGGATGCACGACGGTTGCTGGATCGGCATGACGAACTGGCGCCGCAGTCGGCAGAAAGCCTGTGGCTGGGCGTGCGCCTGGAGCGCAAGCTGGGAGATCGCGCACAGGAAGCGGCTTATGGATTGCAATTGCGCAAGCGCTTTCCCGATTCGAACGAGGCGCGGCTGCTGCTTGCAGGGAAGTACGAATGAGCGAGTTGAACCAGGCTTCGGTCGGGCAGGTTTTGCGCGCTACACGTGAGGCGCAGGGACTCACGCTGGAGAATGCCGCGATTCGTCTGCGCTTGATGCAGCGCCAGGTCGAGGCGATGGAAACGGACGATTTTGCCGGCCTTGGGCAGCCCGTGTTCGCGCGCGGGTTTGTTCGCAACTATGCGCGCCTGCTGGGGCTTGTGCCGGAACCCCTGCTGGCGCGAATGGAGGGTGCCCCTGCTGAACCTGCGACAGTGAGCCCACTGCCGCCGCCTTCATCGGGTTCGTGGCTGACCTCGCCCTGGCTGCTTTTGCTGTTGATCGGGGTGCTGCTGGCAGGGGCGGTGCCGGTTGCCCTGTATTGGTGGCTCAATAGTGAGGGGGAAGAGGTGCAGCCTGGCCGTGCGTCCACGGTTCAATCTCCACCCGTGTCTGCGCCCGAACCGATTCCAGCACCTGCGTCTGTTCCTGCGTCTGCAACACGATCGCCGGTGGTCGAGGCGCCTGTTTCGCCGGTTGATCCTGCTACGTCCGAGGTTGCTGCTGTCGCCTCAGCTGAAGCTGACGTGCCAGCCCTGATGGATGTTAACGGAGTGCTGCATCTGGAGTTTGGTGCCGACTCGTGGACTGAAATCAAGGATGCCAGCGGCAAGATGTTGGTGCGCAAGCTCAATGTTGGGGGGAGCAGCCTGGATGTCCGTGGTACGCCCCCGTTCAGTTTGCTGATCGGCAACGCTGCGCAGACAACCCTTACCTATAACGGCCGCCCCATTGACTTGAAGCCTTATGTCGATGTCACGGTGGCCCGATTTACGCTTGAAGAGTAGCGACTCCGGAAGAATGATGTCTGAGATTGTGCGTCGTAGTTCCCGTCAGGTTCGGGTCGGTCAAGTGCTGGTCGGCGGCGATGCGCCCGTGGTGGTGCAGTCGATGACCAACACCGATACCGTCGATATCACCTCCACCGTGCAACAGGTGCAGGCGCTCGCCGAGGCGGGTTCCGAGCTGGTGCGGATCACCGTCAATACCCTGGAAGCCGCTGCTGCGGTGCCACACATTCGTGACCGCCTCGATGCGCTGGGCTGCCGGGTGCCCCTGATTGGCGATTTTCATTTCAATGGCCACAAGCTGTTGACCCAGGTACCCGAGTGCGCCGAGGCATTGGCCAAGCTGCGGATCAATCCCGGCAACCTCGGGCGCGGCAACAAGCGAGACGAGCAGTTTGCAACCTTGATTGAAGTGGCCTGTCGTTACGACAAGCCGGTACGTATCGGCGTGAACTGGGGCAGTCTCGATCAGGCGCTGGCCGTGCGCATGATGGACGAAAACGCACGCCTGCCGCAGCCGGAAGAGGCCGATGTGGTGATGCGGCGCGCGATGGTCGCCTCGGCGTTGGAGTCGGCAAACAAGGCGGAAGAGCTCGGCCTCGGTGGGAACAAAATCATTCTCTCGTGCAAGATGAGCCGGGTGCAGGATCTGATTGCGGTGTACCAGGACCTGGCTGCTGCATGCGACTACCCGCTGCATCTGGGTTTGACCGAGGCCGGGATGGGCAGCAAGGGCATCGTGGCTTCGACCGCGGCCTTGTCGGTGTTGTTGCAGCAAGGCATCGGCGACACCATCCGGATTTCCCTGACGCCCGAACCGGGCGGGGAACGTACCAAAGAAGTGCAGGTCGGTCAGGAAATCCTGCAGGCGCTGGGCTTGCGTGCGTTTACTCCGCAGGTCACGGCATGCCCGGGCTGCGGCCGCACCACCTCGACCGTGTTCCAGGAGCTGGCGCAGGACATCGAAACCTATTTGCGCACCCAGATGCCGGTATGGCGTGGCCAGTACGCCGGCGTTGAATCGATGCAGGTGGCGGTGATGGGCTGTGTGGTCAACGGCCCTGGCGAATCCAAACATGCCAACATCGGCATTTCGTTACCCGGTACTGGCGAAGTGCCGGTCGCCCCGGTGTATGTCGATGGCGAAAAAACCGTCACGCTGAAAGGCGACCGGATCGCACAGGAGTTTCAGGCCATCGTTGAGGACTATGTGCAGCGGCGGTACGGAAATTGAACAATGATTCATCCGTGTTTTCGCGGATAAGAAACAACGTGTAAAACATGAGCAATAACATTCAATCTGTTCGCGGCATGAACGACTGCCTGCCCGAGGTGACCGACACCTGGCAGGCGTTCGAGGCGATCGTGCGCCACTGGCTGCGCCGCTATGGCTACCGTGAAATGCGTACGCCGATCCTCGAGCATACGGGGCTGTTCAAGCGTGCCATTGGCGAGGTCACCGACATCGTCGAAAAGGAGATGTACACCTTCGTCGACGAGCTGAACGGAGAATCGCTGGCGCTACGCCCGGAGGGTACGGCGTCCTCGGTGCGCGCGGTCATCCAGCACAATCTGCTGTACGACGGCGGCAAGCGCCTGTGGTATGCCGGTCCGATGTTTCGCCACGAGCGCCCGCAAAAAGGCCGCTACCGGCAGTTTCATCAGGTTGGCGTCGAGGCGCTCGGCTTTGCCGGGCCGGATACGGATGCCGAGTTGATCATCATGTGTGCCGATTTATGGCGCGAACTGGGCATTACGCCCAGCCTGCAAATCAACACCCTGGGTGACTATGAATCGAGGCAGCGCCACCGCACCAAACTGATTGCCTATTTTGAGATGCATCAGGATGCGCTCGACGAGGATGCCAAGCGGCGGCTGCACAGCAATCCGCTGCGCATTCTGGATAGTAAAAACCCAGCCATGCAGACGCTCAACGACGCAGCGCCCAAACTGATGGACGAACTCGATGAAGCCGCGTTGGTGCACTTTGCAGCATTGCAGACGATTTTGCACGACAACGGTATTGCCTACGAAATCAACCCGCGTTTGGTGCGCGGACTCGATTACTACAACCGCACTGTGTTCGAGTGGGTGACCGATCAGCTTGGCGCACAGGGCACCGTGTGCGCAGGGGGTCGTTACGATGGCCTGATCGAACAACTGGGGGGCAAGCCTGCTCCAGCGGCCGGATTTGCAATGGGCATCGAGCGTTTGCTGGCGTTGATGGAAACCGGCAGTGTCCAGCTGGCGACACCGGTGCCCGACGCCTACATCGTTCACGCCGGCGAAGCGGCGCAGGCGTTTGCCTGGAAGGTGGCCGCTACACTGCGTGGAGCAGGGCTCGATACCGTGCTGCATTGCGGAGGCGGCAGTTTCAAGTCGCAAATGAAAAAAGCCGACGCCAGCCGCGCGCGTTACGCGCTGATCATCGGCGACGACGAAGCGGCGGCACAGCAGGTCACCCTCAAACCCCTGCGTGATACTGCCGAGCAAACCCGGGTCGAATTGACGCTGGCAATTGAATATTTGCAGCGGTAAGTTTCTGAACAACGCATCAACTTAAAAGGTATAGCACGATGGCAACTTACGATCTGGACGAGCAGGAACAACTGGACTCCCTGAAAGCCTGGTGGAAACGTTGGGGCAGCCTGGCGATGCTTGCGCTGGCGATCGTTGTCGCCGCCGGCGCGGGCTGGCGTTATTGGCAGAACCGCACGCTGACGCAGAGTCTGGAGGCCGCCAGCGTGTATCAGAACCTGACCCAGTCGCTGTCCGCAAATGACACCAAGGGTGCGCGTGCGGCAGGCGCCATGTTGATTGAAAAGTATCAGGATACGGCCTTTGCTCCACGCGCAGCGCTGCTGCTGGCCAAGCTCAATGTGGTGAATAAAGACCTGAAGAACGCACAAACCCAGCTGGAGTGGGCCGCCGCCAATAGCAAGGAGCCTGCAGTGAAGGATCTGGCGCGGCTGCGGCTGGCTGGGGTGCAACTCGATCAGAAGCAGTACGATGCCGCGCTGAAAACCCTGGGTGGAGTACACAGCGATGCCTATGCATTTCGTTTTCTCGATCTGAAAGGCGATGTGCTGCTGGCGCAGGGCAAACCGGTTGATGCCCGCGCTGCTTACCAGTCGGCTTTCGGCAAAACGGCAGACGATAACGCCTATCGCAGCATTGTCGAGCTGAAGCTCGACGCGCTGGGAGGGCCGGCCAAGTGAAAAAATATCTGCTTGCAGTCAGTCTGGTGCTGGCATTGTCGGGGTGTAGCACGGTCGGTGACTGGTTTGGAATGGGGCCAGCCAAAGCCAAGCCCTCCCCCCTGGTGGAATTCACCGCGTCTGCCAGGCTGACTGAAGCCTGGAAAGCCGACTCGGGTGAATCGAACGGTTATTTGTTCAGTCCGCAGGCCGATGGCGACGCGGTATACGCTGCGGGAAAAGACCGCGTGGTGAGCATTGGCGTATCAAGCGGTCGCACCAACTGGAAATTTGGTGCAGACGGAAAGTTGTCTGCCGGGGCAGGCGTGGGACAGGGCTTGGTGTTGGCGGGGGGGAGCAAGGGCGAGCTCCTGGCGCTCGATCAGGCTACGGGTCAGCAGCGCTGGAAAGTGACATTGTCGAGTGAGGTGGCAGGTCAAATCCGGGTGCAGGCGGATACGGTGATCGTCCGTACCGGCGATGGCCGGGTACAGGGACTTGCGGTTGCCGATGGCAGTCGCAAGTGGCTGTATACCCGTACGCTTCCTGTCCTGAGTTTGCGCGGATCGGGCGGCATGGTCGTGCGTGACGATGTGCTTTACGCGGGCTTTCCCGGTGGCAAGCTGGTTGCACTGAACGCCACGAATGGCGCGCAGCTGTGGGAGGCCACCGTGGCCTTGCCGCGCGGCGCGACTGAACTGGAACGCGTGGCCGATGTGATGGGCAACCCCGTGGTGGACCAGCGTCAGGTGTGCGCAGTGGCCTATCAGGGGCGCGTGGCCTGTTTTGACCGCACCTCAGGCGCGCCGCTGTGGGCGCGTGAGACATCCAGCAATAGTGGCCTTGCGATGGACGAGCGCAACATTTACGTGAGCGACGACAAAGACACCGTGACCGCTTACGATAAAGCCAGTGGCCGCGCGGGTTGGAAACAGGACAAGCTGGCACGCCGCCAGATAACCGCACCGCTGGCGCTGGGCGCCTGGGTGGTGGTGGCGGACAGTGAAGGCTATGTCCATGTGCTGTCGGCTGAGGATGGCGGGTTTATTGCTCGCACCAAAGTGGATGGCCGCGTGCGTACCGTACCGGTCGATATTGGTCCGGGATTTGCCGTGCAGACAAGCAAGGGAAGCGTGGTTGCTTTCAAGTTCGATTAATTATTTCAACGCTACCGGCGATCAGGTCGAACCTGAGCGTCAGCAAGGATAAGCATGCTCCCCACCCTGGTACTTGTCGGACGCCCTAACGTCGGCAAGTCCACTTTATTCAATCGCCTGACTGGCACGCGCGACGCCCTGGTGCATGACCTGCCGGGAATGACGCGTGACCGCCATTACGGGCGCGGGCGCATTGGCGACAAGCCGTATCTGGTGGTGGATACCGGCGGCCTCGAACCGGTCGCCAAAGATGGCATCATGGCCGAAATGGCACGCCAGACCTTGCAGGCGATTGACGAGGCCGACGCCGTCATTTTCATGGTCGATGCGCGAAATGGCATCACTGCGCAGGACAAGGTCATTGCGGATCGACTGCGCCGTGCCGCGTGTCCGGTATGGCTTGCGGTCAACAAGGCCGAAGGCATGAATCCAGCGGTGATCACCGCCGAATTTCACGAACTGGCGCTGGGAGAACCGCTGGCAATTTCCGGTGCGCATGGCGACGGTATTGCTGATCTGGTCAATCTGGCGCTGGAACCGTTTTCGGACGAAGAAGAAAAAGCTGACGATTTCGGTATCCCGAAAATCGCGCTGGTGGGACGCCCCAACGTCGGGAAATCGACTCTGGTCAATGCGCTGGTGGGCGAGGAGCGCGTGATTGCGTTCGACCAACCCGGCACCACACGCGATTCGATTTATGTCGATTTCGAGCGTGACGGCAAACCCTTTACCTTGATCGATACCGCCGGCGTGCGGCGTAAAGGCAAGGTATTCGAGACGGTGGAGAAATTCTCGGTCATCAAAACCCTGCAAGCCATCGAAGATTCCAATGTGGTGGTGCTGGTGCTTGATGCGCATGAGAATATATCCGATCAGGATGCGCATCTGGCGGGCTTTATCCTGGAAGCCGGCCGTGCACTGGTGGTCGCGATCAACAAATGGGATGGCATCAGCCCCGAGCAGCGCGAGGATGTGAAGCGCGATATCGGGCGCAAACTGGCCTTCCTTGATTTCGCACGCTTCAATTACATTTCGGCGCTGAAGGTCAAGGGTCTGGATACCCTGTTGAAGGACGTCGAAGCTGCGCATGCCGCTGCTTTTATCAAGCTGTCGACGCCCAAGCTCACGCGGGTGCTAGAAATGGCGGTCGAACAGCATGCGCCACCCAAGTCTGGACTGTTTCGCCCGAAGCCACGCTACGCGCATCAGGGGGGCAAAAATCCACCGGTGATTATTTTGCATGGCAATGCGCTGGAAGGCCTGCGCGACGATTACAAGCGTTATCTGGAAAGCAGCTTTCGCAAAGCGTTCAAGCTGCAGGGCACGCCACTGCGCATCCAGGTCAAGGAAGACACGGGCAAGAATCCGTATGAAGGCAAGGCACGCGCGCCGCTGACCGAAAGTGAAGCGACCCGGATGCGGCGCAAGAAGCGGGTGCGGCGCAAGGTATACGGTGCGGGTTGATTGCGCAGCCCGGTTTTTGAATTGACTGGGGATGGGCACTGGCGCTGCAGGGCTGCAGGGCTGGCATCCGCAATGGTCGAGAACTGCCCGGATCAGGCGTCCAGCCAACGCACCAGATAAAACAGCTTGAATCCCTCGGAAGAGCGCGAAGGACCGCTGGCCAGTGCTGCGTGGCGGCTTTTGGCCGGATCGGCATGCGCCAGTGCTTCGACTTCGCTGCCATACACCTCGACCACGCCTTCCGGGAAACGGTTTCGTTTTCTGCCTGAAGGGGAGTAAATCACCACCGCCGATGTCCCGACGACTTTTGACTCGACATCGGTAAACAGACTGGTGGCTTGCGGCATGCTGGGTCGTCCGGGCGGGTGATGCTTGGTTTAGTGCGTCTTTTTTGGAATGCTGCTGATCTTGACAGCGTGGGTGTTTGGCGTTTCGTCAGTAAAGTGGGGACGCTCTTCCAAGGTTCGGCCGGTAAGCTGGGATAGCTCGGTCTCACGGCTGGAAATCACCACCAGACAATCCTTTATGCCAAGTACGGTTGCCTCTGACAACGGGCTGGGGTTGCCGTTGCGTGGCGCGGTGTCACGCACGATGGCAGTCAGCGTCTTGCGCATCATGCGCATCATGCGCTGTTCGTCGTGCAGGATTTTTTCATTGTCCATGGGAGTGCTCCTGAGTTACGGCAAAGAGGCAACATTGTCGGCGCCGACCGGGGCTACGTCAACGCAAGCCCCTGATCGGCAGGGGGATAAAAACGCTGAGTGGGGGCATAAGCAGAATGAACCGATGCCGCCTTGCGGCTGTTTTATGCTTGCGGGCGGAGGAAATACCCATGTCAGACACTCAAGCCGACTCGAGCGATGTCCGTGAAATCCGAATCAATCCGATCGTGCCGAGCGAATCGGTGCTCGTCGCCACCGCGCGCAGCATGCGCCCGAAAAAGGCCGAAGATCTGGCTCCTCGCGATACCCGTAAACATGTAGAGACTTGCCCGTTTTGCCGGGGCAATGAACACAAGACCCCGCCGCAGATCATGGCCTGGCCCGATGCCGATGACTGGCATATTCGCATCGTCGAGAACCTTTACCCCGTGTTGGGCGATGAACGCGCGCAAGCCGGCTTCAATTTCGGCCTGCAGCAGACCATCGATGGCTACGGGCGGCACGAAGTCATCATCGATCATGACGAACACGGCATTGCGGTTCACGAGATGGCCGAGTCGCATCTGGCTGGCTTGTTTGGTGTGTATCAGACGCGGATGCGTCAGTTGTTCGAGTCCGACGACCGCTTGAAATACGTCCTGATTTTCAAGAATTTTGGCCCGGCGGCGGGTGCGTCGATTCCGCACACACATAGCCAGGTGATTGCCATGCCCGTGGTGCCGGTAAACGTCGATGCCGAGGTAACGAACAGTGCAGCGCACTACGCCAAGCACCATCACTGCATTTTCTGTGCATTGATCGACGAAGCGCTGACCTTTGAAGCGACGATCTACGATCGCGCATCCGGTGCGGTTCGGCGCAAGATCAACGTCGGCCAATATGTGGTTGAGCGGGGTGAAAAATTCATTGCCATCAAGCCGTTTGCCAGCCGCTATGAATGGGAGGTGCATATTTTGCCGCTGAGCCATCAGGCCGACTTTCTGGATATGCATGACGAAGACCGGGCTGATCTGGCGCGTGTGATGAAGCGCACCATGGCCCGGCTTGATGCAGTGATAGGCGGGGCGCAATACAACTTTTTCCTGCATACCGTGCCACATGACGGAAAACAGGGTGCACATGCACACAGCTACCACTGGCATTTGGAAATCTGTCCGCGTACATCGATTCCTACCGGTTTTGAACTGGGCTCGGGCTTGTTCGTCAATACCATCAATCCAGAACAGGCTGCTGAGCGCCTGCGCGCAATCACGCTCTAGCATCACGGGGTGGGGCTAGCCTAGCGGGCTGTTACTTGCCGCAAGGTGTCCCATGCCATCAGCACCGAATCCCCGACCTGCTCGCTGACTCGGGTCTCGCCCTGATTGAGCGTCTGAACGCTTGTGGCTGCTGTCGGTAAAGACCGGCCTTGGGTGACGTCGAACGCTTCGCCACCATGCTGGGCCTTGCGCGGCGAGGGCGCTGGACAGGTGGCGTTGGAGGGCTTAAGCGGTAACAGCACAATGGGCCATGCCATTGATCGTCAGGGTGAAGAGGCCATCCTGTTGATTTAGCTGGGTTTTTCAGTTTTTTGAATCGGGCGCCAACGATGCCGAATGCGACACTACTGGAAGGCAGTGCCCAACGGGGCTATAGGAGTTAGTCAAGCCTGTCGTGCTTGAATTGACAGAGCGTCAACACATCGTCAGCCTGGGAAAACCATGCGCTGATTTTCAGCTCTTCATTGATTTCGGCTGGGGCTGGGTGATTTTGGCAAGGGTATTCGTCCTGTTTTTATTTAGGCAAACTTGCCGGTGAGCGTCCTCAAAGTCGTGGGGTGGCGGGTGCACAACATGCAAAATGATCGCAAGTGGTCGGTGTCACCGAGAGTCCAGCGAGTTACGCGCGAAAGGAAGGAGGCTGACGGCGGCCGGGTATGTTGAGAATGCAGAAACTGCCCACATATTGGTTGGCGTGGGTGTGGACTACGGTCATGGGCTGGCATTTCGGCCGCCCGCACGGGTTTAACCAAAGTCATGGCGCGAGGAAGGACAAAAATGTTTGAAGCAAAAAGGACCCCTGTTGTTTGATCGGCACCAAGGGGGGGAGCGCGTCATTCTGGTGGCGCTTGATTTCGGTACACCAGATTTTCCCGAAAGTCTGGCTGAATTAAAATTGCTGGCGACGGGTGCCGGCCTCGAAATTCTGGGGGAAGTTCACGGCAAGCGCAGTCGCCCGGATGCTGCGCTGTTTGCCGGAAGTGGCAAAGCCGACGAAATTGCTGCGCTGGTCGCAGTCACCGGGGCGGAAGTGGTGGTGTTCAATCATGAGTTGTCGCCAGCGCAGGAGCGTAATCTGGAGCGTCGCCTGCAATGTCGGGTGATCGATCGCACCAGCCTGATTCTCGATATTTTTGCCAGCCGTGCTAAGAGCGCGGAAGGGAAACTGCAAGTCGAGCTGGCGCAGTTGCAGCACCTGTCTACACGGCTGGTGCGTGGCTGGACCCACCTTGAGCGTCAACGTGGCGGAGTCGGCATGCGTGGTCCGGGTGAGAAACAGCTTGAAACCGACCGCCGTTTGCTTGGCGTGCGTGTCAAGGCGCTACGTGAACGACTTGCCAAACTGGGCAAGCAGCGCCGTACCCAGCGGCGTTCGCGCGACCGTCAGCAGGTGCTGTCGGTTGCGCTGGTGGGGTACACCAATGCTGGCAAGTCCACCCTGTTTAATGCGCTGACGCGCGCAGGAGCCTATGCTGCCGACCAGTTGTTCGCCACGCTGGACACCACGACGCGCAAGATGTATCTGCCGCAACTGGGCGAAATAGTGTTGTCCGACACCGTTGGTTTTATTACGCGCTTGCCGCACGATCTGGTTGCCGCATTCCGGGCCACGCTTGAAGCGACTGCCGAAGCTGATTTGCTGTTGCATGTGATTGACTCCGCCAGTCCTGGACGCGAGCGGCAGATTGAGGCGGTTGAAAAGGTGCTGGGCGAAATCGGTGCGGATGCGGTTCCGCAGCTTCGCGTCTATAACAAGCTGGACTTGACTGGTATTGCGCCGGGAGTGGAGCGCGATGAATATGGTAAACTTCAAAACGTCTATGTGTCCGCGCAAACTGGCGCGGGGCTTGAACTTTTACGCGATGCGTTGTCTGAAATGCTGGCAGCTAACTGCGTTCGGGACGAGATCGCAGCACCCGACGAAACTGCTACATTCTCATAGTTCACACTGCATAAAGTAATCAATATGGCCTGGAACGACCCGCAATGGGGCAATAAAGGAAGTGGTAACAAAAACAGTGGTCCGCCCGATCTGGATGAGATGTGGCGGCGCGTCAACGAGCGTCTGAATGGGTTGTTCGGCGGCAAGGGCAAGGTTGAGGGGCCGGATGGTGGCCCGCCCGAAGCGCTGCCGGGAGGCGGCAACCTGATCGGTTTGTTGTTGGGCTTGGTTATGCTGGTGTGGCTGGCGAGCGGGTTCTAC
Organism: Hydrogenophilales bacterium RIFOXYD1_FULL_62_11; assembly: GCA_001802655.1. GTDB lineage: Bacteria > Pseudomonadota > Gammaproteobacteria > Burkholderiales > Thiobacillaceae > Thiobacillus. The sequence goes on from MGZO01000107.1 coordinate 76,664, forward strand.
ATCGTCGACCAGGGGCAGCGTGGCGTGGAGTTGCGCT
>MGZO01000108.1:0-4809 GCA_001802655.1 Hydrogenophilales bacterium RIFOXYD1_FULL_62_11
CAGATTTACACACCGACCGACACGGTAGGCCAGCATATTCACCTGGTGAAGTTCGACGTCACCTCATCTGACGGTTCCGGCAACGGCTGGAACTACGAAGACGGCACTTTCTCGCCGGAAGAAGTGCGCGAGCGCGTGTGGGCGTATAACCAGGCGATGCGCTTGCAGAACGCCCCAGCGAACTCGCTGCTGGCGCTGAAAACCCACCCGATGTTCGCCGACATGCAGTGCGCGCCCAGCCCGGCAGACGATGATCAATCCGCCGCCGCACGCGAGGCGCGCCGTTGCATCGACTTCAAGGAAAAGGGCACCTGCCCCGCCGATACCCAAGCGATTACCGACCACAAAGCCTGGCTCACGATCGGCGAGGAGCACCCCTATTGCGGCGCGCAGCGCACCGTGCAGCGCTGGTATGCCGATCCGATTTTCGACCCGAAAAATGGCAAGGACTACACCCTGCGTACCGTGTTCACCCACGACCATTTCGGCCCCAGTTCGCATCAGCAGCACGGCTTGTATGCCGCGCTGGTGATCGAGCCGAGCAACTCGGTGTGGCTCAATCTCGATGCCAACAGCCTGGATTGGAACAAATTATGCAGCAGCGATGCCACCGTGAGAAAAACCGAGCGCGCCAAGGTGCTGGGCGGCGCGCATCTGGCAGCAGATTTCGACCAGAACTGCCAGCAGCGGGTGCGTAAGACCGTGGGGCGGCAGGAACTGCGTCCGCCCATCAATCTGCGTGACGACGGCGGGCCGACTTCGACGCGTGCCAACATCATCGCCCCGAAATGTCTGGATGGGCGCCGCAACATGGGCTCGCGCAAGAACTCCAACCCACTCGACCAAGCCAGCACAGCCGCCAAATTGCAGTGTTCCGACAACCTCGCCAGCCACGATACGCGGCGAGAATATGCTGTCGCCTTTGCCGATTTCTCCATTCTCTATAACACGGCGCTTGAGCCGATCAATCCCGAGGAGCGCGATGTCTCCGCGTTGCGCTTTGGCCATCGTCAGGTGCCGCTCAACCTGACCAAACCCCTGGCCATTTCGTCGGAGGACCCCGGCACCCAGCTCATCAACTATCGCAACGAACCGGTACCGTTGCGTCTAGTTGATGTCACGCCTGACCCCGTGAAGGGCGGATTCGATTACAAACAGACGCAGTGCGACTCGGCATTCTGCACCGGCGACCCAGCCAACGTATTCAGCACGCAGGCGCACGCCGACCGGGATCGCAAACTGGCAACCAACGCTTACGGCGGGATTCTTTCACCCGCCTACCGTTCGCTCCTGAACACCACGCATCTGGCGAACAAGGTGGATGGCGCGCTGGACGACGTCGAATCCTGGCGCCACGAATTCAATTGCGCGCTTTACCCGGAAAGCACACTGGAGTCGTGCCACTGCCACATTAAGTCTCTGGAACCCTGGCGCGTGATGGGCGATCCGGCCACACCCATCCTGCCGGTATACGAAGGCGAGCGTATGCAGATCCGCCTGATCCAGGGCGCGCAGGAAGCGCAGCACGTGTTCGCGATGACTGATACCAATTGGCTACATGAGCCGGATAACACTCGCTCCGGGCATGTCAACGCCCAGCCGTTGGGAATTTCAGAGCATTTCGAATTCAACATCCAGGTCAGCCCGCGGCCAACACCAGTGGTCGACCAGCTCTATCTGGGCTCGTCCATTGACCAGCTCTGGGATGGCATGTGGGGCATCATGCGCGCTTACGGCAAGGAACCGGGTGCCGATGGCATCACACCGCAGCCACCGAGTGCCCGGCCCGGCGTGGCGCAACTCTACGATGTGGCGGGAAGCCCTTCACGTCCGCCTGATCCGGTGGTGGATGAACCAAACTTCCAAGTGTGTTTGCCCGGCTACAGCAAGCGGCAATCGCACTATCCGGAATACGAAAACCGCCTGCAATTCGACATCAGCGCGGTGCGCGCCTGTGATCTCACCGATACCTGCGGCAAACCTGGGCAAAGCGGTATCGCCTACAACCAGCGGCTGAACCTGGGCGACCCCAACGCCATGGTGTTCGTGCGAAACAATCGCCTGCCAGGCGAAACCGGGCTTGACACCAGTCCGCTGAATACGCAGAGCAATGCCGACATACTGCAGTTGCTGCGCCAGCAGGTAGGGAGCGGACAACGCCGGATCGAACCGCTTGTGCTGCGTGCACCGGCCGGGGCGTGCATGGAAGTCAGGGTGCGCAACCACTTTCCTGCAGTGATGCCAGACGGACCGATTGTTAATGGGGTAGAGACCACAACACATTTCAGCGACAACTTCATGTCGATGATTCTGGATGGATTCAACTACAACCAGTTGCGGATGTCGTCGTCTGTTGGCCTGTCGGCGCCCATGGTGGCGCGTCACAGCCTGACAGCGGATGGTGCCAATTTCGGCCTCAATGGTGCGAACCGAGACGAAGGCAACAAAACATTGGGGAATCTTGTTGCTGCCTGTAAACCCGGTCAATCTGACCTCAGTTGCAAATCTGGTTCGAGCTTATGGTGGGCGGGCCGCTATGAACTGCATGAAAAAGGCAGCAAGCGCGGCATGCAGAAAAACCTGCCCATGGAGTTTGGCGCGTTGCCCCTGACCAGCTTCGGCGACGTCATCAAGCATTCGGCACATGGCGCGATTGGCGCGCTGGTGATCGGTCCGAAAGGAAGTAACCGCTGCGAGTCCGATGATCCAAGTGAGCGAGCGGCCGATCGCGGCACCGATACCAGTGCCACTATGTGTATGCCCGACGGCAAGCGCTATCGCGATTTCGTGTTGGTGTTGCAAGACGCAGTGGATGCCAAGATCAATGGCGACCTGGTGGTCAATCTCAAGGGCGCAGAAGAGCCGGACGACTATGGCATCAAGGCGGCGAACTATCGCACCGAGCCGCTGTGGGGGCGTCGCGGCGGCGATCCCTCCGTCGCGTTCGAGGAGCGCAACGAGTTCGATTATGCAGGCGTACTGAGTTCGAAAGTGCAGCGCAACGATGGGTCGCGCTCACCGGCATCGGTGGCAGACGCGGATACATTGATTGCTAGCTTTGGTCCGGACGAAGCGGCCAAACAGCTCCGGTGCCAAGCCGGGATTCCTTTCCTGAGCCAGGCCAACCGCCATGCTTGCGATCCGGAAACCCCGGTGTTCGTGGCGCGAGCCGGGCGCGAAGTGCGGCTGCGCGTCGTGCATCCTGGCGGGCATACGCGGCAACAGGCCATCACCGTCCATGGGCATGACTGGAATCCCTATCCGTGGAACCCAGATTCGAGTTTCTTGCTATCCACTCATCAGGATGCGGTCAAGGACGCGTGGATCGTCCAGGGCAGCTTTAACAGCGTTGGCCCCCTGATGGCAACGAATCTGCTCATCCATGCGGGAGGACGGAGCGAAGTGCCGATGGATTACCTGTGGCGCAGCCAGGCCAGCTTTGTGTACGACGGCGGCATCTGGGGTATTTTGCGGGTGTTACCCAAAGACGCGACTGAACCCGACTTCTCCTGGAGATCGCCATGAGCCAAACCACGCGGATTTCGGACCACGACTATTTCGTCAACAACGGCGGCTTGCAACTTGACTGGCTGGAGCCACCGCAATTGAGTGCCGACGATTGGTCAGCCTTGCGGTCCCATCTTCCCTATCGTGTGGATGACGAACTGAAAACCTACGGATTCGCGCAATGCGAAATAACCGTGGATATCGGCGGACCGGCGGTCTATCTGGAACGTTGCCTGTTTGGTGGATTCAATTTCAACTTCGGCAAAAAAGACAGTGTGTTGCTGGCCGACAATACGCCAGACAAACTTTCCATCCACTTGTTGTTCAACCCACCGGTACAGGCGATCGGCAGCCAGGTTTCAGCCACCGGCCCACTTGATGTCGAATATCTGGGTTTGCTTGCCGTTCGACTGGAAAGCACGGGCGAGTGGGAACACTGGTCCGGCCGCGGAGTGCTCAATCGCATTCCTGGCAGCGCACCGTTCATTGGCGCCGCGGCAAAGCCTGGGGAGCGCATCACCGAGGTCTGGTTCGATGTGGTCGATGCGAATAATGCCAATGGGGTGAATTTCATCCATGTGGCAATCAACGACCTTTATTTTCTGACTTGATATGCGCACCGCGCGCTTGCTCCAATACATGCTGACAACACTGGTCTGTGTCGCTGGACTGTCTTTAGCTGCGGAACCGCAGCGCGCCGAAGATGGCGGCGTGGCCGTGGAGTTTTCATTCGACCAACAGGATGACAGCGGCGCGGCGCTGGCGCGGCTGGCCTTGCGCGACGCGCACAGCGGTGCCGTGCTGCCCGGCGCCCGCCCGGCCGCCTGGATGGTGGCGCGCCGTTCCGAACAGGTGGCGAACGAGTTGAGTTGTGCCGACAAGGCGAATCAGCTGTCGATCGGTTCCCTCGGCGGGCGCGCTGATGTAGACATGAATGCCTATCGTCTGGTCACCTTGAATCAGGACAACACGGTGGCCTTCATCAATCCGATGGTGAGCCTGCAAAACAGCAAGCTCGAAGCCATCGTCCAATTGCCTGCCGCCGGCTATGACTGGGTGTTCGCGCCGCGCCATCAACGACTGATCGTGAGTTTGCGCGGCGCGGGCGCGCTGGCGGTGATCGATACCGTAACGCGGCGCATCGTCGCCCTGCTGCCCTTGGGCGCGGACAGCCTTCCCACACGCCTGGCGATCGATCCCGATGGCAACCGGCTGTGGGTGGGGCTGGATGGCCGCTCCGAAGTCGCGCTGGTTGATCTTGTCTTGAATGCGGAAACCGCGCGCGTTGCCGTCGGCAAGGGT
>MGZO01000108.1:4939-8016 GCA_001802655.1 Hydrogenophilales bacterium RIFOXYD1_FULL_62_11
CACTGAGCCTGTTCGAGCGCGGTCGTTATGCGCTGGTAGCCAATCCGCTGGCGGGCGATCTCAGCCTGATCGATCTGGCCACACTGCGTGTGATCGATACGCTCCAAATCGCGGGCAATCCGGATCAGATAGCGCAGTCCGGCGGCTATGCCTACGTGCGCAGCCAGGGCAACGCGCAAGTGCATGTCATCAACCTGGCACAGGCAAAGCAGGGCAAGCTGCAGAGTGCCATAGTGCCGATGGGACGACGCGCGCCGCTGGATGCGCCCGAAGCGATCAACGACGTTGCCAGCGTCATGGCCGCCGCGCCCGAAGGCAACGGCATGCTGTTGGCCAACGCAGCGGACGGCTATATCTACCGCTATATCGAAGGCATGATGGCGCCCATCGGTAGCTTCAGCAATTACCGGCGCCAGGCGCGCGCGCTGCGGGTGCTGGACGAGAGTCTGAACGAGCGCGAGCCCGGCCACTTTCAAGCCACGGTACGCGTGCCGCACAGCGGTCGCTACGACGTGATCGTGCGTAACCTGCGGCCGGCGATCACGGCGTGCTTCACGGTGAACGCGAATATTGCGGCGAACGGGCGAACCGATGCCCCCGCCGCGCCGATTCCGCTCCTGATTTCGGTGTACCCGACGGCGGATCACAGGTTGGCGGTCGAATTCAGTTTGCATGTCGGAGAGCACGCCATTGGCGGCGTCCAGGATGCGGTGGTGCTAGCCTTTTCGCGCAGCGGGGCTTGGCAGGGTCGCAGCCCTGCGCGCGCAGTCGAAGGCGGGCGTTATCAGGCGTTATTTTCCGGGGTGCCCGCCGCCGATATCGAATTGCTGGTGCAGGCCCCTTCGCAGGAAATCTGGTTCAACCAGGCGCGCATGGGCCGCGTGCGCTGGCCGCTTGAGGAAAGCCCTGCGCGAGATGCGCATGTGGCAGTGGAGCACCGCGATGCGATCCAGTGACGACATGCTGGCCAACCCCCAACGCCGGGCATTGCTGGGCGCCGCGCTGCTTGCTTGGGTTTGCCCGAGCTTGGGCGCGCAACAGTGGCTGAAGCAGCCGGATATTCCCGATCTCCACTTGATCGATCAGGACGGCAAGGCCTGGCACCTCTACGAAGATCTGATTCGCGGCCGCATCGTGGTCGTGAACTTCATTTTTGCCGGCTGCATCACGGTATGCCCGCCACAAACCGCGCTGTTGCGCGCGCTGCGCGAGCAACTGGATCAACGGTCGCACGAAGTGCTGTTGCTGTCTCTCACGGTCGATCCGCTCAACGACCGCCCGCAGCAACTGCGCGAGTTTGCGCGCCGCTACGACATCCCCCTTGGGTTGGCGCATGGCTGGCTCATGCTGACCGGATCGATGCGTAACATGGAACGGGCGCTGGCAGCCTTTGACGCCGATTCCCCCTCGCCGGAAGCACACCCGGCCTTACTCTGGCTTGGCAACGAACCACGCCAGCGCTGGACGCGTGCCTCCAGTCTCAATCCACCGCAAACTCTTTTGCGGCTAATCGATGAGGTGCAGGCATGAGGCGACTTGTCGCATTGCTCATCGTCCTGACATGGATTGCGCCCAGTTGCCTAGCGGCCGAAGTGGACAACGAAACCTTGTCCCTGGGCCGCGACCTCTATGAGGGTGCTCGAGCTTACGCCACCGCCCCCCAATTGGTCGGTGTATCAATGCCCGCGACCAGCATGGCTTGCGTCAACTGCCACGGCGTACGCGGCGAAGGCAAGCGCGAGGCGGACGTGGATGCACCGCCGTTGCAGTGGCATCGGCTGACCGCCGCGCGCGACGGCCAGCCGGGCTTCGCCGACGAGGCCGCCATTGCGCACGCCATCGAATCCGGTGTGGGACGGCAAGTGCGTGTGCTGCGGGCACCGATGCCGCAATTCGCCTTGACCGACCAGGAGCGCACCGCGCTGCTGGCCTATCTGCGCGTGCTCGGCACCGATTCCAGGCCTGTCGCGGGCGTGACGCCCGACCGCATCGCGCTCGGCAGCGTGCTGCCCTTGAGCGGGCCACGCGCATCGGTGGGGCGCGCGATCGAGCAGACCTTGCAAACGCGTCTGGCCGAGCTGAACCAGCGCGGCGGATTGTTCGGCCGCCAATTAACGCTGCGAGTGGCGGATGGTGGCAATGAGGCGGGCAGCGCATTGGCGGCTGCGCGCGGCTTGATGAACGAGGGTGTATTTGCCCTGGTCGCCAGCCTGTCGTCGGCCCGCCCGGGCGACCTACTCGCTTTGGCCCAAGACCATGCCGTGCCGCTGGTCTCCACGCTGGGGGTGCCGCTGGAAAACAGTCCGGATGCGTATCTGACCTATCTGTTGCCGAGCCTCGCCAGTCAGACCGAACACTTGCTCGACGCACTGCTGGCGCATTGCGACAGCCGCGCGCGCGGCGTGCTAGTGCTGCACGCACCCACCCCGGCCTTGCGCCAACTGGCACGGCACGCTGCGGAGGGTAGTTCGGGTGCGCGCGCGGTGTGGGTTGAATCCGTTGCCGATGAAGCGCAGTTGAACGCGGCCTTGCGCGCGCATCCGGCGGGCACCGTGATCGGCTTGCTGCCGCCTGCGCAGGCGGCAGCCCTACGAAAAAAATGGCGCAAGGCCAGCGACAGTTCATGCCTGGGAACGCTGGCGGTGGTGTCGGGCAACCCTGCGCATAGTGTTGGTGAAGCACTTCCGTCCGCACAGATTGGCAGTCGGGTGGATCTCATCGCGCTCCCCATGCCCGCGCTTGCCCAATCCGGCAATGCTGCGATGAGCGAGGCGCAATTCTGGCTTCGCCTGACCGACCTGGCGGTGCTGACGCTAGCCGAAGCGCTGGCGCGGGCGGGACGTGATCTCGATGCGCCAAGCCTGATCCAGGCGCTGGGCACGCTGCGCGCTTACGAACCCGCACCGGGCTTTGCTCTGACATTCAGCGCCCAACAACATCACGGGCTCAGTGTGGCCTATTTGTGGAGAGGGGACGATCATGAACCTGCCAATTCATCGCCATAATCCGGCAGCCGCGCAGCGAATTCCGCTTGGCTGGCTTCGCGTGCTCACCGTGCTGGCGGGGATGTGTGCGCC
>MGZO01000108.1:8022-9667 GCA_001802655.1 Hydrogenophilales bacterium RIFOXYD1_FULL_62_11
GCAGGCGCAGACGCCCACGCCGTCGTTTTCAATGCTCGGCTATCTGCAAGCGCTCGATGTGGACGATCTCAACGACCCCCTGTCGTCGGGCAGCATGGTGGTCAATGGCATACGCGTCGTCTTGCCGCGCAATCTGCTGATCAAAATGCCCGGCCAGTACCTCACCGTGAATGACCTGTTTCGCGGCGCGCATCCCGGCAGCGCGCCGACGCTGGTTGCCGCGAGCAAGCCGAGCGGGCTCGCGCTCGGCGACGCGCCTCGCCCACCCGTGCCGTTCGAGGTGCAGGTAATCGGCAATATAGTGGGCAACGATTACATCGCCGGCTGGGCGAATATCACGCAGCAGGACTTGAATCTCGGCGCCGGATTTATCCGAGGCATCGACTACGCTAAGGGCGAGTTGCTCGTTGGCAGCGAAACCGGCCCGACCACGGCGCGGGTGCGCATTAACGATCCGACCGGCCGGTACGGAAAAAAAAATTCGGACAAAGCAGGGGGCGCAGTATTTGACGAGCGCTTCTCATCCGATCCCGGCAATGCACCGGTAGCCTCTGCCACGGGATTCCCCATGTGCATCCCGCGTGTTGCCCCGCCTGCGAGCGATCCTGATTGTCCACTCGTCAATCGTGCACCCTCACCCAACGCGGGACGCTTCACCTGCGGTAACAGCACGGTCGATCCCACCGCGCCGGCCTTGCCCGGCTGCAATGCAAACAAGGCCGCACCGTTGATGGTGGGTGATTACATCAGCTTCGCGGGCATGTTGACCGAGGACAGTCCCGGCAGCGCCACTTTTTTTCATGCAGCGCACGCCGTCAGCGCCATGACCGGCATCTATACCTCGCCGGGTGTCGATCCCGCTTATGTTTATATCGAAGAGGCCATCCTCGGTGCGCTGGGTGTGCCTTATCAGGATATTTCTCAGGAAGAGACCTCGCGCTTTCGCATCGTTGGCTTCACCACCGATCCCACGCGCCGCGTCGAGGTATTCCTGATCGATGTGAATGGTGCAATCGAGACCGAACGTCGCCTGACCACGCTCGATCCGCAACGCGCGGGACAAATTGGACGCATACGCATCACCCTGCCCGCAAAAGCCAATTTCCTGCCGGTCACGCGCGACGTGCGCATCCGCATCGAAGGCCATGCCTCCACGAAAGTTGCAGGTGGACTGGATTCCGGGCAGTACACCGCCCCGGTCGGTGAATACATCTACCCGGAAAACACCCTCTTTGGTCAGCCGATGTCACCGGTTTCAGTCCCGTTCGAAAACTTCTGCTTTTTGCGTAACGGCGGCGGCCTCCTTGGCACACAGGGGCGAGACGCGCTGCCCGATTCCGCGCGCCCGCTGATCGGCAAGCTTAAGCCTTTCCCTGAGTCGGGTCACCGCGATCCCCAACCCCGTGCGAATGGCTTGCCGTCCTGTCCTTGAAAAAAACCGGGGGATTTCAAAAACGAAGAGCAGCAACGTTGGATGATTCCGCCTCATATTGATGCCTATACGTATAGAGGACTGTGCCCCGGGATGAAAACATCTACGTGCGCACCGGATCGCTCAACGTGGTCGTAGGACTTGGCGGGCTATGATGGGCCGAAGTAAAAATTCAGCCGATTGCCACATTGCGGGCATTACCCAACTATTCTG
>MGZO01000108.1:9678-10301 GCA_001802655.1 Hydrogenophilales bacterium RIFOXYD1_FULL_62_11
CCGGCGAACGTAGGTTAAGGCCAGGCAGCCGAAGTTCGCAGATAGCGGGCGAATGGCGGGTCAACCCCTGAAAGCCGGCTATCATGACGTCGAAGGCCGAACGGCTCATCCGGGTCGGGAGTACGCATTCGCCGAAGCTGAAAGCGGTCTTTCAGTGGGATTTCTAGCCAATGGCCGGTGTTCGGTCCATAGCCGACCAGGGTGCCGAAGTATCCCAACGGCAGCTATGGCCGACGACCTGCCGGTCATGGTTGGGTAGTCGACCGTCGCATCATCGGCCAAAGGCGACATCGGCCTTTCGAATGACCGCGTCCGCTGTATTCGCCAGACCGGTCGTTGCCTCGACTTTCGCTCCTGAACGACCGCTTTCCTTAGTTTGGACGGCAGAACCCGACCTGAGCGACCCCTTACAGTTTGGCATTCAAAAGTATGCCTCGGCTGTGAAAGGGGACAAAGATAAATCCGCGCCCCAGACCTCGCCTATATTATCTGGGCCAATCGGTCTGCTTGAGGGTCCCGCGCCATGAAACAAGCCAAGCATCTTTCGATGATCCGCAGCTTCCATCTAGCGGACTGGTTTACGTTGGGGAATGCAGCCTGCGGTGTCGGTTCGCTGTTCGCCG
>MGZO01000109.1:0-3863 GCA_001802655.1 Hydrogenophilales bacterium RIFOXYD1_FULL_62_11
CGCCTCACCAATTCCGAAGGCGCGGGCGTCTCCACCCACACCTCGCAGTTCATCTTTGCCAACAGCCTCGGCTTTTGCAACGGCTACGCCGGTTCGCGCCACGGCATCTCGGTCGCGGTGATCGGAGAAGACAAGGGCGGCATGCAGCGCGACTACTGGTATACCAGCGCGCGCAACGGCAACGACCTCGACGCGCCTGAAATGGTGGGTCGCATCGCCGGCGAGCGCACCGTGCGGCGCCTCAACGGCCGCAAGCTCGACACCCGCACCTGCCCGGTGCTGTTCGAAGCGCAACTCGCCACCGGTTTGGTTGGAAACTACGTCGCCGCCGTCTCGGGCGGCAGCCTGTACCGCCAGTCCTCCTTCCTGCTCGACAGCCTCGGTAAAACCGTCTTCGCGCCACACATCAACATCCGCGAAATGCCGCTGCTTCATGGCGGCCTCGGCAGCGCGCCGTTCGACAGCGAAGGCGTCGCCTGCGTCGAACGCGACGTGGTGAAAAACGGCGTGGTCGAAGGCTATTTCCTCTCCACCTATTCGGCGAAGAAACTCGGCATGACGCCCACCGGCAACGCCGGCGGCAGCCACAACCTCATCGTCTCGCACGGCGACCTCGATCTGGCTGGACTGCTGCGCGAAATGGGTACCGGCTTGTTCGTCACCGAACTGCTCGGCCACGGCGCCAACATGGTCACCGGCGACTACTCGCGCGGCGCGGCGGGCTTCTGGGTGGAAAACGGCGAGATTCAGTACCCGGTCGAGGAAATCACCATCGCCGGCAACCTGGCCGAGATGTTCAAGGGCATCGTCGCCATCGGCAAGGATGTCGAGCGGCGCGGCAGCAAGCAGGTGGGGTCGATTTTGATTGACCGGATGACGCTGGCGGGGAATTGAAGCAGCAGGCATTCTCAGGACAACAGAACATACCCAATAAGCTTTTATTCCGTCACGTGACGGCTATCTAGATTTAAGGCTTCAAGGGGGCAAATGAAGAATGCCGTAATCGTTATTCTATTGCTGCTTGTGCTATGGCTTTCGGCCACAGTAGTCCGTTTAGAGAACTTCCATTACGCCACCTTAATTGGCTATTGTTCTGGACCAAGCAAGACGGATGGGACGCTCGCTCTTTACCCCTTAGAACGGTATGAGTGCTTGAAGAGCAAAGAAACTCGCAGCAGTGCTTTGTGGCATCTCTTCTATGCTCTCAGCGGTGATTTTTGATTGTTGGCAGGTCGCCTGCGTTAGAACCTGAATCCGCCCATGCATCCAATCGGACTCTCCATCCTCCTGCTGACGCTCAGCAATGTCTTCATGACATTCGCGTGGTACGCCCATCTCAAGGAGCTGAATCAAAAACCCTGGATCGTCGCTGCACTGATCAGCTGGGGGATCGCATTCTTCGAATACATGCTGCAGGTTCCGGGCAACCGCATCGGCTTCACGGTGCTGTCGGTTGCCCAGCTGAAAATCCTGCAGGAGGTCATCACGCTCAGCGTGTTCGTGCCGTTCGCCTATTTCTACATGAAGGAACCGCTGAAGCTCGACTATCTGTGGGCTGCGCTGTGCATCCTCGGCGCGGTGTATTTCGTGTTTCGCAGCAAGGTGGGCGCGGCATGACACGCAACCTTCAGCGTACCCGCTGCCAGCCCATTTATTTCGCACACACTTTTTTAGCGTGCTAGCATGTATCTACACAGATATACATTCCAGGAGTAAATCATGAAACTGCAAGTGGCGAAATGGGGAAACAGTCTGGCGGTGCGCCTGCCGATGGAGTGCATCCGGGCTGCCGGATTGAAGGAAGGCGATAGCGTTGAAGCCGAAGTCAGTCGGGCAGGAGAAATCACGCTTACGCCGACGCAATCCTTCAACAAGGCTGCCTTTCTCAAACGGGTGCGCAAGCTGCGGGCGGGGATGCCGATGACCTCGGCTACGGTTGAGGTCATGCGCCAGGAGGAACGCTATTGATGATTTACCTCGATACCAGCGCGGCCATTCCCCTATTTGTTCCAGAGCCCGCAAGTGATGCAGTGGACGCGTGGTTTGAGGCTTGCGATGGCACGCTGATTTCGTCTGACTGGATTTTGACGGAGTTCGCCAGTGCCTTGTCGCTCAAGGTGCGGCGCGGGGAGATTGAGCAGAAACAGGCGCAGGTGGCATGGAAGGATTTCGAGTCATTCTGCGAATCCGGTTTGCGGCTTGTCCCGGTGAGTCGGCACGCTTTCGGGCAAGCCGCACAGTTTGTCCGCAATGTGTCCAGTGGCCTGCGTTCCGGCGACTCGCTGCATCTGGCCATGGCGATCGAGGTTGGAGCAGCCAGCATGGCTACCGCAGATGCAAACCTGGCAAAAAATGCGATGCAGCTGGGTCTGGCTGTAAACCGGTTTTGAATACTGGGCAAAATTCTGCCATGCGCCTGATTCAACGTTTTCTCTACGCATTGTTCGCCCTGCTGCTGCTCGCTGGGTGCGAGCGCGCGCCGACGCTGCCCAGGCTTGGCGCAGACGATGTCATCCTCGCCTTTGGCGACAGCCTCACTTACGGCACTGGTGCCGAGCACAACGAAGCCTATCCGGCGAAGCTGGTCGGCTTGACGCAACGCGCGGTCGTCAACGCAGGCGTGCCGGGCGAGACGACGGCGGAAGGCTTGCAGCGTCTGCCCGCGCTGCTGGACGAGCATCACCCAAAGCTGGTGCTGCTGTGCCTCGGCGGCAACGACATGCTGCGGCGCCTGCCCGCCACCGAAACCGAAAACAATCTGCGCCTGATGCTGCAGACGCTGCGCGCGAGCGGCATCCAGGTGGTACTGATCGGCGTACCCGAGCCGAAGCTGTTCGGCGGTGCACCGGACTTTTACGCGCAACTGGCGGAGGAATTCCAGCTGCCCTACGCGGGCGACATCCTCAATACCGTGCTCAAGGACAACGCGCTCAAGTCCGACCCGATCCACCCCAACGCCGCAGGCTATGCGGCGATTGCACGCGAACTTGCCCAACTGCTGAAGGAATCCGGCGCCCTATGAATGCCTTGCTCGCCCTGTCGCGCGCGATCGACGCGCTCACCGAACGCATCGGCCAGTTCGTCATCTGGCTAGTACTGGTCGCCACCCTGGTGTCGGCGGGCAACGCGCTTGCGCGCTGGTCGCTCGGCGCCAGTTCGAACGCCTGGCTGGAAATCCAGTGGTATCTATTCGGCGCGGTGTTTTTGCTGGCGGCGGGTTACACGCTCAAACATAACGGCCATGTACGGATCGACATTTTCTACGGGCGGCTGGGTGCCAAAGGCCAGGCGCTGATCGACCTGATCGGCGGGCTGTTTTTTCTGCTGCCGATGGCGTTGCTGCTGGCCTGGCTGGCGTGGCCGATGTTCATGGATGCCTGGACCACGCAGGAGATGTCGCCCGATTCCGGCGGGCTGCTGCGCTGGCCGGTAAAGCTGCTGTTGCCGCTTGGCTTCGGCCTGCTAGCGCTGCAAGGCCTGGCCGAAATCATTAAAAAAATCGGCGTGCTGACCGGCGCGCTGGTGCTGCCGGCCGAAGCCCCGGCGGAGGAGGTGTGATGGATCCGGTTTTAATGGAAAACGTCGCGCCCTTCATGTTCCTTGGCCTGGTGGTGTTTCTGCTGCTGGGCTATCCGGTGGCGTTCGCGCTCGCCGCCAACGGCCTGTTGTTTGCCGGGATCGGTCTCGCCAGTGGCGTGATGGATTTCTCGCTGCTCTCGGCGCTGCCCGAACGCGTCTATGGCATCGTCGCCAACCCGACGCTGCTGGCCATCCCCTTCTTCGCGCTGATGGGCCTGATCCTCGAACGCTCGGGTATGGCCGAAGACCTGCTTGACACCATCGGCCAGCTGTTCGGGTCGATG
>MGZO01000109.1:3875-9767 GCA_001802655.1 Hydrogenophilales bacterium RIFOXYD1_FULL_62_11
GCCTATGCGGTGATTTTCGTCGGCGCGCTGCTTGCCGCCACCACCGGCGTGGTCGCCGCTTCGGTGATCGCAATGGGCCTGATTTCGCTGCCGGTGATGCTGCGTTACGGCTACGACAAGCGACTGGCGTCGGGCGTGATCGCCGCCTCCGGCACGCTGGCGCAGATCATTCCCCCCTCGCTGGTGCTGATCGTGCTGGCGGATCAATTGGGCGCATCGGTCGGCGACATGTACATGGGTGCGCTGCTGCCCGGCCTGGCGCTGGTCGGCCTGTATCTGCTCTACGTGTTCGTGCTCACCCTGGTCAAGCCTGCGGCTGCACCCGCGATGCCGGCCAGCGCACGCACCCTGCACGGTTCGGCGCTGCTGCTGCGCGTGCTGACCACCCTGGTGCCGCCGCTGGTGCGGATTTTCCTGGTGCTCGGCACGATTTTCCTCGGCGTTGCCACCCCGACCGAAGGCGGCGCAATGGGCGCGGCGGGCGCGCTGCTGCTGGCGCTGGCGCGCGGACGGCTGACGCGGCTGCAGCTGACGCAGGCAGTCGACAGCACCACCAAGCTCACCACCTTTGTCATTTTTATTCTCATCGGCTCGACGATTTTCACTTTGGCATTTCGCGGCCTGAGCGGCGACCTCTGGGTCGAGCACCTGTTCAACCAGTTGCCCGGCGGCGTGCTCGGATTCCTCATCGTGGTCAACCTGATGGTGTTCGTGCTGGCGTTCTTTCTCGACTTTTTCGAGATCGCCTTCATCGCCGTGCCTCTGCTCGCCCCGGTCGCGCACAAGCTCGGCATCGACCCGATCTGGTTCGGCGTGATGCTCGCGGTCAACATGCAGACCGCGTTCATGCACCCTCCGTTCGGCTTCGCGCTGTTTTACCTCAAGAGCGTGGCGCCCAAATCCATCCGCACCAGCGACATTTACTGGGGCGCGATTCCCTTCCTGCTGATTCAACTGTTTATGGTGGCCATGGTGCTCGCCTTCCCTGCCATCGTACTGGTCGATGCGCCACCCGATGCCAGCAGCGTCACCGAAATCCCGATCGAGGTCGATCCGGCGGCTGGGTATCTGCCGGCTGAATGGCGCTAAGGCGATCCTGTTAGAATGCGGACTCCAGTCAAATATCCTATTTAAATCATGTCCGAACTCATTATTGAAGACCTCGTCGTCGGCACCGGCGACACCGCTACCGCAGGCCAGACTGTCGTCGTGCATTACACCGGCTGGCTCACCAACGGCACCAAGTTCGACTCCAGCGTCGACCGCAACGAGCCCTTCGACTTCAAACTCGGCATGGGCCGTGTCATCGCCGGCTGGGATCAGGGCGTGGCCGGGATGCAGGTAGGTGGCAAGCGCAAGCTGACCATCCCGCCGGAGCTGGGCTATGGCGAACGCGGTGCGGGCGGGGTGATTCCTGGCAATGCGACCCTGGTGTTCGATGTGGAACTGCTGGCAGTACGCTAAGTCAAACCGGCAACTGCATCCTTATTACAAGGCGGACAGGAGGCCAGGCGGGGAATAACCCGCCTGGCCTCCTGTCTTTCCTGTTCCGCTTCACCGGTAAAATCGCCCCATGACACCCGCCCTATTCTCCCACCGCAAACACTGGGCCGCCCGCTTCGGCACCGCGCCCTTTCTGCCGATGTCGCGCGCCGAGATGACCGCGCTCGGCTGGGACGCGTGCGACATCATTCTGGTGACGGGCGACGCCTACATCGACCACCCCAGCTTCGGCATGGCGCTGGTTGGACGGCTGCTGGAAGCGCAGGGCTATCGCGTCGGCATCATCAGCCAGCCCGACTGGCTATCGGCCGATGCGTTTCGCACCCTCGGCCAGCCGACGCTGTATTTCGGCGTCACGGCGGGCAACATGGATTCGATGGTCAACCGCTATACCTCCGACCGCAAAACCCGTTCCGACGACGCCTACACGCCGCATGGCGCGCCCAACAAGCGCCCCGACCGCGCGGTCACGGTGTATGCCCAGCGCTGCCGCGAAGCCTACCCCGGCACGCCGGTGATCATTGGCTCGATCGAGGCGTCCTTGCGCCGCATCGCGCACTACGACTACTGGTCGGACACGGTGCGCCGCTCGGTGCTGCCGGATTCCAAGGCCGACCTGCTGATTTTCGGCAACGCCGAACGCGCCTTGCTGGAGGTGACTCAACGCCTGGCCAAGGGCGAAAAAATCGCCGACATCCGCGACATCCGCGGCACCGGTTTCATGGTGGGACGCGAGTGGAAACCGGCCGACAATTGGCTGGAAGTGCTGTCCACCGAGCTCGATACGCCAGGCGCCATCGACGCCCATGTCGACCCTTACGCCATGACGCCGAGCGGCCCGACCGCGCAAACGCCGGAAGGCACCGCGCCCATTCGCATCGTGCCTAAGGCCGAGCGACTGGCGGCCAAACAGGACGTGCGCGAGCGCACCGTGATCCGCCTGCCCGATTACGACCAGGTCAAAAACAACCCGTCGTTTTACGCGCATGCCTCGCGCGTGCTGCACCTCGAATCGAACCCGGGCAACGCCCGCGCACTGCGGCAGGCGCACGGCGAACGCGATGTCTGGCTCAACCCGCCGCCGATTCCGCTGTCGACCCCCGACATGGACGGCGTCTACGACCTGCCCTACACGCGCGCACCGCACCCGAGCTATGGCGACGCCAAGATTCCGGCGTGGGAGATGATCCGCTTCTCGGTCAACATCATGCGCGGCTGCTTCGGCGGCTGCACCTTCTGCTCGATCACCGAACACGAAGGCCGCATCATCCAGAGCCGTTCGGAAGATTCGGTGATCAAGGAAATCGAGGCGATCCGCGACAAAACCCCTGGATTCACGGGTGTCATCTCCGACCTCGGCGGGCCGACCGCCAACATGTACCGCATGGCGTGCAAGTCGGAAACCATCGAGAAGGCCTGCCGCCGCCTGTCCTGCGTGTTTCCGGACATATGCGACAACCTCAATACCGACCACGCGCCGCTCATCAGCATGTATCGCCGCGCCCGCACGCTGCCCGGAATCAAGAAGGTGCTGATCAGCTCGGGGCTGCGCTACGACCTCGCGGTGCGTTCGCCCGAATACATCAAGGAACTGGTGCAGCATCACGTCGGCGGCTACCTGAAAATCGCCCCCGAGCACACTGAAGCCGGCCCGCTGTCGAAGATGATGAAGCCCGGCATGGGCGCCTACGACCGCTTCAAGACCCTGTTCGAGGCCGCGTCCAAGTCGGTCGGCAAAAAGCAGTACCTGATCCCGTATTTCATCGCCGCCCATCCGGGCACCACGCTGGAAGACATGCTGAATCTGGCGCTGTGGCTGAAGAAGCACGACTTCCGCCTGGACCAGGTGCAGACCTTTTTGCCGACGCCGATGGCGCTGGCGACGACCATGTACCACACCGAAAAGAACCCGCTCAAGAAGGTACTGGGCGGCAAGGGTGAGTCGGTTGAAGTGGTCAAGCAAGGGCGCATGCGGCGGTTGCACAAAGCCTTTTTGCGCTACCACGACGCCGAAAACTGGCCGATGCTGCGCGAGGCGCTGAAGGAAATGGGGCGCGAGGACTTGATCGGCAACAGCAAGAAACACCTGATCCCGCTGTTCCAGCCCGCCGGCACCGGCAAGCGCCCCGAAGGCGCACGCATCCTGCGCGACGTGCCGGTGAAGGGCGAGCCGCGTGTCGCCCCGCTCGCCTCGCGCGGTCGCCCGCCGCAAGTGCCCAAGCACCCGCTGAGCCAACGCCGCGGCGGCGGGAAAAGCCGGCCATGACGGAGCGCGAAATCCTCCACGCCAAGCTCACGCTCGAAACCGCCCAGCTTGCGTGGCCGGAACTCGAACGCCACTTCGCGCGCGGCGACGTCGTCAAGGTCGCCACTGGCGTGGACCTGGTCGATGCTGCCCTGCTGATTGCCGAAAACAACGCAGCCGAAGCGCAGATCTGGCTGGCCGATGGCCGCATCGCCCGGGCTGAACTCTCCGATGCCGAAGACTGGCATGCGCGCCAGCCGATGTTCTGGGCAGTCGTGGTGGCGCCCTGGGTGCTGGTGCAGGAAGTGGCAAAGCAACCGGAATCGGATTGAGGAAATACGGAGGCGGTTTTGAGTGCGCTCTGTCCGAATCGACTGTAGCGGCGTGACCGTCGAGGGTTCCGGAGGGTCCGGCACAAGCGAGGAGACGGCGGAACAGACGCGTTCCCCCGCCCTATCCCAGACCACACGCCTCTGGAGATGAGTCAGAAACGGTGAAGACAACCCAATACGAAGGCAGAACGATGCACTTGATTCAACTGCTCATTCCCATCTACGACAATGACGGCAACCCGTTCCCACGGAGCAGATTCGACAGCGTAAGGGGACAGTTGATGGAACGTTTCGGGGGGCTGACGGCTTTTGTGCAATCTCCGGCGCTGGGCTTGTGGAAAGACGCGGAAAGCGGGGCGACCGCGCACGACGACATGATTCTGATCGAAGTGATGGTCGAAAAATTCGAACGGGATTGGTGGTCTGCTTACCGTACGGCGCTGGAATGCGCTTTTCGACAGGATGAAATCGTAGTACGGGCGATAGCTTGCGAGCGGGTCTGATCGCGGGAACGCGCTGCATCTAATCCAGTCAGGAATGGTTTTTATGCGCCGCAGCCAAGGCTGAACCAACGTCACGTGGACGTAAGAACGGCGAGGCCTAAGTAGAAAAAGCCCGCAGATGCGGGCTTTTGTCGCGCGTCCGTGGGCTCAACCGGCGAGGCTGTCCTTTACCCGCAGCAGACGGGCGCGCGCTTCGGTCGCGACGCTATGCACGGCGGTATTGCTCACCAGCTTCACCATGATGCCAGGGTCGAGGAAAGATACCGTCACCTTGCCGTCTGCTTCCTCGCGTACGACGACGTTGCAGGGCAGCAGCATGCCAACATCTGGCTCGGCCGTAATGGCCTGATGCGCCAGCGGCGGATTGCAGGCGCCGAGGATGCGGTAGGGGCGCATGTCGACGTCGAGCTTGGTCTTCATGGTGCTTTTCACGTCGATGTCGGTCAGCACGCCGAAACCTTCGGTCTTGAGGGCGGCGGTGACTTTCTCGATGGCTGCGTCGAAGGGGCCGCTGATCTGGGTGTCGAATCCGTATTCGCTCATGGTGTTACTCCTGATTGGGGGTGATTTCAATACCGGCATTTTACCTGCTGCGAGTCAGAGTCCGCAGTCCGCTCAGGGTTCCAGCGATTTCTGCTCCAGCTTCCACCACAGCGCGTAGACCTCGTCGGACCACAGCGACTTGATGTATGCCACGCCATCCAGCATCTCCTGCTCGCTCAGCTTGCCCTTCCAGGCTGGCATCTTGCCTTGTCCCTGCGGGCTACCCTCGCGGATCATGTCCAGCAGCACCGCAGTCGGGTGGTGCCAGGCATGGGCGCTGTCGTCGAGCGGGGGCGGCGGGAAGTGGCCGTCGGCGTCGCGGATGCGCCAGTCGCCCGGCTGCCCCTTGCCGCCAATGCCATGGCACTCCAGACAGACCTTTTCATAGACGGCTTTCCCGCGCGTCACCTGCGTCGGATCCAGCTTGCGTTCGACCACAGTCTCGTCGGCATCGCCTGATTGAACCAAAGGCGTGCCATCGCACCCCGCCAGCCCCAAGCCGACGACCAGGGTCGCGAAGATTTTCCATTTCATGCTTTTCATGAGGTTTGCTTGTGTGGAGAAGACTACAGAGAGGGTGCGCCGCACCTTAAGTTCCGCTTTCCCCGCTGTTCACCAGCACTCCATCAAGCAGACGACGCATGTTGCGCCAGTGCGAGCCTTCCCAGTACACGCGCCCGCACGCGTCGCAGGCGCTGAAGTGCTCGTAGTGCTCCCGCACCTTGGCGGCAGGCGATCCAGCACGCTGGCCTTGTCGACCGGGCGC
>MGZO01000109.1:9781-12312 GCA_001802655.1 Hydrogenophilales bacterium RIFOXYD1_FULL_62_11
CGATTTCAGCGCATGCACATAGCAGCCGTGCGTCACCGCGCGCCGCTTCAATAATTCACGATCACGCGTCAGCACGATGCGGCCGTCCTGCTCACTCATTGCCACGATGTCGTCGTCGTGGAAATGATTGTCATACAACGTGTCGAAGCCCAGCATGCGCAGCATGTGGGCCAACCCACCCAGATGCGCGTCGGCGACGAAGCGCGTCTCTCTTAACGGCGTGTCGCGCACCCGCAAGAGCGGCGTCACGTCGATCGACTCGAAGCGGGGATACACCGCCACCTGGTCGCCGTCCTGCAACAGGCGGCTGAAGTCCGCCGACTCGCCGTTCACCAGGATCAGCTCCACTTCGGTGTGCGGCACCCCCAGCGCCTCGATCATGTGCTTGGTGGTCGCCGCCTGCGCGCACGGAACGATGAATTCCTGCTTGCGCTGGGCTGGCGCAAGAAAATCGTTCAACTCTTCATAGAAGCGAAAGGTGGCGGCAACCATACGCTGGCTTTTGTCGCAATTCAGGGATCGGCGGAACCCGGGCAACGCGATCCGAAGCGGAAGGCGGACCCTGGATGTGCAAACGCCACCTCGACGGTGGCGTTTGCCTGGGTTCCATCAAAAATCAGTGGGATTTTGACGGTTTATCTTGTTTTGGCGGGGTGATGAACGATCCCACAGGAACCACGGCCTGTTTCGGTTTCTTGGGTTTCTTGACTTCCTTGTTTCCACGTACCTGGCCTTTTGCCATGATGATTCTCCTTGCAATGACTACAGAATGTCCGGCTCATTCCTGCGTGACAAGCGCATGCCCAGACTGGGCAGATCATAAGCCGTTACGCGAACATTGGCAGCTTTAAATTCAGGCCCAGGCTGGCGCGAATCAACATCAGCAACCCTAAATCCGGCTAGCCGTCTGCCGCATGACATTCGCCGCGAACTGCATCGCCCATTTCACCGGCGGCGGCAATGGTGCGCCGCCGTGGTCAACTGCGGTTTGCGCATGCCGGGCTTCGTCGGTTTTCATCTGCTCGACGACCGCGCGGCTTTTGGCATCAGCCTCAGGCAATTGCTGCAGATGGCCGTCGAGATGCGCTTCGACCTGACGTTCCGTTTCAGCAAGAAAGCCGAGGTTCCATTTATCGCCGAGCAGTCCGGCTACCACGCCGATGCCGAATGCGCCGCCAAACCACAGCGGGTTGAGCAGGCTCTTGCGGCCGCCCAGTTCGTTGATGCGCGTTTCGCACCAGGCGAGATGGTCGGTTTCTTCGCGCGCGGCCTGTTCGAGTTCGCCACGCACCTGTTCATTTTTCGTGGTGAGCGCCTGTCCGGCATACAGCGCCTGCGCGCACACTTCGCCGACATGGTTGACGCGCATCAGCGCAGCGGCGTGGGCACGCTCGGCTTCGCTCAGGTCGGCTTCCGCACCCGTTGCAGGATAGGGTCGCCCTGCATGCGGGCTGGCAAACACCGTGCGCAGGCCGAGGTCGAAAGTGGTGATCAACTGGTCAAGTCGGTTCATGGCTATTTCACGTAATAGTTGAAATTCGAATAGGCGGCTTCGTTCACCTTGAACCACTGGAACTCGGTATCACGAAACTTTTTCCACGGACGGTAGATGGCGGCGAAGTCGGGGTTTATTTTCGCCTCTTCCTCGTACAGTTCAAAGCTGGCGCGGCGCGCGGCCAGCATTACGTCCTTGGGATAGGGGTGCAGCTTGACCCCCTGCCCTACCAGACGCAGCAACGCGGGCGGGTTCTTGGCATCGTATTGCGCCAGCATCAGCTGGTTCGCCTCGGCAGTGGCGACTTCAAACGCCTGACGATATTGCTCGGGCAGCGCTTTCCATGCCGTCTGATTGACGTAGAAACTCAGCTGCGGCCCGCCTTCCCACCAGCCGGGGTAGTAGTAATGCTTGGCGATTTTTTGAAAGCCGAGTTTTTCGTCGTCATAGGGGCCGACCCATTCAGCAGCATCGAGTGCGCCGCGCTCCAATGCGGGATAGATGTCGCCCCCGGGCAGGGTTTGCGGCACCGCACCAAGTCGCGCCATGACCTTGCCGCCGAGGCCGGGGATGCGCATTTTCAGCCCCTTGAGATCGGCCAGCGATCTGATTTCCTTGCGGAACCAGCCACCCATCTGGGTGCCGGTATTGCCGCCCGGAAACTGCAACACGTTGTATTTGGCGTAAAGCTTGCGCAGCGCCTCGATGCCGCCGCCCGCGTACATCCAGGCATTCTGCTGGCGCGCCGTCAAGCCGAACGGCACGGACGTATCAAACGCCAGCGCAAGGTTCTTGCCGACGTAGTAATAGCCTGCCGAATGGCCGCATTCGGCAGTGCCGTTGCCGACCGCGTCGAGCACCTGCAGGCCCGGCACCAGGTCGCCGGCTGCGAATACGCGGATCTGGAATTTGTCGCCGGTCAGGGCGGCCACGCGTTTGGACAGGGTTTCCGCTGCGCCGTAGATGGTGTCAAGGCTTTTGGGGAAACTCGATGCCAGCCGCCAGCGGAGGGTGGGCAGCTGACTGGATTCGGCGG
>MGZO01000109.1:12324-19266 GCA_001802655.1 Hydrogenophilales bacterium RIFOXYD1_FULL_62_11
TCACGGCGATTGAAACGCATGGAAACTCCGGTTCGGGAAATCGAGGGACAAGAACCCGGATTATAAGGACTCCTGTCCGGGCCACGCTTATGCCATTCACTCGAGCTGAATCGACAGCGCCAGCCGGGCGCGTGCCGATTGGCAACCGCAATTTGGCGTGCTGCGGGCGAATCCTGCCGATTGCTGAAAATGCGGACCGCCGAATCTCACCGCACACGTTCTGAGGCGCGCTTTGCTAAAATGCGCGTTTTCGCGTTCCGGACTCCGCCATGTTTGCTCCTCTGCCCCTTGCCCAAACCGACCCCGACCTGTGGGCGGCGATTCAAAAAGAAGACACGCGCCAGCAGGATCACATCGAGCTGATCGCGTCGGAAAACTACACCAGCCCGGCGGTAATGGAAGCGCAGGGCTCGCAACTCACCAATAAATATGCCGAAGGCTACCCCGGCAAGCGCTACTACGGTGGCTGCGAATACGTCGACATCGTCGAGCAGCTGGCGATCGACCGCGTCAAGGCGCTGTTCGGCGCCGAAGCCGCCAACGTGCAGCCCAACTCCGGCTCGCAGGCCAACCAGGCGGTGTTCCTGGCTTTCCTCAAACCGGGCGACACCATCATGGGCATGAGCCTCGCCGAAGGCGGCCATCTCACCCACGGCATGGCACTCAACATGAGCGGCAAGTGGTTCAACGCGGTAGCCTACGGTCTCAACGAACAGGAAGAAATCGACTACGACAAGATGGAAGCGCTGGCACGCGAGCACAAGCCCAAGCTGATCATCGCCGGCGCCTCGGCCTACGCGCTGCGCATCGACTTCGAGCGTTTCGCCAAGATTGCCAAGGAAATCGGCGCCATCTTCATGGTCGACATGGCGCACTACGCCGGCCTCATCGCCGCGGGCGTCTACCCCAACCCGGTGCCGTTTGCCGACGTGGTGACCTCGACCACCCACAAGACCCTGCGCGGTCCGCGCGGCGGCATCATCCTGATGAAGGCCGAGCACGAGAAGGCGATCAACAGCGCCATCTTCCCCGGCCTGCAGGGCGGCCCGCTGATGCACGTCATCGCCGGCAAGGCGGTGGCGTTCAAGGAAGCCTCGACCAAGGAATTCAAGCGTTACCAGGAACAGGTCATCGACAACGCGCTGGTGATGTGCAAGGTGCTGGTCGAGCGTGGCCTGCGCATCATTTCCGGCCGCACCGAGAGCCATGTGTTCCTGGTCGACCTGCAGGCGAAGAATCTCACCGGGAAGGAAGCCGAAGCCCTGCTCGGCCGTGCCCACATCACGGTCAACAAGAACTCCATCCCCAACGACCCGCAGAAGCCCTTCGTCACCAGCGGCATCCGCATCGGCACCCCGGCGATGACCACGCGCGGCTTCACTGAACTGGAAGCTGAACAGTTGGCGCACCTGATTGCCGATGTGCTCGAAGCCCCCAACGACGAGGCCGTGATCGAGCGGGTGAAGGCTGACGTGGCGAAGCTGACGGCAAAGTTTCCTGTGTATGGGTGAACGGTGAGCAGGAAGCGGTGAGTGGAAGGCCCCTCACCGCTCGCCACTTACCACTCACAGCTCACGGCTTACCGCTCCCCCTCACATGAAATGTCCCTTCTGCGGCTCCCTCGACACCCAGGTCATTGACTCCCGCGTCAATGAAGTGGGCGACGCGATTCGCCGGCGCCGCCGCTGCGCGGCGTGCGACAAACGTTTCACCACCTGGGAAACCGCCGAGTTGCGGCCACCGCAAATCGTCAAGACCAACGGCACCCGCGAGGATTTTTCCGAATCCAAGCTGCGCGAAGGCTTTCGCCGCGCCCTGCACAAGCGCCCGGTTTCGACCGAACTGGTTGATGCAGCGGTCGACCGCATCCGCCAGCGCCTGCTGACGCTGGGCGAACGCGAAATCCCGGCGCGCGAAGTCGGCGAGCTGGTGATGAACGAGCTGAAAAAGCTCGACAAGGTCGCCTACATCCGTTTTGCCTCGGTGTACCGCAGCTTCCAGGACGTCGAAGACTTCCGCGACGTCATTCGCGACATCGATCAGTAAATGCCCCGTATCGACCGTTTCAGCATCGCCGACCATGCTCACATGGCGCGTGCGCTGCAACTCGCGGCGCGCGGGCGCTACACCACCAGCCCCAATCCGCGCGTCGGCTGCGTCATCGTCAGGGATGGGCGTGTTGTCGGCGAAGGCTGGCATGAACGCGCCGGCACCCCGCACGCCGAAGTCCATGCGCTCAAAGCGGCGGGCGATGCCGCGCGCGGTGCGACGGTGTACGTCACGCTCGAACCCTGCTCACATCACGGCCGCACCCCGCCGTGCGCCGAAGCGCTCATCAATGCTGGCGTGGGACGCGTGGTGGCGGCAATGACCGATCCCAACCCGTTGGTCGCAGGCGGTGGAATTTCCATGCTGACGCTGGCGGGTGTTGAGGCCGAGGTGGGGTTGATGCAGGCCGAGGCACGCGCGCTCAACCCCGGCTTCGTCTCACGCATGACGCGGCAGCGTCCGTGGGTGCGCCTCAAGACGGCCAGCACACTGGACGGCAAGACCGCACTTGCCAACGGCCAGTCGCAATGGATCACCGGCGAGGCCGCACGTGCGGACGTGCAGCACCTGCGCGCCCGCGCCTGCGCCATCCTCACCGGCAGCGGCACCGTGCTGGCGGACAACCCGCGCATGAACGTGCGCGACTTCGACATTGGCCGGCAGCCGTTGCGGGTGGTGGTCGATTCCGCATTGCGCACGCCGGCGGATGCGGCGATCCTGCCTGCGCTCATCGCCTGCCATCATGCTGATCCAACAACACGCGCTTTGCTCGAACGGTCGGGGGCGGAGGTGGTCGAGTTGCCAGGGGCGGACGGCCGCGTCGACTTGTTGGCTTTGTTTACGCTACTAGCGCAACGCGGCGTCAACGAACTGCACATCGAAGCCGGCGCGGCATTGAATGGCGCGTTGCTCGCCGCCGGGCTGGTCGATGAATGGGTGGCCTATGTGGCGCCGATGGCGGTGGGCGACGATGCGCGCGGGCTGCTCGCGCAGGCGCCGCTTACTTCGCTGGCCGATGCAGCACGGTTTCAATTGAGTGATGTGCGTCAGGTCGGTAGTGACGTGCGGCTGACCTTGTTGCCGAAATAAGCGCGCGCAAAACGTCCTGTTGAAATAGTTGGCAACTTCACCAAGACGGCGGTTCGTTGGCCGGGGGTAGCCCGGCAGCTAGTTGCTTTTCTTGTCTCGCCAAGAAAAGTAACCAAAAGAAGGCGACCCCAACACCCCCGAATTCCCGAAAATCAAACCTGCCGGACGGGCGGCGAAGAACTCGCCCCGCCTTGCTGTTTTTAATTTTGTTTTTTGTGGGCGGGACTCAAACACCTTCGCCGCTGATCCGCCCGGCAGGCTCGATTTCCGGCGGGGCTGTAAGGGGAAGAAAGTCAAAACCAGGGCACTTTAGACCGGACGTTTTGAGTACTTGTGTTAAGACGCATATTTGCGCGTGGTGCAGTATCAAATCTTTACTTTGACATCGCATTCACGGCCCTGCAATTTGTAGTTTGGCGGCTTGATGCCCAGCGGCACATAGAAATTGTTGACCACCAGAGTGGGGACTCCACGAAACGCTATTTCCAAGAGTTCTGATCCTTGGTCATGCTTCGTAAATGAAGATGTCGTGTGCGCCAAGCCCTTGTTTGCCAAATACACAGCGAAAGCCAGTGCCGCCTCGGCTTCGTCTTTTAAGCCTGGATACGCTTGTACGGTCCGTTGAACAGTGAGCTTGGATAGACCGGGAAAATGTTCGATACCGATGTCGTCGTTCCTTCTGCGGTTCGGAATCTCGATGAGTTCCGTTTGACTCTTTTCCTTTAGCCCCAATCCCAAGAACTCAAGTAACGCACGGCAATGAACTATTGCCGATTCGACAGCGCCGTTCGTAAACGCTGTAGCTTTACCCTCGATGACTTGCTTGCCGTCGAAGAAAATTTCGATCGATGGCACTTCGTCCCAAGCGGCTGAATGCCGAAGTGCGAGATGTCCAATAGCGACAGCACGCAGCCGGTACTCAAGCAGCGATAGAACCTCGAGGGTCGGCGTATTCATCATGCACCGCACACCTCCAACAAGCCTTACGCAGTCCCGCCCACCGTCAATCCATCGATCCGCAGCGTCGGCTGGCCCACGCCGACCGGCACGCTCTGCCCTTCTTTTCCGCACGTGCCCACACCCGAATCCATTTCCATGTCGTTGCCGATCATCGACACGCGCGTCAGTACTTCGGGGCCGTTGCCGATCAGGGTGGCGCCTTTCACCGGATAGGTGATCTTGCCGTCTTCGATCATGTAGGCCTCGGCGGCGGAGAAGACGAACTTGCCGCTGGTGATGTCGACCTGGCCGCCGCCGAAGTTGACGGCGTAGAGACCGTTCTTCACCGAGGCGATGATTTCTGCCGGGTCTTTGTCGCCATTGAGCATCAGCGTATTGGTCATGCGCGGCATGGTGAGGTGCGCATACGATTCGCGGCGTGCATTGCCGGTGACCGGCATGCCCATCAGGCGCGCGTTCATCATGTCCTGCATGTAGCCGGTGAGGATGCCGTCCTCGATCAGCGTGGTGCGCTGGGTGGGGTTGCCTTCGTCGTCGATGTTGAGCGAGCCGCGGCGCAGCGGGATGGTGCCGTCGTCGACCACGGTGACGCCGGGCGCGGCGACGCGCTCGCCGATGCGGCCGGCAAACGCCGAGCTGCCCTTGCGGTTGAAGTCGCCTTCGAGACCGTGGCCAATCGCTTCGTGCAGCAGGATGCCGGGCCAGCCGGAACCGAGCACGACGGTCATGCTGCCGGCCGGCGCGGGGCGGGCGTCGAGATTGACGCTGGCCTGATGTACCGCCTGGCGGGCATAAATGTCGAGAATATCGTCGGTGAAATAGCTGTAGTCGAAGCGGCCACCGCCGCCCCCGCTGCCCTGCTCGCGGCGGCCGTCCTGTTCCGAAATCACCTGCAGCGACAAGCGCACCAGCGGGCGCACGTCGGCGGCGAGATGGCCGTCGGAACGCGCAACGAAAATCACTTCGTATTCGGAAGCAAGGCTGGCCATGACCTGGATCACGCGCGGATCCATGGCGCGGGCTTTCTTCTCCAGCCGTTCCAGCAATGCCACCTTGTCGGCGTCCTGCAAACTTACCAGCGGATCGACCGCGTTGTACAGCAGGCGACTGTCGCCGCGGCGCGCCACGGCAGTCTGCCGCTGCTGCCCGGCGCGGGCGATGGCGCGGGTGGCGTCGGCTGCTGCACCCAGCGCATCGAGGCTGATGTCGTCGGAATAGGCGAAGGCGGTTTTCTCGCCGGAGATCGCGCGTACGCCGACACCCTGATCGATGTTGAAGCTGCCGGATTTGACCTGGCCTTCTTCCAGGCTCCAGCCCTCGGAGCGCGAGTACTGGAAATACAGATCGGCGTAATCCACGTCGTGCGACATCAGGCGCGAAAACACCGGCGCGAGCTTGTCGGCGTCGAGGCCGTTGGAGGTCAGCAGCGTGGCCTCGGCAGACTGGAAAAGCTGTTCGGCGGTTTGAATCGGTACGAAGGCGTCGATAGGGTTCATCACGGTTTCCTGACTATTCGGTTCTGGATTATTTGGCAGGCTTCTCGCGCTTGACCGACACGCGCCGCTCGGCGACGTTGACCTCGATCTGTGCACATTGAATGAAGCGGTGTTTAAGCGCGGGCAAGCTGTTGCGCAGGCTGGCCTGATAAGCCGGATTGATGTTGGCGATGACCACGCCGGAGCCGCGCGGCAGGCGATCCAGCACCACGCCCCAAGGGTCGACGATCATGCTGTCGCCGTGGGTTTCACGGCCGGACAGATGGTA
Source organism: Hydrogenophilales bacterium RIFOXYD1_FULL_62_11 (assembly GCA_001802655.1). Classification (GTDB taxonomy): domain Bacteria; phylum Pseudomonadota; class Gammaproteobacteria; order Burkholderiales; family Thiobacillaceae; genus Thiobacillus. Next base: position 18,187 of record MGZO01000109.1, read on the forward strand.
GCCGCCCTGCGCCGGGGCAATCACATACGCCAGATTCTCGATTGCACGCGCGCGGATCAGGGTTTCAAAATGGGCGCGGCCGGTGGTGGCGGTAAACGCAGACGGCACCACGATGATGTCGACATCCGGCATGGCGCGGTAGAGCTCGGGAAAGCGCAGGTCGTAACAAATCGACAGGCCGATGCGGCCAAACGGGCTGTTGATGACCACAACCGAATCGCCCGGCTCGATCAGCTTGGCTTCCTGATAATGCTCGTTGCCGAGATCGAGTCCGAACAAATGAATCTTGTCATAGCGCGCGACCTGTTTGCCGCGCTCGTCATACACCAGGCAGCTGTTGCGCACCTTGTTCGCCACACTGGCCTCCAGCGGCACCGAGCCGCCGATGAGCCAGATGCGGTGCTTTTTTGCCATGCGCGACAAAAACGCCTGGATCGGGCCGTCGCCTTCGGCCTCGCGTGACTTCACCACTTCGCTGTCTTTCAGCCCCATGATGCAGAAAAACTCCGGCAGAGCGACCAGACGCGCGCCGGCATCGACTGCCAGCTCGATGAGCTGCTCGGCCTCGGCCAGGTTTGCCAGCACGTTGGAGCCGGAGGCCATCTGGATGGCCGCCACCCGAACCGTATCTGCCTGCAGTGCCGATTTTTTGACCTGGGCACCTTTGGGACGCGCCACGCTTGATTTGGCCTGACTGGATTTAGCCGGGCTGGATTTAGCGGGGACAGGTTGAGTGATTTTTTTTGTCGTCATGTTCAATCTCCACAATCAAGGTTCAGTCGCCTGTGCGTCTGTTTTGTTTTGAGTTTTGGCTAAACGGGTGACCTCGGGATCCTGCCACGACCCCGTTACCATGAAGCTCTGGCTGCTGGCTTCTTCAATCGGATCGCGCAACAGCTTCTGCGCGGCCAGCACGCCAACGCCTGCCAGTGGTCCGCCGATCAACGCACTTGCAATCGCCACGCCTTCGGACAATTTCGGAATCACTTTGAGACGCAGTTGCACCGTTTCCTGATTAAGGTCGGCCAACCCTGACATCCTGACCGTGGCGGCCGGCCCCTTCATTTTAAAGTCATCGCT
>MGZO01000109.1:19332-21353 GCA_001802655.1 Hydrogenophilales bacterium RIFOXYD1_FULL_62_11
CCACCCCCCGCGCAATACGCAGTGCCGCTTCAATATCGTCGAAGCCAAAGCCCTTGTTGAAGATATCACGGAAATCGAGGCTCAATCGACGTGACAGGGATTGCAGGCTCAACACGCCAAGCAGCTTGCCCACACCAGGGTTGAGGTTGAGAAACTGCCCGCCTTTTGCGGTGAACTCAAGCTGCCCGGCCAGCGTGACCAGGCTGAAGTCGGCAGGTGAGCCGGCCCAGCTGACATTGCCACTGATCGCAGCGCTGCCTCGCTTGAGCGTGTCGGGATAGCCAAAACGGGTCAGGAATTTGCCGGCATCCAGCACACGCAGGTTCAGATCCGCACGTGTTTCGCTGAAGCCCTGTTCATGCCACAGACCATTCATGCGAAACACGCTGTCGGGGTGCGTCAGTTGCAGATTGTCGATCAACAGGCCTTGCGGCGTGCCATGTGCCAGCACTTCCAGCCGCCCCAATGCGCGCGTCTGCAAACGGAAATCGTCGACGGTCAGTTCCAGCAGGGGAAACTTGCTAGCCGTCAACGTCATCGCGTCCGCCTCGTTGGCGGGCGCGGTTGATGTTGCATCGGGAACAGTCAATTGCCTGAACTGTGCCGACACGCGCGCAGCAAGCGCACCCGCAGGCCGGTAGTTCAGCACCCCGTTAAGCTCGCGGCCACTCACCTGGGTGCGGAAAATGCCATTGCGGTTGTTGCCCTGCAGGCGGACATCCTGAAAACGCCGTCCCAGCAAGTCCAGGGTATCGAACTTCAAATCCATTGCTGACAACGGCAGCCCCTGACCGCCTTCGGTATCGGGCAGCAAAGCCAGCCAGCCACTGATATCCAGACCCCGCGCGCTGCCAGCCAGACGCAATCCCGGCTCGACCGGCAACACGGGTGCCCCACCAAAACGGAGTTCTCCACGCGCAAAGCGCCCATCGGCCGTGCTGCGCCATACCGCACCGACTGTTTGGCCCAGTTTCACCTCGATCTGTTTGTCCGCTCCCTGCGGCTGGATGGTCACCCCTAGCGGCAGCGGCCGGGCGGCGGGTTTGGCCAGCGGCGCCGGCAGGCGGGAATCCAGTCCCAGCAAATCGGATTCAATCCGGATGCGCTCGCCTTCAGGCAGCAATTCAATCTGCCCCCGCCACGCTGTTTGACCAGACAGATACTTGGCCAGGTCTGCGCTGAGCCAGTTCGCTATCCCACTCACGCTGGCTTGACCCTGAGCCTGAATCTGCACCCCCTGTCCGGGGCGTGAGGATGTGTTGACGCGCAACGGGCCGCCCAGAAACTGCGCGGTGAGGTTTTTGATGCTCAGGTTTTTTTCAGTGAAATCGATCTCGCCCCGCGCCTGCTCAATGGGTGGCAGACCCGACCACACCAGGCGGTTATCCCGCAGCGACAACTTGCCCGCCATCGTGGTGTCCTGGCTATGACGCATGGGGATCTGCATTTTCAAACCCAATTGCATCGTGCCCCGCGCATCCAGTTCAGTCACAAAGCCCCGCAGATGTTCGCCCACCGGGCTGGCGTTTGCGTAGCGCACGAAATCCTGCGCCGGTCCTTGCGCCAGGCCCTCCACCAACAGCACGTTATCGTGCAGAAGCAGGTTGGGGATCACGACCCGCACCGGCGCCAGCGTCACGTTATAAATTCGGGCCTGACTACTGGTGACTTCCATCGTCTTGCCCTGAAACAGCATGCGCGCCTGTATCCCCTCGATGCGTGGCCAGCCGGGCGCATAGTTGATCACGGCATCGCGGATTTTCGAGTCTACGCTGAACGTGCCCTCGCCCCGCTCGAACGGAAACCGGGCCAGATCGCCTTTCAAGATCAGCCGGACATCGTCCGAGTACCCCGCCAGCGTGGCGGCTTTCACCCAGTCAACGGTATGGTCGCCAATGCTGGTCGGCAAATAGCGGTACACCGCGCGGCCATCGGCGCGGGTAAGGTGCGCCGAGAAATCGATCACGCCCCGCTGGCCGGCGATCAACTCGTACTGACCTTTGGCCGTTCCTGCTGCATCA
>MGZO01000109.1:21408-32807 GCA_001802655.1 Hydrogenophilales bacterium RIFOXYD1_FULL_62_11
CGGGCGCGCAATTGATCGAACCCGATCCGGGACTCGCGAAACAGCATAGGCAAATCGACCACCAACCCGGGCGAATCCAACTCGAAGACGCCCGCGCGGTCATCGCCTTCGATGCGGCCAGTGAAATGGGTCAAGCCCGGCTGCGAACCGGATGCCGCCAGGCCAAGATCGGTAAAACGGGCAGCCACATCAAAATTGTCCAGTCCCGGCTGCGCACCTTGCCAGCGCACGCGCAACTCGTTGGCCATGCCCCGGGGTTGCAGCGCTTGCAGGCGATGGCGGAGCGCGTCCTGCATCGGCAGACTCGGCAACATCGACTGCCAACCGTTCAGCCGCAACGCCTGTGCCGTGAGTTCATGTGCCGTGCCGCTCCACATCCATCCCATGCTGAACGGTGCGCCCTGCGGGGCATTTGGCAACGCAATCCGCACATTGTCGAAGCGCACGCGCTGCTCGTCCGCAAGCCGCTGCCACACGGCCTGGCCGCTGACCTGCGCCAGCCGCAAGGCAGGCAGCCCCTCGGCCAGGGTCGTCTCGACCCCGCGCACATTGAGCCCGGTGGTCGCGCGGGTCAATACGCCCTTTTCAAGCTCCAGTTTCACGCGCAGCGCCCCGCGTCCCTGCTGAACCTGTACCGGCAAAGCCAGCCAATTCGCCAGTTGCGGAAGCACCACGCCCGCCACGTCGGCATCGATATGGCCATTCCAGGTTTTGAGGTCGTTGACCTTGCGTGCACGCATCTGCACCTCCAGCGTCAGCGGCTGGGCCAGGCTGGCGGGCGGGGTGGCGCGCAAACTCAGGCGATGCGTAAACAGGCGATTGGTCAGGGTGAAATCGACCGCCGTCAACACCAGCGGCGGCGCTGCACGCACCTCGTCCAGCCAGGTCAGCGTGGCCTGGCTGACATGCACTTGCCCCTGGCGCAGCAGCCAGTCACTAAAACCGCTATCGGACGAAGCCGGGTTAATGGGTATGCCGCCCACATAAAAATGCCGGTCACGCGCGCGGCGCACGCCCAGTGTCAGCCCCTGCAGTTCGATACGTGAAAAACGCGGCTCCAGCAACAGCAGCGAACGCCAGGCGAATTGCGCCTCCAGTCTCGGCAGGTACAAGGCAGGACGATTCTGCCGATCGTACAGGCGCACCCCTTGCAGATAAAACTCCGGACGCATCTGCTGCCAGGTGCCCGACACCGCTTCCAGCGTCACGCGCTGCCCCAGCGCGCGCGACATCATTTGCGCCAGCGTATCGCGATGGTCGGCGATGTTGGGCAGCACCCAGAAGAACATCCATGCGGCAGCGCCGGCAAAGCCCAAGGCGGCTAGCGCAGCCAGGGCGGCCAGCCAACGCGCGGCACGACGCAGAAATAAGGAAAGCACAGGGGAAACCGTAACCTAATAAGAGAAGATCTGAAGTCGCTTGATTTTATGCGTTTACGCCCGCTTTGCGGCAGCAAGCCCCCGCTTAATTCCGGCGGTCACTCATCGGTAAAGCGGTGGATCAGCCTGCGATCACGCTTGGTAGGACGTCCCTTGATCGCAGCAGCCGGGTTGACTGCCAGTTTGCGGTCGCTCAACTGCTGCAGTCGACGCGCTTGGCTGACAGGATCTTCTTCATAAAGCGCCTGTGCCACCGGCGCCGGGCCACGCAGCATCGACAAGCCGCGCACTGTCACGATCCAGACAAAGTCGCCGACATGCAATTCCAGCCGGTCGCCTGATTTGATTTCACGCGCAGGCTTGACGCGATCGCCATCCAGCTTGACGCGGCCATTCTCGATCGCCTGGGTGGCAAGGCTGCGCGTCTTGAAAAAGCGCGCGGCCCACAGCCATTTGTCGATTCGCATGGAGACGAGGGGAGATTTTTCAGCACTCATTCGGAACCTGCCTGCACGTGGGCGCCCCGCTTCAAGATCGAGGCTCAGATATACTTTCCAGTTTGATGCAGAGACTCAAGATGACCAAGATACTCGCTTTTTCAGGCAGCATCCGCCGCGACGCCTGGAACCGCAAACTCATTCACGCCGCTGTCGATGCCACCCGCGCAGCAGGCGGTATCGTCACCCTGATCGACCTGGCGGACTACCCGTTGCCGCTCTACAACGGCGATCTCGAAGACAAGGATGGCCTGCCCGACAACGCGCTGCGCCTGAAGGCGCTGTTCAAGGAACACGATGCCTTCCTGATTTCCAGCCCCGAATACAACAGTTCGATGCCGCCGCTGCTGAAAAACACGATCGATTGGGTGTCGCGCGAATGGCAGGGCGAATCGGGATTGGTGCCGTATCAAAACAAGGTCGCCGCGATCATGGCCGCCTCCCCTGGTTCACTCGGCGGCATGCGCATGCTGCCGCACCTGCGCCAAGTGCTGAATACGCTCGGCGTGCTGGTGCTGCCTGGCCAGTTCTCGTTGCCGAATGCGGATACGGCCTTCGATCCGGAAAACAGCGCGCTGAAATCGCCGGCACGCCTGCACACGCTGGTGCTGGACCTGGTCACCACCACACAGGTGCTGAAGCGGGCATAAAAAAGCCCCGGTGAAGGGGCGGCCCTGCTTTACTGGGACAGCATCCTGTCCTTGGCAACAAAGTACTTGCGGGCATACGCAACCACCTGGGCGTCGCTCGGGTGATCCACGGTTTCCACCCCGATCACCTGCCTGGAAACATTGGGATCATGGGCATGAATGTGCTTGATCAGTTCAAGCTTGGCCTGACCTGGGCCGACCACCAGAATCTCTGTGGCACCGCGCATGGCCTCCACCACTTCGTGGTAAAAATGCTGGTCTTCGGGCTGGCGGTTGCCGCTGACCGAGCCACGTTTGCGCTGCAGATTGCGATGCGGCTCAGCCGGTTTCACCACGGAAGTTTCAATGTCATCCGGGCTGATATGCATGATGTGCGCTTCGTTATGATCGAGCCAGACAACAGCGTGATAGTGCGACATAGGGTTCCTTTCGGGTTAACAAGATCAAGTGATCTTGATTGTAAACGGTATGAGCTTGATAAAGCCCACATCCACAGTCAGTTCAGCCGCAAAAAACCACATCAGGCGCAGACAGGCCACGATTCAAGCCATGTCGTCGCGCCCGACGAGTTGATTAATTAACGGCTTCCTTCAACTGATCGAGAATCGCCGGATTTTCCAGGGTGGAAATATCCTGCGTGATGTCCTCGCCCTTGGCGATCGCACGCAGCAGGCGGCGCATGATTTTGCCGGAGCGGGTTTTCGGCAGGTTGTCGCCGAAACGGATTTCGTCGGGCTTGGCAATCGGCCCGATTTCCTTCGCCACCCAGTCGCGCAGGTCGGCGACAATTTTTTTCGCTGCGTCGCCCTGGGGTCGTGCGCCCTTCAGCACCACGAACGCCACCACCGACTCGCCCTTGATGTCATGCGGACGCCCCACCACGGCCGCTTCGGCGACCAGCGGATGCGCCACCAGCGCGGATTCGATTTCCATCGTGCCGAGACGATGGCCGGACACGTTCAGCACATCGTCGATGCGCCCCATGATCCAGAAGTAGCCATCCTTGTCGCAGTGGGCCGAATCGCCGGCCAGATAGGTAGTGCCGCCGAGTTCGTCGGGGAAGTAGGTGTGCCTGAAGCGGTCAGGGTCGTTCCACAGGGTGCGCAACTGGCTGGGAAACGGCCGTTTGATCACCAGCAGGCCGCCGTGGCCGGGCTCCACGGGATGGCCGGTTTCGTCGACGACCGCAGCCATGATGCCGGGCAGCGGCAGGGTGCATGAACCCGGCTTGGTCGCCACGGCGCCGGGCAAAGGCGAAATCATGTTGGAGCCGGTTTCGGTCTGCCACCAGGTGTCGACGATAGGACAGCGGCCGCCGCCGATCACTTCGTGGTACCAGATCCAGGCTTCCGGGTTGATCGGCTCGCCCACGGTGCCGAGCAGGCGCAGCGAACTGAGGTCGTGCTGCGCGGGCAGTTCGGAACCCAGCTTGATCAGGCTGCGGATCGCGGTCGGTGCGGTGTAAAACGTGGTGACCTTATGCTTGGCGATGACTTCCCAGAAGCGGCCGGCGTGCGGATAGGTCGGAATGCCCTCGAAGATGACTTCGGTCATTCCCAGCGCCAACGGGCCATAGGCGACGTAGGTGTGGCCGGTGATCCAGCCGACGTCGGCGGTGCACCAGTAGACGTCGTTGTCGGGCTTGGCGTCGAACACCCATTGCATCGACAGCATCGCGCCCAGCAGGTAGCCGCCGCTGGAGTGCTGCACGCCTTTGGGTTTGCCGGTGGAGCCCGAGGTATAGAGGATGAACAGCGGGTGTTCAGCCGATACCCACACCGGCTCACTGGTGTCGGCCTGGGTGTGCGTGAGTTCGTGCCACCACAAGTCACGGCTGTTCCAGTTGACTGCGCCGCCGGTGCGGCGATACACGATCACACGCTCGACGCAGCTGGTGTCGCCCATCGTCAAGGCTTCGTCGACCGCGCGCTTGAGCGCCACGGCCTTGCCGCCGCGCATGCCTTCGTCGGCGGTGATCACCACTTTTGCGCGGGCGTCCTCGATGCGCTCGAACAGGCTCTTGGCGGAAAAGCCACCAAACACCACCGAATGAATCGCACCAATGCGGGCACACGCCTGCATCGCCACCACTGCCTCGATGCCCATCGGCATGTAGACGATGACGCGGTCGCCCTGTTCCACGCCCAGCGATTGCAGGCCGTTGGCGAGCTGGCAGACACGCGCGTGCAGCTGCTTGTAAGAAACCGTTGTCACGCCGCCGTCGTCCGCCTCAAAAATCAGCGCGGTCTGGTCGCCGCGCGTCGCCAGGTGGCGGTCGATGCAGTTGTAGGACACGTTGAGTTCGCCGTCCTCGAACCATTTGTAGAACGGCGCGTGCGACTCGTCGAGCGAGCGGGTGAACGGCGTATGCCAGTCGAGTTGCTGGCGCGCCAGCTCAGCCCAGAAACCCGCGTAATCGGCCTCTGCCTTCTGGCTCAATGCGCGATACGCCGCCATGCCGGATACGTTGGCCTGCCCGACGAAGTCGTCCGCAGGCGGAAACACACGGGTTTCGGTCAAAATCGACTCGATGTCTGCCATATCGCCTCTCCACTGATAAAGTTGTGCTGATCGACCATTCTAATTCAAGCCCCCGGATTCAAATCCAATGACCCCGCCATGAGCCATTCCGTCCTTGATCGTGTTGCCCGCTGTTCGCGTTTTGGCCGTCGCCTGCTGGAAGCGCAGCCGCAGCTGGCCGAAGCCGTGGCCGCATTACTCGGGCAGGGGTTCAGCCGCGAGGCGATGCAGGCTTTTCTGGCAGAGCCGCCGCCGGCGGACGAGGCCGGGCTGCACCAGCGCCTGCGCCAGCTGCGGCAGCGCGTGTGGCTGGTCACCACGGCGCGCGATCTGGCGGGAAGCGCCGATCTCGCCGAGGTGACCACGGCCTACAGCGCATTGGCCGAAGTCTGCACAACGACAGCGCTCGCGTTTCACCACGCCGCGCTCGCCGAACGCCACGGCGAACCGCGCGACGAATCCGGCCAGCCGCAGCAGCTGGTGGTCGTCGGCATGGGCAAGCTGGGCGGCGGTGAACTCAATGTGTCGTCCGACATCGACCTGATCTATCTCTACCCCGAGGAAGGCGATACCGAGGGCGCTACGCCCGACGCACCAATCAAGCCCATCACCAACCACGAATTTTTCATCCGTCTTGGCCGCAAGCTCACCGCCGCGCTGTCTGAAAATACCGCCGATGGCTATGTGTTCCGCGTCGATCTGCGGCTGCGGCCGTGGGGCGACTCGGGGCCGTTTGCGATGGGCTTTGCGATGCTGGAAGACTATCTGGTGGCGCAGGGGCGGCCGTGGGAACGCTACGCCTGGATCAAGGCGCGGCCGCTCACCGGCACGCATCACGAGGAACTGATGCAGATCGTGCGTCCCTTCGTATTCCGCAAATACCTCGATTTCGACGCCTTTGCCGCCATCCGCGACCTGCATGTGCAAATCCGCCGCGAGGTCGCGCGCCGCGAGATGGCGCACAACGTCAAGCTGGGGCCGGGCGGCATCCGCGAAATCGAATTCACCGCGCAGGTGTTCCAGCTGATCCGCGGCGGCCAGATTGCCGCGTTGCGACAACGGCCGACGCTGACGGTGCTGGCCGAGCTGGCGCAAAGCGGGCTGATGACGGCGGACGCGCAGCAGGAACTCAGCGCCGCCTACGACTTCCTGCGCCGGGTGGAACACCGCCTGCAATATCTGGACGACGCGCAAACCCAACTGCTGCCGGACGATGCCGAATCGCAGGCGATGCTCGCCGAGGCAATGGACTTTCCCGACTACGCCGCGCTGATCGCCGCGCTCGACCTGCATCGCCACAAGGTCACGCGCCATTTCGAGCAAGTGTTCGCCGCGCCGCAAACCGACCAGAACAGCCATCCGCTCACGGCAGTGTGCTGCGGCACGGCGGATGCCGCTACTTCCCTCGCCCTGCTGGAAAACGCCGGCTACGCTGATCCGGACAAAGTGCTGATCACGCTCGACAGCTTGCGCCAGCACACCGCGCGTCTCAGCGAATCAACCCAGCAGCGACTCAACATGCTGCTGCCGCCTGCGCTCGAAATCATCGGCAGTCAGTCCGACCCACAGGCCACGCTGGAACGCTTTGCCGCGCTGATGCAGGCGATCGCCCGACGCAGCACCTATCTGGCGCTGCTCGGCGAATACCCGGCGGCCCTGCGCCAGCTGGTGCGCCTGCTGGCGGCCAGTCCGTGGGCAGCCAGCCTGATCACACGGCAACCGCAACTGCTGGACGAACTGATCGCGCCGCAACATCTGATGCAGCTGCCCGACTGGGCCCAGCTTGGTGCGCAACTGCACGCCGAACTCGACGCGCATCCCGGCGACACCGAAGCGCAAATGGACGCGTTGCGGCGCTTCAAGCAGGTACAGACGCTGCGCCTGCTGGCGCAAGACGTGGCGGGCCGGCTCACGCTCGAAATGCTGTCGGACAATCTGTCCTACCTGGCTGACACGCTGCTCGCCGAAACCCTCGCGCGTTGCTGGGACGGGCTGAAAACCCGCCACCGCGACAGCCCGCTGTTCGCCATCATCGGCTACGGCAAACTCGGCGGCAAAGAACTCGGCTATGCGTCCGACCTCGACCTGGTTTTTCTCTACGACGATGACGACGAACGCGCGCAGGAAATTTATGCGCGCCTCGCCCAGCGCATCAACACCTGGCTCGGCACGCTCACATCGGCAGGCATATTGTATGAAACGGATTTGCGGCTGCGCCCGGATGGCGCATCGGGATTGCTGGTCAGCTCGACGGCGGCCTTCCGCAACTATCAGTTGAACAACGCCTGGACCTGGGAACATCAGGCGCTGTCGCGGGCGCGCTTTGTCTGCGGCGATGTCGCAATCGGCGCAAGCTTCGAGGCCTTGCGCCACCAGGTGTTATGCATGCCGCGCGATGCGGCCAAACTGCGCGACGAAGTGCTGGCCATGCGCGAAAAGATGCACGCAGGCCATCCCAACGACAGTGGTTTGTTCGATTTGAAACACGATGCCGGCGGCATCGTCGACGTCGAGTTCAGCGTGCAGTATCTGCTGCTGACGCACGCCCACGCCCTCCCTGAACTCAGCGACAACGTCGGCAATATCACCCTGCTCAAACGCGTGGCCGCACTCGGTCTGGTGCCGGATGACATCGCCCTGCCCGCCGCCGACGCCTACCGCGAGCTACGCCGCCTGCAGCACCAGATCAAGCTGGCGGGTGCCGAACAGGCGCGGGTCGAAGCGGCAAGCGTGGACGGCTACCCCGCAGCAGTGCGCGCGCTATGGCAGGCGGTGTTCCACCCGGCCTAGCCGCGCGCCAGCCTCAAGGCGATCAGCCGAACAAGCCGCTGAAAAACAGGCGAATGCTGTCCCAGACGCGGCGAAAGAATCCGCCCTGATCGACCGCTTCCAGCGCCACCAGGTCGACCGATTTCAGCACCTTGTCGCCACGGCGAATTTCCACCTTGCCGACCACGTCGCCCTGCTTCAGCGGCGCGATCAGGGTTGGATTCAGCACGGTCTGCGTGCTGAACTGCGCCGCTTCGCCGCGTGGCATGCTCATGGCCATGTCGGCGTTGACACCCACCTTGACGCTGCTGGCAGCCCCCTTCCACACCGGCGCCTGCGCCAGCACCTCGCCCTTTTTGTGGAAGATTTTGGTTTCGTAAAACAAAAATCCATAACCGAGCAGCTTGGCGGTTTCGGTGGCACGCGCGGCTTCGCTACTGGTGCCGAACACGGCAGCGATCATGCGCTGGTCGTTTTTCTTCGCCGATGCCACCAGGCAATACCCGGCTTCTTCGGTATGGCCGGTTTTCAGGCCATCCACGCCGTCATTGCGCCACAGCAGCAGATTACGGTTGGGCTGTTTGATGCCGTTCCACAGAAAATATTTCTGCGCATAAATCGCGTAATGCACGGGGTCGGCGTTGATGATGGCGTGCGCCAGAATCGCCATGTCGCGGGCGGTGGAGTAGTGGTCAGGCGCAGGCCAGCCGGTGGCATTCGCGAAGTGGGTGTTGCGCATCCCCAAGCGCTTGGCTTCGCTGTTCATCAGTGAGGCAAAGGCTTCTTCGCTGCCTGCGATATGCTCGGCCAGCGCCACGCTGGCGTCGTTGCCCGACTGGATGACGATACCGTGGAACAGGTCGTTGACTGACACTTGGTTGCCTACCTGAACGAACATCTTCGATCCACCCATACGCCAGGCCTTTTCGCTGATGGTGACCAGATCGCTTTCTTTCAGCTCGCCGCGCTGGATTTTCAGCGTGGCGATATAGGCCGTCATCAGCTTGGTCAGGCTGGCGGGGGGCAAGCGTTCATCGCCCTGCTGGTTGACCAGCACCGCGCCGCTTGTCGCATCCATCAACACGTAGGATTTGGCGACAAGCGGGGGCGGTGGCGGCACAGCGGCCAGCACGGATACGGACGAAAGCAACAACAGGGAAACACAGACACAGCGGGCAAGCAGGGACATGGGCACTCGTAATCGGTTGTGGGTGGGGTGAATCCAGGCGAGAATTTTACCCGCTTGTCGCCATCGACCGAACCTTTTCACGCAGGGCTGCATGCGTTCCCTTCAATCCGTCATCCGAGCTTCCGCCAGATACCGGATACTGCAGGCCGGAACAAACGGGCAGACCCGCAGATCGCCTGCCGGCAGCGCTACAATCTTCACGTTTGGCTCACCCCTTCTTCCCCCAGGAACCGTTATCCATGAAAAGCATGCATACGCTGACCCGCCAGATCATGCTGGCGATGATCGCGGGCATCGTCCTCGGCAGCGTGCTCAAGCTGTCCGGTCCGCCGGCCTGGGCACAGCTTTATCTGCTCGACGGCGTACTCGGCGTGGTGGGCACCCTGTTCGTGTCAGCGCTGAAAATGATGGTGGTGCCGCTGGTGTTCGTCTCGCTGGTGACCGGCGTCACGGCGCTGTCCGATCTGCGCACGCTCGGCCGCATGGGTGCACGGGCGCTGGCGCTCTATCTTGCGACCACGGCGATCGCGGTGACGATCGCCCTCGGCGTGGCCGGCGTCGTCGATCCCGGACAAGGCTTCGACGCCGGCCCATCCAGCGCCAGCTTCACGGGCAAGGACGCGCCGCCGCTCACCCAGGTGCTGACGGATCTGGTGCCGACCAATCCGGTGGCGGCGATGGCCGAAGGCAACATGCTGCAGATCATCGTGTTCGCGCTGCTGTTCGGCATGGCGGTCACAATGTCGGGGCAGCGCGGCACCCATGTGCTCAACCTGTTCACCGACCTCAATGTGGTCATCATGCACATGGTCGAGTGGATCATGCGGCTAGCGCCCTACGGCGTATTCGCCCTGATCACCCGCACCTTCGCCAGCCAGGGTCTCGACATCCTGCTGCCGCTGGCGGCCTATTTTCTGACGCTCACGGCTGCGCTGGCGATCCAGATGTTCGGCGTTTATCCGCTGCTGCTGCGCGGGCTGGCCGGGCTCAACCCGCTCACGTTCCTGAAAAAAATGCGCGACCCGGTCGCCTTCGCGTTTTCGACCGCCAGTTCGGGCGCCACCATCCCTGTGACCCTGCGCACGGTGGAATACCGGCTGGGCGTGAAGAACAGCGCGGCCGCGTTCACTGTGCCGCTGGGCGCCACCATCAACATGGACGGCACCGCGATGATGCAGGGCGTGGCCACGGTTTTCATTGCCAACGTCTATGGCGTCGACCTGTCGCTCACCGATTACCTGATGGTGGTGCTGACCGCCACGCTGGCCTCGGTCGGCACCGCAGCCATTCCCGCCGTCGGCCTGGTGACGCTCACCATGGTGCTGGGCCAGGTCGGCCTGCCGGTCGAGGGCATCGCGCTCATCATCGGGGTCGACCGCCTGCTCGACATGATGCGCACCGCCGTCAACGTCACCGGCGATTGCGCGGTGTCCTGCATCGTCGCCAAAAGTGAGCAGGCGTTCGATCAATCGGTCTACGATGACCCCGACGCCGGCTCGGTCGAAGCGGCCACCCACCCTCCCTATTCCACTTCCCCCGCCCCCTGACCATGCTTTATTCCCTGCTTCGATCCGCGCTCTTTTCGCTCGACCCTGAAGATGCTCATGGCTTCACGCTGGCGAGCCTCGATGCCGCCCGCAGCCTCGGCCTGCTGAAGCTGCTGCCACGCGCAACCGGCAAGCCGGTGCACGTGATGGGCATCGATTTTCCCAACGCGGTCGGCCTCGCCGCCGGACTCGACAAGGATGGCACGCACATCAATGCGCTGGCGGAACTGGGTTTCGGCTTCATCGAGATCGGCACGGTGACGCCACGCCCGCAAGCCGGCAATCCCAAACCGCGCCTGTTCCGCCTGCCCGTTGCCGAGGCCATCATCAACCGCATGGGTTTCAACAACCTCGGCGTCGACAATCTGGTGCGGAATGTGCAGGCAAGCGGATACACCGGCGTGCTCGGCATCAACATCGGCAAGAACAAGGACACCCCCAACGAGCAGGCGGTGGACGACTATCTTTCCTGCCTCGACAAGGTGTATCCGCACGCCCGCTATGTCACGGTGAACATCTCGTCGCCCAACACGCAGAACTTGCGTGAATTGCAAAAGGACGAGGCGCTGGATGCGCTGCTGTCCGCGATCAAGCTGCGCCAGTCCGAACTCGCGCAGCGTCACGGCCAATACGTGCCGATCGCGCTGAAAATCGCCCCTGATCTCGACGAGGCGCAGATCGCCGCGATTGCCGCGCTGTTGATGATGCACCGCATCGACGCGGTGATCGCGACCAACACCACCCTGGCGCGCGACGCCGTCGCCGGCCTGCCCAACGCGGCGGAGACCGGCGGCCTGTCGGGGGCGCCGGTGCGCGCGGCGTCGACCCAGGTGATCCGCACGCTGGCG
>MGZO01000109.1:32820-34357 GCA_001802655.1 Hydrogenophilales bacterium RIFOXYD1_FULL_62_11
GTTTTTTGCACTGGCCTTGAGCCTGCTGCCGGCCCTGATTCACGCCGAGTCGCTGCAGCAACCGGTTCTCACTCATTTCCCCCAGCCGGGTCTCAGCCCTGACCAGCTGGGCGTGATCGTCAACGACGACGATCCCGACAGCGTCGCCATCGCTGCGTATTACCTGGAGAAGCGCAACATTCCCACCGCCAATCTGATTCATGTCCGCTTCAAGCCGGGCAGCAGCACCATGAGCCGCGAGACATTCATCAATATCAAGCGCCGCGTGGACCGCGCCACCCCCAAAACGGTGCAGGCGTTTGCGCTGACCTGGGCGCAGCCCTACCGGGTCGACTGCATGTCGATCACTTCCGCCTTCGCGTTTGGCTTCGATCCGGCGTATTGCGCCAGCACCTGCAAACCCACCCGTCCCAGTCCCTACTTCAACAGCAGCGTGGCACGGCCCTACGCCACCTACAAAATGCGCCCGGCCATGAGTCTGGCCGCCGCCAGCGTGGCCGACGCCAAAAAGCTGATCGATCGCGGCGTGGCGTCCGACCACAGCAACCCGGCCGGTACCGCCTATTTGTTGAGCACCTCGGACAAGGCGCGCAATGTGCGCGCGGCCGGGTTCGAGACGTTGCGCATCCAGATGCAGGCCATCATCCCGACCGAAATCGTGCAGGCCGACACGCTCGCCCGCAAACACGACGTGATGTTTTACTTCACCGGCCTCACTCAGGTGCCCGCGCTCGACAGCAACACCTTTTTGCCCGGCGCCATCGGCGACCATCTCACCTCGGCCGGCGGCGTGCTGTTCGGCACCGGGCAGATGAGCAGCCTCAAATGGCTGGAAGCAGGAGCAACCGGCAGCTATGGCGCGGTGATCGAGCCTTGCAATTACCCGAACAAGTTCCCCATCCCCGGTGTGGTCATGGCGCACTATTTAATGGGTGAGACCCTGATCGAGGCGTATTGGAAAAGCGTGCAGATGCCGGGGCAGGGAATTTTCATCGGCGAACCGCTGGCACGCCCGTTTTCCGGGGTGTCGCACCACGCCAGCGAGGCCGGTATGACCGTGTCGGCGCGCCTGATGACGCCCGGGCTATATGACGTGCAGGCCGCACCCTCGATGATCGGTCCCTATCGCACGGTCGCCCGTCTGCCGATCGGCTGGGGCACACGCGAGCTCAATCTCGGCAAAATCCCACCGGCGTATTACCGCTTCGAACGTCGCGCCGAGGTGGCGCCCAAGCCCTAGCGGACTCAAACTTACGCAAGCTTGCATTGCAACCTGAGGCTCGATCCATCATGCACATCGGCATCCCCAGAGAGATCAAGAATCACGAATACCGGGTCGCGCTCAGCCCGGAGGGAGCGCGCGTGCTGACGGAGGCGGGCCACACTGTCAGCGTCGAAACGGGCGCAGGCTCTGCCGCTGGATTTGGCGACGACGCCTATCGCGCCGCCGGCGCAGCCATCGTTGCCACGGCTGCCGAGACCTACGCTGCCGAGCTGGTGGTGAAGGTGAAAGAGCCGCAGCCAACCGAAGTGGCCG